>JAJRSP010000214.1 GCA_024278775.1 Planctomycetota bacterium
GTCTGGTTCATGCCGCGGACGAACTGGTACGTTTGCGGGGTATTGGTTATTCAGGGTACACTTCGAGGGCTGGTTTGGGTGCGAGAACCGCGGAGTCACGGCTTGATGACAAGCTGGTGGCGCGCGTGATGCAAGCCCTTCCGTCGCGTGTTGATCCCATCGTGTCCATGTTTGACCTGTCGGGGCCGGATAGTGCGAGCGTTTCGGTTGAGGCGTTGTTTGACGCCAACCGACGTTTGAGCCAGACCAATGCCAAGCTGATCGCAGACAACCGGGGGTTGCAGTCGGGTCTGCGTGTTCTGGATGCGCTGTACAGCTTCCACCGTTCGTCTTTCCATGCGGAATCTGCGGCGGATGTCTGCGCGGCGTGTGTGTTGTCGGTGCGGCAATTGCTGTCCACGGATGGTGCCATCCTCTATTGGGGAGAACAAAACGGCCGCGCCGTGCATGCGGCGGTGATGCGCACGGACCGTGATAGCTGCGAACGATTGTATGTCGAAATCGGCGACCTGGGAGAGATAGCCTCCAGCGCGAACGCTGCGTGTGGCGGATTTGTTCCGGGGAATGATTTGGACGCCAGCGTCTGGAGTCGGTGCGGATTGCCCGAGAGCACTCGTCCGAGGTGGCGCCTTCCGATATCCTGTGGGTCCGATGCCGTGGGGGCATTGGTAGTGGCGAGCGACGAGACGCAGATCAAGGCGTTGGGCAGTCGAGAGGGTGATGTCGAGGGGGTCGCCATGGCCTTTGGGGCAGCGATTGGGTCCGCCAGGAAGCGAATGGAGTCGGATCGCACAATGGAGGAACTCGTCGAGCTGAATCGCAAGCTCCGTGGTGCCCAGGAGGAGCTTCTGCACATGCGTTCCGTGTCGATGACCGCGGCCATGGCGGCCGGGGCGGCCCACGAACTGAATAATCCACTTTCCGTGATTTCGGGACGCGCGCAGTTGGAACTTCAGCGATGCGATGATCCTGAGCGGCGGAAAGGCCTTGATACGATTGTGGAACACACCAAGCGGGCTTCCGGGATCGTGAGCGACCTTATGGCGTTCGCCAAACCGAACGCGCCCGAGCCCGTGGCCCTCTCGTTATTTGAACTTCTGGAATTGCGTCGCCAGCACTGTGAGGATGGATTTGGGCTCTCTCCGGGCCAGATCATCGTCTCGATGAGAGACCCGAAAGTGCAGGTTTACGCAGATCCCCTTCATCTCCGGGACATCCTGGATGCGGTCATTTCAAATGCGGTGGAGGCATCCGGAACGGAGTCCGTCCGCATCAAAATTAACTCACCTTCCCGTCTATCCGATGAAACTGTCCGGATCGTTGTCGAGGACAACGGGCCGGGTATGAGCCGCGAAGTGTTGGCGCATGCTTTGGACCCGTTCTTCTCAGATCGCCCCGCAGGTAGGGGACGCGGTCTTGGTCTGTCGCGAGCGTATCGTCTCGCGGAGATCAATCAGGGACGGTTGCGCATCGACTCCGTGCCAGGATATGGCACCAAAGTCCTGCTCACTATGCCCGCACAATCGTAGCCGTCGAGAGTCGAGCTGCCGGGTCCGCTAGTCGGAGTTCACCTCCGAATATGGACCCCACAGTCCGTAGTCGCGATGGCGGGCTCCTGCTTGGAGCTCCGGGGACGGAGGCCCCTCGGGACGTATGCCGACACGCACGCCCAAGATTATGCTGGTCGAACCGGATTCCGAAGTTCTGGAGATTCTGGTTGCGGCTATGAGCGATCGATTCGATGCGCACATCACCTGCGTGGACAGTGCGGAGTCATGTCTCGATGTGGAGGTGGTGGACCCACACGATCTGGTGGTGGCCGAGTTGGAACTGGAAGATGCCAGCGGGTTGGAGTTGTCTGAGCATCTGATGTCGCTCAGTCATCGCCCCGTCGTGTTGCTGGCCGACGCTCCGAGTACAGAAGAGGCAATCGCGGCACTGCGTCTGGGTGTTCGTGATCTGTTTACGAAACCCTTCCCTGTGTCGCAGCTATTGGAGTCGGCGCAGCAGGCCATTACCGGACAACACATTCGCCGGGAGCACGCCGTTAAGTATCATCGCATGCGAAGCCTCGTGCGTACGGCCATCCGTGAGCGACGGGAGCTGAACAAACGCATCGAGTTAGTGTGCAAGGATTTGGTCGGTGCCCATCGACGTCTTGCGCACCGCGTACTCGAAATCGGTGTCGACCGCGACAGTCCCCCCTCGTAACACACGCTGGACGAAAACGGAGGCGATAATGACTCGGCTGGCGAATGGTGTCCAGCAAGCAAAGTCCATTCCCCGCCTTTTGGGAGTACCCGAATCATGGGGTACCCGTCGCCACAATGAAACGCCCTCCCCCTGCGAAGACGGAGGGCTCGGCTTGGTGACTACCACAGGCGCTGGCGGAGCAAGGCGAAAACGACAGCGGCGGTCATGATGATGAGGCACGCGAGTAAACCGGAGCCGCGGCGCGATCGTCGTGGTTCGGCCCGAACGAGCGTGAGCTGATGCGGCGTCTGTGATGACCGTCGTTCGCGGGCTACTTCCTCCTGACAGGTGTGGATCAGCTTCCCGGCTTGCGTAGCCGATAGCCCCATACCGCACGCATACCGCACGATGCGAGCTCTCGACGCCTTATTCAAACGGCCATACCGCACTTCCTGAAGGATGAGTTCGCGAAAGATGGCTTCTCGGTCTACGGGCGGTATGAACGTGTCTGTACGCTCGGCACCCGTGTGGTCCCGGTTCACGCGACGCCGGTCAATGTTGCCGTCTCGATATCTCAGTACCATGACCTTCCCCTCGCAGTATCATAGGCAAACAGAAGCGGGTTGAGTCAATCGTCGGGCCGATGCCCGCACCGGGCGAATCGCACGTGATGTTATCGGGAGTGAGGAACTCTTTGGGATGGTTTGACACCGCGCGGGCGCAGGATGAGGTCGGGCACGCCACCCAAACGCTGATGGACCCTCTCGATCTTACACTTCCGCCCGGGAAAAATGTCTAGCACCAAGTCGTAGTGCGACCACTCCCAGTACCACGCTGACCCCCGCAGAGGCGAGACATAGCAGTAAGACGGACAGCTCGGGGTGCTGCGTTTGCGGGCGAACCGTAGTGCGATAGGTGGCCAACCCCACACCGGTTAGGGTGAGGGTTACGAGCGCCACGGAGGCCAGGAGGTTGATCGTACCACCGACGCCGTTTGCAATGCGTGCCGCATTGGGTTGGTCAAACGTAGGCAGGCGTGCGCCGAGCCCCACAGCTAAGCCGCACAATCCGCAACAAATCGAGACCGTCACCAAGAGATGAACGAATGTCCAGGCAAGCGAGAGCTCCAGCATGGCGGCGGAGAGTGTCATCGCGGCGACGGCCACGGCGGTGGTGACGGTCATTGAAAAGGCAAACTTGGCAAGAAGAAAACGTCCTCGATCAATGGGTAACACGCCGATAAGCCAGAGTTGTTGTCCCTCTAGAGAGACCAATGGAAAGACAAAACGGCAGGTGAACGTCGCGAGCATCAGGCTTACCGCACAGAGATTAAGGAACGGTATGGCGAGGAACCAACTCGTCGTGCCGAACTCCAAACGAAGCGTGGGCATGTTCGTCAGATAGAGCGTCAGCAAGCCGAACAGAATCACCAATTGGGTCCACTGGAGCGGATCTCGAAGGAACGTACGCAAATCCTTGGCGGCGATGAGTCTCAGCGGCCGTGGCAGGTATACGAATAGCCATCCGGGGAGTCCTCCGGAAGCCGGGGCGGCCGGTCGTCTTCCGGCGGAACGACCAGCGGTGGCGCGGTCGAGGGCCCGGTCGAAATGTCTGGACACCATGAGCACGGCCAGCCAACTGAGAAACAAAGCGTTTGACAATGTGACTCCGAGATAGAGCAAGGCTTCGGAAAACTGATGGTACAGCGCATGGTCGATGCCTTTGGTGACCCAGTTGTTCGGGAGCAAGGCGGACTCGACGAAGCTCATCCGCTTGAGAAAACCGCGCAACCAGAGTTCCGCCTCTGTGTGACCTCCTTGGATGCTGCGTACGACGGAGATGAAGAGGATGGCTCCCGCGACGCCGACCATCAACGCGACCCAACGGGCTGCTTTTCGTGGGAAGAAACGTGCGGCGCACCATGCCAAGGCCAAACCGATCGCTCCGGGAATGGGGATGAAGGCGAGAAAAAACGCGATAAAAAGCAGATAGAACAGTTTGTCTCCTGTTTCGTTGCCCATCGCCATCATCAGCGGTAGACCGAGCAGGATCAGCGACCAACTGGACAGCGCCAGGGTTTCGAGATACTTCAGCGTCACAACATCTTGCGGTATGAGTGGCGTTGTGAGCAGGTAGGCGGTCTCGTTACGGCTGAATAGCGTGGTGTAAGAGATAATGGCGTTTGACAGCGTGAGCATGACCAACATCGCCAGGAAAAAAAAGTTGAACACCATCGGTATGGCGACGGTGGCCTCCAGCGGCGTGCGGTTGATCTGAGCGAAGACCGTAGTGAACAAGAAATACAAGCCGATCCAGACGACGCCGATGAGCATGGCTGCGGCACTCATACGCACGGGGGCCCCGTCGACGGCGAAGTAGAGGCGGTTGTAGAGGCCGCGCGTTTTCGTCCGAAGGAGCAGTCCGAGCAGGACACGCTGTCGGCTCGTGTGGGTGTGGCTAGGCATCTTCGGTGGTCTCGGTGAGTTCCAGAAAAATTGTTTCCAGAGAATGCTGGCGTTGGGCTTCGCTTCGTAATTCGTCAAGCGTGCCTACGGCCACGAGTTCACCATGATTGATAATGCCGATGCGGTCGGCCACTGCCTCGACGATGTCGAGTGTGTGGGTGCTCATAAAGACGCAGCCGCCCTGTTGCGTGTGGTTCAGGAACAAGTCTTTCACTACACGGACGGTCCGTGGATCAAGACCCACCATCGGTTCGTCGATGACGAGCACGTTCGGCTCATGTAGCAGCGCGGCTGCGAGCACGACACGTTGCTTCATACCGTGGCTATAATTCTCAGTCAGTTGGTCCAAGAATTCACCGATGTCCAACGCCGGTATCAGCCGTTGGAAAATATCCTCACGATGCGCGGTGCTCATTCCGTATAACTCGGAAACAAAATAGAGAAACTCACGTCCTGTGAGCTTTTCATAGATGAATGGTTGGTCGGGGACGTAGGCGAGCTTGGCCTTGGCGGCGACATGGTGAGTGCTGATGGGGTGTCCGCAAACCGTAACGCTGCCCCGATCGGGCTGAAGTAGTCCGACGATCATCTTGATCGTGGTCGTTTTGCCGGCCCCGTTGGGACCGAGGAAGGCAAACAGTTCACCCGGGCGAATGTCCAAGGTCAGATCGCGTACCGCCACTTTATCGCCGTATGACTTGCATACGGAGGTTAACGAGATACCGGCTTCCTCACGGGGCGTTGTCACTATGGCCTACTCCTGAGGTGGGCACTGGCTTTTTTGGTGTCCCTTCGGGCTTGCTCATCGTACTCCGCCCTGCGCACAATCCGCATCTTTCCAACCACGGGTAGGTCGATCTCCTGCTCGTGGACGACGCCGTTTTCGTCGATCCACGCTTTGGCATATTTTGATTCGACCATGTAGCAATCACGCAGCCCGGATTCGGTAATCCGCTTCTCACGGCTGGTGACGGTGACGAGCATGTCCAGGAACCGTTCGCCCATACCCGTTACGGCGGCGATCGGGTTGTACGTCTGCATCCGCCATGTCTGACCAACGGATAAGTTTGCAAGCTGAGAAAAAGGTTGAAAGGCACTGGTGAGTAGCCCGGCCTCGGTCAGCGGCAGCTTGAATCGAGTTTGGATGTTTCGACCGGCCACGCTCCCGTCCAGCGTGAAGGAGAACGACGAATGAAACCGCTCACCGTGCAGCGTCAGCTCGCCTGCGAAGTTATCTAGCCTCACGCTGAACTCATCGAGCTGACCGGTAGCGGTAAAGACCGAGGTCACGGAAACCGCCAGCGGGGTGACAGGGAGGGGAAATCTCTCGATGTAGGCGTAGTCGTCACGAGTAGCGGAGACCCCTTCATCGATCATGAAGGTGGACCAGATGGACCCCATGGAGTGGCCGTAGGTGTCAAGAATATCATATTGGGACTGTTTCCCGTCAGTTTTGAGCCAATTTGTGATTGTGAGTGGTGGCGGATCGTGGGCGGCGAGGCGTGGCCACACGTCATGCATGACGAGCCAACCCATCGCGGCGAACCAGATGGGTACGATGAGCAAGCCGGTGATTCGCGTAAACAATGGTGTCTCCTTGGCCCGTCTGCCCTGCGGGGTTCTTCCAAGGGCGACGCGATGATTGTAGGGTGTGTGAGTGAGTCGGGTCAATTGGCTTGACGGAACCATAACGAGCGTTGCCTTCCGCACGCCGTCACGATGGAAATCCTCTTGTGTCGAAAAAACGTTGGCGAGCACGGTTGCGAAGAGAGTGGCGTCGTTCGCGCCTGGTGGTGCTGATCCTAGCACCGGTACTGACGCTGACCTTGTGGATGGCGTTTCAGCATAAACCCGGTTGGTATTCCCCGGTAACGCTGGATCAGAGTGGGAGGCGAGCGGCCAGGCGAAGCGCGACGCGCCGTGCCGATGAATTTGGAGACGCGCTCGTTCGGCGGAAGCCATTCGATCTGGTTCTGCATGAGGATGAAGTGAACCATTGGTTGGCGGCCACACCGTCATGGTGGCCACGGAGCGAGTCGGTTGAGGTGCGTGATCCGGCCATTCACTTCGAGGCGGGACTGATACGAATTGGTGCTTTGGTGGATCGGAGCGGCTGGCTGGCCATCCTCAGTGCGGGTATTCGGTGCAGTCTGTCGGATGATGGTGACACGGTGACCATTCGCCTCGTGGAGCCGGCTGCCGGCGCGCTTCCGATTCCCCGAGCGGTGTTATCCTGGGGACGGCCTGAGACTCCGGTGTCCCCTTCGAGCACACAGGGGCGTAGCGACGAGCCACGAGTGCCCGTGGAATCACTATTGCCGGACGTGCAATCCGTCGATGAGCTGCTTGGGGGACTGCGCCGTCCCAATTGGTTTGTTTGGCCAAACGGTGATCGTGCATTTTCCATAGACTCGATTACGGTGGAAGCGGGACGTGTGAGTTTTGCGATTCGGCCCCGGTAGCGTGTGGTGCGAAATGAGCTTGCTTGTATGGAGTGTGAGGTAGCATGTCACCTGCCAGGGCGCGACTCTTGATCGCCTGTCCCGACGGCCGTGGGATCATCGCCGCGGTGGCCGGATTCATCGCCGATCATCACGGCAACGTACTCGATGCAGAACAACACACGGACCCGACGTGTGGCCATTTCTTTATGCGGGTGGAGATCGAGCTTGACGGCTTTGACCTGGACAGTGGCACCTTTGAGCCTGCGTGGACCCCTCTGGCGGAATCGCTGGAGATGCGATGGCGTATGGATTGGGGGATGCGAAAGAAACGAATGGCGATGTTCCTGAGCCGCGAAACCCATTGTCTCAACGATTTACTCTGGAGATGGAAAACGGGTGAGCTGGAGGTCGAGGTGTCTTTTGTGGCGAGCAACCACAGGGACTGGCAGCGCGACGTCGAAGCGTTTGGTATACCGTTTCATTACCTCCCCGTTACCTCAGAGACCAAGTCGGCGCAGGAGGCTGAGCTGGTACGTTTGCTGGAAGCGGATGCGGTGGATTTTATCGTACTCGCCCGGTACATGCAGATTCTTTCACCGTCCTTCGTGGCTCGCTACCCGGAGCGTATCATCAACATTCACCACAGTTTCCTTCCGGCGTTTGCAGGACGAAAGCCCTATCATCAGGCGTTTGAACGGGGCGTCAAAATCATCGGTGCGACGAGTCACTACGTGACGGATGTGCTTGATGAGGGGCCGATTATCGCCCAGGCGACGCTCGAAGTGGGGCATCGAGATACGGTCGAAGACCTGATTCGGAAAGGGCGCGATCTGGAACGAGTGGTGCTGGCTCGGGCTGTAAGATTGCATGTGCAGGACAAAATACTCGTTAGCGACCATAAGACCGTCGTCTTCGAATAGTGCACTGCGGCG
Source organism: Planctomycetota bacterium (assembly GCA_024278775.1). The sequence continues at coordinate 8,035 of JAJRSP010000214.1, forward strand.
TGGGGGACATCATGTTTTCGTATGTACTCCAAGTGACCCTCCGGGGAACTCGCCAGCGTTGAACCCAATCGGTATACTTCGGGTTGTTGGATGTATGGCGGTTCATGACTAACGGTACGGGAGGTGTACGATATGCGAATGAGATCATCCGTGTGGCTGGCGGGGGTAGCCGCCGCGGTATTTGTGGGATTCGTAGCCTGGGATAATGTTCGAGGGGGGGAAGGTGCGGTAGGCGGTGGGGACGACGCGGCCATCCGAAAGACGGTCGATCTGTATTACCAGGGTGTGATTGGTGCGGATCGAAAGTCGATCGAGTTGGCGTGGGATGTGGTCTCCGGGGATATGAAGCATGTGCGGCATGTCGGCGGCGCAGATGCGATCACGGTGACACCGATTGGTACGGCCATCGATTGGTGGACGCGCGTCAAGGCGAAGCATTCGTCTTCAAAAGTGCTTTCTGTCGATATCGTGGGCGGCAAAATGGCGACGGTCAAGTTTCAGTTCGTATATGACAAGTGGAACTACACCGAGTTTCTGACGCTGTTCAAGTTGTCCGGCTCGTGGAAAATTGTAAATAAGACCTATGTGAAAAAACTGGTGAAGCCGTAGCACGATCATCGAGTGACGGCGAGATCGGTTAGCCGACACGTTCTGTGGAGCCGGCGTGGGTGTCGGCGGTGTTGCGTGTCGGTAGGATCGCCAGAGCGATGCCGGCCAGGAAGATCGTGCAGCCAACCACGATGACGGGCATGGGTAGATGCGTCCAGGTTTCGTCGCTTTCGGGGATGCCTATTGATCGTCGCCAGTCTGGATGCAGGGCAGTGTATACACCAATGCTGTTGTGCAGCAAGTGCGCGATGATCGCCGGCAGGATGGAGCGGGAGTTCCAGCAGAGCAACGCGAGCAGCACGCCAAGCCCGGCCGTTACCGGAAAACGAAACAGAATAAAATGGAACACGCCGAACATCGCGGCGGATGTGATGATGGCGGTCCATTTGCGTGAGGCCGAGGATAATCCGGATAGCAGCAACCCGCGAAACAGGAGCTCCTCGCAGATCGCCGGAACGATAGCCAGCACTAGAATCGCCGTTCCCAGAGGCATGTCACCGACGGACGCCTGCATCATCGCGAAGTTTTTCAAAATGGCTTCCGGCGCGCCGATGAGCTTGGCCTGGCATACGTTCAGCTCCTCAGCAGGGATCCACGCGGTGAGGCCAATGATGACCGCCGCAAGGCAGTAGCGAGCCGACGGAAGACGAAGCGCGAACGCGTCTCGGAGATCGACCCTCCAGTACATCACGACGGCGGCCGGCAAGAAGACAAAGAGCAGCGGCATGAGTCGAGCCGTGTCGGTGAACAGATCACCGGTATCCTCATCGACACTCGGAGAGAGGGCGGACTGCACGTAAAACCACGCGGGGAATAACAGCGCTATGACCAAGAGCGACATGGAGACGCTCGGTAATCGAGACGGTTTGATGAGCACGCGGTTGAACACGCCCTTGAGCGAACCAGCGTCGGAGAACACCACGGACTCTCGTCCGAAGATGCCGGCGGCGACAGCGACGGCTGCGGCGGCATAGAGTGTGGTGGAGAGCAGCACCATCGCGATAGACCCGAGGGGTACGGTCGCTCCGAGAAGAAACTCGCGAGAAAGAAGCACCATGTTCCCGACGGGCATGACCAACATGATCCCGCTGAGTTGCGTGGCAGGCAGAGCCGCGATGCCCCCGGGAATCAAGACGGCCATGATGACCGGCGTGACATAGTTTTGGGCTTCTTTGAAGGTTCGCGCGTAGCTGCATACGGCCATCATGATCGCGGACATCAGTACGGCAAAAGGGATCAAACTAAGCAAGATAAAAAGCATTTGTGTCAGCGGCAGGCTTCCGCCGGTCTGGGCGATAACTTTATCGAATCCGCCGAAATAGACCGTGGCCGTGACACTGGCGAGGTTGAGCGTGGCCCCCATGATAGCGACGGTCGTGACGACGAGAAACTTGCCGACCACCAGATCGATAATCGGTACGGGGCATACCATGAGCGATTCGAGTGTGCCGCGTTCACGTTCACCGGCCGTAAGGTCAATCGCCGGATAGATCGCACCGGTAATGGTCATCAGCACGAGGATCAGCGGAAGGATTTGCCCCAGGATGGACGGCGGCGCGGAGAGGTTCGTTGTCGCCACGTCAAACGGTTTCAGGAACGTTTCGGGGAGTCGCTGCTGGCGGAGGCGTTCTTGCAGTAGGCGCTGGCTGACGCGAACGATCATATCACGCACGCGGGCCGCTGCGAAATCACTGCGGACCTCCTCCGTGTCGGCCAGCAGGTCCACGTCGAGTGTCGCGCTGTAATCCTCCGGGTAGACAAGCGACGAGCCGCCGAACACGACTCCGACGTTGACCCGCCTTTCTTGGATGGCGGCTTCAAGCTCCGCTCGCGAATCAAACACCCAGATCTTGGCATCGCTTAATGGGCGGGGAGGGGCTGATGCTTTCTCGGGTGAGGGAGACGCGTCTTGCAGTTCTTCCGACAAGATCCGGTCACGTCCGATGAACTCTTGCAACATACGTCGATGGTCGTCGTTGATGACGCCGATGCTGATCTCCTCTTGGGCCATGGCATCGGTCTGATATGTTACGGCCTGGATCGAGCCGAGCATCAAAAGCGGGTAAAGCACAATGGGGACGAGGATCATCGCGATGAGCGTGCGTCGATCGCGCATGATGTCGACCAGCTCCTTACCGTAGATCGTGTGAATGCGGTGGCGGGCACTCATGAGACCAGCGTCTCCACCTGCTCATCGGCGTGAATGATTTTGAGGAAAATATCGCTCAGGCGTTGCTGCCCACTTTGCGATCGCAGCGATTCGAGTGTGCCCTCGGCGACGAGGGCACCATCGTGGAGCAGGCCGATGTGGTCACACATATCCTCCGCCTCGTCGAGATAGTGGGTGGAGAGGATGATGGTTTTTCCGGCGTCGCGTTGCCGGCGGATGTATTCGAGGATGACCCGGTTACTGAGCACGTCGAGCCCGAGCGTCGGTTCATCCATAATCAGAATCGGCGGGTCCGCGACCAGGGCTCGGGCAATGTTGACCCGCTGTTTCTGCCCCGTGGAGAGCGCCCCGCATCGAAGATCGGCAAAGCTGCCGATACCGAGAAGGTCGATCAGCTCGCGGGCCCGTTCGGCGGCCGCAACGTTTTTTCGACCGTGGAGCTGTCCGAAGTAGGTCAATAGCTCCCGCGCGGTGAGCCGCTGGTAAAGCCCCGTGTTGGCCGTCAAGAAGCCGAGGATACGCTTGACCTCCGTCGGCTGATCTGAGACATCGAACCCGCCGAGCCGGGCCGTACCGCTCGTGGGAGCCATTAGGCCGCTGAGGAGCCGCAGCGTGGTGGTCTTACCGGCTCCGTTGGGACCGAGCAGCCCGTAGATCTGCCCTGCACCGACGGAAAAGCTCAACCCGTCGACGGCGCGTTTCTCCACGCCCTCCGGTGTCGGAAACACTTTTACCAGATTGTCGGCCACGACCACATCCATGTGACGGGGATTCTACCGCTTGATCGCCCCGGCGACAGTCGCGACGCTACGGCTTTTGCGAAATTGTTGGCACCTGACGTGCTACCCAGTTTCCGAATAGTACGTTAGAGTTCCGATGGGCGTTCACGATGGCCCGATGACCGACAGAAACTCACAACACCGAAGGAGGTTCCCCCAATGAGCGGTGAGACACGAATTGAAAAGGATAGCATGGGCGAAATGACCGTGCCGAGCGGTGCCTACTGGGGCGCGCAGACCCAGCGGGCTGTGGAGAACTTTCCGATCAGCGGCTATCGGTTTGGCCGCCGTTTCATCAGGGCGCTCGGGTTGATTAAACAATCTGCCGCCAAGGTCAATCTCGATCTTGGCAAGCTCGACCCGGAACGGTCCGGCTATATTGTGAAGGCGGCGCAGGATGTGATCGACGGCAAGCTGGACGATCAGTTCGTGCTCGACATTTATCAGACCGGTTCCGGTACGTCGAGCAACATGAACACCAATGAGGTGATTAGCAATCGGGCGATTGAGATCGCCGGCGGTACGATCGGCTCGCGTGAACCGGTCCACCCCAACGATCACGTCAACATGGGGCAGTCTTCGAACGATGTGATTCCGACGGCCATCCATGTATCCGCGGCCGACGCGATTACCAACGACTTGATCCCTGCGCTCGAGCACCTCCACGGTGCGTTAGCGAAAAAAGCGGTTGAGTTTGACACGATCGTCAAGATCGGACGGACGCATCTTCAGGATGCCACGCCCGCACGCTTGGGGCAGGAGTTTTCCGGATACGCGCGTCAGGCTGAGCTCGCGGCGATGCGATCGACCAAGGCCGTGCGAGCGTTGCGTGAACTGCCCATCGGTGGAACGGCCGTGGGTTCCGGTATCAATACGCATCCCGAGTTCGGTGCGCGTATGGCCGATACGCTCTCAAAAGCGACGGGTATCGAGTTCGTCGAGGCGGCGAATCACTTCGAGGCCCAAGCCGCCAAGGACGCCGTCTGCGAGGTGAGAGGGCAGATGAAAACCATCGCGATCAGCCTCAACAAAATCGGCAACGACATCCGCCTGCTGGGTAGCGGACCGCGATGCGGCATCGGTGAGCTGAGCATCCCCGCGGTACAGCCCGGCAGCAGCATCATGCCCGGTAAGGTAAACCCGGTGATGAGCGAGATGGTGGCTCAGGTGGCCGCTCAGGTGATCGGTAACGACGCCGCCATTACCCACGGCTGCCGCGAGAGTTACTTTGAGCTTAACATCGGCATGCCGGTGATGGCGCACAACCTTCTGGAGTCGGTACGGCTGTTGGCATCGGCGGCTCGCGCGTTCGCGGACAAATGCGTCTCCGGTATTGGTGCCAATGAGGCTCGCTGCAAGGAGTTGATCGAGGGTTCGTTGGCGATGTGTACCAGCCTCGCCCCATTGATCGGCTATGACAAAGCCGCGGCCATCGCCAAGGAAGCATTCAGGAAGGGCAAGACTGTCCGCGAGGTCGCGCGCGAACAGAAAGTCCTCTCCGACGAAGAACTGGACAAGGCACTCGATCCGATGTCGATGACAAAGCCCGGGTAGTTTTCGGCTCACGGATTAGTTGTATTTGGTGGGCGGGGAGTGGTAGCCATGAGATTGAATCGGTGTGCGGTATTGGTCACTGGCTTCGTGGGGCTGGCCTGTTTCGGCGGGGAGGTGACTCGGGCCGAAGAGAAAGCTCCGGTGGTGCGCGATTTATCCGTGCTGCTCGAAAAGGGACGCCGCAGGGAAGGGTTTCCGGCCGTTGCCGCTGTAGTCGTGAGGAGTGACGGCATCGTCGCACAGGGCGTGACCGGCGTCAGAAAGCTCGGCGATGCGACACTCGCAGCTAGAGGTGATCGTTGGCATCTGGGGTCATGCACCAAGGCGATCACGGCCACGATGATTGGCGTACTTGTGGAGCGGGGCGAACTCTCCTGGGATACAACGATTGCCAGTGCGTTTCCCAATCTGGGAAGGACGACTCGTGAGGCCTATGCTGATGTGACGATAGAAATGCTGCTTCAACACCGGGGGCGCATCAGCGCGGAACCCAATGTCCCGGGCCTGTGGGATAGGCTCTGGATGCGTAAGGGTACGCCGGTACAGGAGCGGCGTTTGATGACACGTCCCGTGTTGTCGCAGGAGCCGGTGATTCCGCGGGGGCGTTTCGTCTATTCAAACTTTGGTTACGGCATTGCCGGGCACATGGCCGAGACCATCACTGGAAAACCCTGGGAGCAACTCGTTCGCGAGTTGGTGTTTGAACCGTTGGGTATGAAGTCGGCCGGGTTTGGTGTGCCCTGGGCGGACGAACCGCCGACCGACCCCTGGCCTCACAAGGCTGATGGGACCGTGATTACGCCGGGTCCAATGGCCGACAATCCGCCGTCCATCGGACCGGCCGGGAGCATCCATGCGTCGATCGAAGACTGGGCAAAGTTCATCAGGGTGCATCTTCAGGGGGCACGCGGGGAAGACACTTCGTTGTTGAAAGCGTCGACGTTCAAGCGGCTGCATGCGGGCAAGCCGTCCGGGATTGGTGAGGCGTATGCGATGGGTTGGAAAGTGCTGAAGCGCCCGTGGGCTGCCAAACGCGGCACACACAAACCTGGGCCTTGTTTGCACCATACCGGATCCAATAATTCGTGGTATGCGTCCGTGTGGATCGCTCCGGAACGAGACTTCGCCATACTTGTGACAACCAACATGGGCGGAGATGGCGTATTCCCCAAGGTCGATCGCATCGTCTCGGATGTAGGTCAGGATTACACGAAGACACTGCGTAGATAGAGGACTCCTCGTCCACCTTCAGTTATCGCGGTAAGCGAGAAGACAGGGGCCACAGCACCCACGCCCAGCTTGAGTGGATAAGGAACACGATCAGCAGGAACGTGGTGGTGGCGTAGTCGGGGGAAACCGCATCGAGCCGGGACCATAAGAACAGTCCGGCCACGCTGCCAAAGGCCGAAAGGAACAGCATGGCCGCAGCCAATCGAGCCAGACCCCGTAATCGTCCCGACACGGCGAGACCCACGCAAAAGAACACTGCCCCTAATCCCGCCATCCCACAGCGTAGATGAGCTGTCGGATATTTCATGCCATACTTGCTTAGAGTGGCGTAAATCACCAATACCATGCCCAACAGAGCACATGCGGTCAGTATTTTTCCGGTTTGGCGAAACGACTCACCCCGCCAGCGCCCGATTAGCGATCCCGATGACAACGTGAGCGCACACGTGGCGAGGGTGGCTAGCGTGAGCCATGCATAAGCAGCCCCCCAGAGTTGCATCGTGTGGCTATCGATGGTGGCCGGTTTGCTGACCTTCGGTGGGACGGCGACGGGCTTGGATGCCGGTACGCTTCGTTTGTCGGGACGGACGTTCTTCGTTGCTTTTTTGGCCGCTGTGTTGGGACCAAGCATTTGGGAGAACAACTCAAGATCAACACCGGGGATGGTGCTGTGCATGATCAAATGGGGTCCGAGTAGATCGCGGTCTACACGCCACCAGGTACCGTAGCAGAGGCCGCCGGCGACGATTGCATTGATGAGACCCAGTGCAAGCCATCGTGTTCGTGCGACGCCGGTACGCGAGGTGCCCGCGCCGCGCTGACCGCGCCCGGCCGAGGCATCGTAGATGACTTTGACTTCCAGTGGGGCCGATGTCATAACGTCGTCTTTCCCTTTTCGCTTGATTCTCTCATGTGCGGTCAGTCGGACTCGGGCCAGTCTCGCGGTCCCGCACTTGTGACGTGTCCGTCCACGTTGATCGGGAACTCCTGTAGGTACTGCCGAACCGAATCGACGGACACGGCATCAACATCAGCTAGCATCTGATCCACACTGCGCGGTGCGCCGAAATACTCCATATCATCCATGAGCTGCGTGAGCCGGTGATAGGGGGTCTCGCATTCAACAGCGAGGCTGGTTCTTCGTTTATTTTTCACCCGATCCAACTCGTGCGGTTCCACGCCATCGTGGCACAGGTGGTGGGCTTCCTGTCTCATGGCGTCGACTAGCTTCTCGATGCGCATCGGCTGACAGGTGCCGTAAAGCATGAGCGCACCGCAATCGGTGTACTCCATGTGGTAGACACCGGCACGCGGAGAAATCCCTTTTTGAATAATGTTCCAATAGAATCGAGAGTTGTCGTCGCCGAGAATCGTAGCGATCGCCGCGGCCGTTTCCGCGAGCGGGTGGCCGGCACCCACCGATGGATAGGTCAATGCGACAAGCTGCTGGTGGAATCGGTCGAGTGGGAGTTTATCCACGCCGCCGCACAGAGTAGGCGTTTGTCGTCCATCGTTCAGGCCTGAGGCCACCCAATCACCGCAAAGGTCTTCGACAGTGGCCATGACCGCCTTCGGCTCGACCTTGCCCGCGACGACGCAGGTCATCAGGTCGGACGCATATCGTCTCTGGAAATAGGCCCAAAGCTGATCGCGAGTCAGAGCGGAGACGGTCTTGTCGTATCCAAGTATGGGCCAGGCGAGCGGGTGTCCGGCAAAAATCTTTTCCTGAAGAAAATCAAATGCGAGGTGTTCGAGGCTGTCCTTGGCCATCGCGATCTCTTCCAGGATGACGTTCTTCTCCATGTCGAACTCGTCGGGTGGCAGTGTGGAACGGAGCATGTCCGTGAGTAATTCAAGCTGCTTGTCGATGTCGGCGTGGCGCACCCAGCCGTAATACACCGTCCGATCTTCGCTCGTGAAGGCGTTGTAGCTGCTTCCCATTTTGTCAAAGTCGACGGTGATGTCTCGCCAGCTTCGCTTCTTGGTGCCTTTGAACATCATGTGCTCAAGAAAATGAGAGATCCCGGCCAACTCAGGTGTTTCGTCGCGGGCACCCGTGCGTACGAGAAAGCCGGCCGCGGCGCTTCGCACATCCGGCATGGTCTCAATCACGATCTTCAGACCGTTGTCAAGCGTATGGACTGTGTACGGGTCTGTTACCATAGTCGTTGGTTCTCTTCCATCGCGTATTCCTACTCATCTTATGCGGTGCCGTTGGTTTCGGTTGCGGCCGCCTTTGCTAGCGGTCGTGGGCCGAGTGTCACTACGGAGAGCCGATCTCGTGGGTAATCCGCCAAGTAGGTCTTGACCATGTCGACAGTGACCGCCGACACCTTGGCGATTTTTTCTTCGTTGGGGATGGGGCGACCGAAGAAAAACAAATCGTTCGCCAGTTCTGTGCCACGCGCCCGGGTGCTGTCGCCGCGGGTTTCTCGATTGGCGACGATCCCTGTGATCGCCCGATCCAGTTCCTCTTGGTCAAGGTCGTCGGAGAGACGGTCGACCTCGGCCAGCAGCGTCACAAAGGTCTCGTCGCATCGGTCTGGGGTCGTGGAAGCGCCAAGGAAGATAGTCCCCAAACCTCGCGGCGTGTCCTGCCAGGCACCGACCCAATACACCAGGCCTCGTTTTTCCCGAACTTCGGTGAAGAGACGTCCGCTCATACCGCCCGAGAGCACGCCGAGCAGAACTTGCTGAGTGGGGAAGTCTTGGTGCGTGGCATCGACCCCCGGAAAGCATAACGAGATTTGCTCCTGCTCGAGGTCTTTATGATGGTGGGTGGCACCGGGGGAAAACCGGGCATCGATGGGTTCACGGTGGCCGGGCCGGTCGGTGCCGAACCCGTCAAAATGATTCTGGAGCACCTCGGCCACCCGCTTCGGCTCTATCGGGCCGGCCACAGACACAAGCATGGCTCCGGCATGAAAGTGAGTTGTCCAGTGTTCGACCAGGTGTTTGCGGGTGATGGTGTTGAGTGCTGCCTCGATGCCCAGTGGGTGACGCCCGAGAATTGGTCCGTACGTCTGCCGGCTGATGATCCGGTCCGTGAGCCCCTGGGCATCATCTTCCAGGGCGATGAGTTCTTGTCTGGCAAGATCGACGTTCGCCCGGACGGCCTCTTCAGGAAAGGTAGCCGACCGGAGCATCTCTGCGTGCAGGGCTACCGCTTGTTCAAAGTGTTCCGGTAGCACCGTGCAGGTGAACGTGGTGGTTTCTCGGCCGGTGCCGCTGTTTCGCCCCGCGCCGATAGCGTCGAAGGCGTCGCTTAGTTCCTGCCCGGAATGTCGGTCGGTCCCCTTATCTAGTGTTTCCTCGACGAGACGCGCCAGGCCGAGGCGGTCTGCGGGGTCCGCACAGCAACCGGAGAGCATGCGAAGTTGAAAAGAAACCACGTGTCGTTTGGGAAGATGGACGACGCCGTATTCCAACCCGCAGGAGAGCGAATCGTGTGCGATGGTATCCATGTACTTCGTGCCCTCCTTGGGCCACAGCGACGGTAATGACCATGCGTCGACGACTCTTCCGTGTCGTGGAACGACGCAAGCCCACAAGAGCGTAGACCCCTTTTTGGATCGACGCAACCGACTTGAGTCGGGTCGCGTGGCGGTGGGTGTGTGGCACTATTGGCGGCTTGGCGTTGGCGGGGGACCTGTCTGCGTGCGTACTCGCACAGGCAGGCGGACTTTGCATGCAAGATCCCGTTCGCCACCCGAATCATTACTGTTTTCGTTGTCGCTAGATTCTGCTCTCTAACCGTATCATTATCGCTTCCGTTTTCGTCCCCCACCCTTTGCCTTGGGGCAAAGAATGGGGCACCCGCCGATCCCGTCTTGCACTCCGTGGCGCGAGCGTCTCTGGGGCTGGCCGGAGTGCTACTGGCCAAGTGCTCAGTGGGGGGACGCGAACGTATCGTTAAATGCTGCGAGCGATTCCGGGGACGAGTCGATACGCCAGTTCTGCTCGCCCTCTCTCTGCTTGTTGAGGTTAAACCACACCACGGCGCGAACGTCGGGGCGAGTGTTGAGGTACTGATATGCTTCGCGAATCCAAGTCGCTCGCTGTGGGGGCTTTCCGGTCGCACTGGCGAACTCGGCGATCATCAACGGTTTTTTCGGATAATGCTTGGTGAGGTCGTTCAGCACTCCGTCGAACAGCGTCTCGAATGACTCCCACTTGTGCCATTGATCGTGGTGATCGCCGAAGTTGTAGCCGTCTACGCCTATCCAATCGACGTACTGGTCCCCGGGGTAGTACCGGTGCATGTCGTTGTCAGGCGTATCGGGGCAGCTCACGAGGTTCGGTGCCCACACCCATTCAACGTTCGTAGCTCCCGTTTCCTTGAAAACGCGATGGATGCGCCGCCACGCTTGGACATACGCCGTGGGATCGCGCGACCACGGAAACCAGTTCCCATTAAACTCGAAGCCGAATCGCCACAGCACACGTACACCGTGTTCCTTTGCGGCCTGTGCCCACGCTCGAAAATCATTGTCATACTGACCGGCGATGATGGAGGCCAACTCCGCCTGCTGGTGGTGCCAGTGGTAGAGTTCCAAGGAGACAATGGGCGTGGCCCCATGATCGACGATGCACTGAATGGGTTGGCATGGGTAGGGACGCTGCAAATCACGGTAGAACATGATGTAGTCCGGCCCTGTGGTCAGCCGTGATAGGGTCTCGGTGATCTGATCGCAGTACTTTCGTGACCAGAGGATCTGATAGAGGCCCCATTCAAGTCTCCTGCTTCGTTGGGCGGCCTGACGTTGGGGAAGCGCCATACCCACGAGTGTGGCGACGCCTATCGCACCGGCGATGACCAGGTGCGGAGTGTATTGAAAGTGGAAAGTTTTCATCGCGTCACAATGCTTGCGGCCCAGCGGTCAGGTGACGAGGCCAGTGTATGACCACTTTCTACCCCCGGCAAACTGCCGACACAATCATACGAACGCTGGCAAGCGGAATGGACGTTGGTGAGGTGTCTATCCGTGCTAACCACCGGATGGGGGCAGGGGCAGCGTGATGTCGAGAGGGTTTCCGTGGGCGGCGTCCCGCAGCGGGGCTGACCCACGGCTACTATCCGCTCAGACATTCAGGCTGCAACAGGGGGAAGGCCATCAGGAAGCATCAGGAGACGACCTGAAGCTCCCGGGAGCGTCCCGGGGAGCCTCTTGCAACTTCCATTTGGACCACAGGGCATCGAGCGGCTTGGAGTGAGGCCGTTGCTGACGGGCGATAGAGAGAAACTGCTTGGCGTCCTCCAGCGGAAGGCCTCGCGACACGGCAATCTCCAGGTGGTTGGCGGCCTCGTCCAGTGCTCCGGCGTGGAAGGCCATGTCTGCAGCCAGGCGATGTGCGAGCGGGTCGCCGGGGTTTAGCACCAATGCCCGTTGGTTCCAGGTGAGCATCTTCGGGAAGAGTTCATCCACCGGTTTACGGAGTAACTGACCCTCACGGCGGGCCAAGAGAGATTCGCAAAGCCGGCGGTATCGCGCCCCAAGCTCCGAGCGAACCGCATCTTCTGACGTGCCGGGTGGGGCCTCTTCCTTTAGCAGCACGACCGCGGCCGTTTCGTTGTCGGCGGCGAGCAAGTACGGGATAAGCCGTCGGTTCACCGTGTCCACCAACTCTCGCCCCGGTTGTGAAGGCGGTGCCGCCGCGATGGATTTTTGCGCCGCATCGATGGCTTCATTCGCCTGGAGGGGGTTATCGAAAAATCGACAGTCGGCCAGCTCTGCCCACGCGCTGGCGAGAGAAAGGGATCGTGTTGAGTCGGCGGTGCCGTAGGTCTGAACGGCAAGTTCGAGTGCGCTGCGTGCTTTGCTATAATCGCCTCGAAGGAACCAGACCGTCGCCGCGAGCCGCAATCGTTCGGGGGTCCACGGTTCGTCGATCACCAGTTCCTGCATCGCCTTCTCCGACCCGGATACGGCGCGAACGACTTTTTCGACGAGTGGGCGGAGTGCGTCGTCGAAGTTGGGACGTGTAGAGAGCGTCTCCAGGAAACGCACGTATTCCGATCCGATACGGTGATGGCGTAACGGACGCGCGAGAATATTAAGTATCCTGGTAAGATCGGCGTGCTCTTGGATGGCGATCACATAGTTGAGCGCGATCGTGGTGTCGAAAGGTTGTCGGCGCAATTCTCGTTCCGCCGCGGCCGCGGCGCTTTTGAGAAATTGCCCGTGGCGTTCCTGCGCTTGAGCCAGCGTGGTTTCGTCTGGGGTGGTACCGGTTAACGCGGCTCGGAGGCGTAACAGCCCGTTGGCGTTTGTGGCCTCAGTGATATTGATGAGGTACTCGATGTGCCCGTGATTGAGGTAGCCCGGTGAACGCTCGATGAGCATTTTGAGCGCTCCGGCGGCGGCCTGGCAGTTTTCGTTACTCTTCGTGTAGTCATCGTGAGCCAACGCGGCGAGCCGCGTCTTGATCGGGGTTGCGGATAGGGCTCGCTGCTCACGGTCCATCGCACGTCGTTGATCCATTTGTGCGGCTCGAAGGTGGGCCTCGCTGAGTCGAAAGAGATTCGTAAGGGCTCGCTGCGGATTGAGCCGGGTGGTGGCGAGGGCCGCGTACTTGATAGCGGAATCGGCATCACCCTTGGCGAAAGCGGCTTCGGCCTCAAACCCGTGTCTGGCGGCCGACCAGTCTTGTTGGCTCATCGCGAGCGTGGCCAGCCCGAAGAGCAATGCCGTGGCACCGGTGCAGATGCGGCCACGACGATGAGCTGTCCATCGCCATGCCGTGCCGCCCACGCTTCGTACGCTACACGCCCAAATCAGACCGATCAGCGTGTAGTAGATCGTGGGCACGCCCGACACGCGCAGACCGACGCCGGCACATTCCTCCGCGATCAACGCCGCCAGGGAACTCATGAGCCCGATCAGACACCACCGTGACCCTCTTGTTTCGCAGGTTAGTAGGGCCGCATGTCCCGCGGCAAACGTGAACCCCAGTGCCGCGAGTAGCAGGGCGAGCCCGACGGCACCGAGGTCGGCCAGCACCTCCAACCACTCACTGTGCGCGTGGGCGATGCGCGTGATGAATACTTCGGGATCGTCCAGCACGTCGTCCACCGCGTAACTGTCGGCTTTGAGCACGTACCCGCCTTGGCCGTGACCGGTGAGCGGATGCTCACGAAACATGCGCCACGCGTAGGACCACGAGTAGGTGCGGAATCGAAGCGTCGTGCTACGTCCGGTTGGAGACGGAGCGTGGGCTTGTGACGAAAAGTACAGCCAACCTCCGGCTGCTACCGCCAATGTGAGAACCACCGGGATCAGTTTTGCACGACCGTGTCCGGCGAAAAACCACATGACGAGCAGACCAAACACGAGCCCGACCATGGCACCGCGTGTGTCCGCCAGGGTAAATGCCCAAGACGCCAGGGCGAGTGTTGTGCCGCCCAGTGCGAATAGAACAATTAGCCTTGAGCGACGTGAGCCCGTGTCCGCGGGACCTATGTTTTCAATAAGCAGCGCCAGCGAGAGGAGCATACCGGGGATCAAACAGGCCGCGAGAAACTGCGGGTTGCCAAACGGAAACTTAGCACGAATCACCGGATTGCGACCGTAGAAGTATACAATCGCCACCGCCGCCGTGACTCCGGCTACGACCACCAGGATTCGAGAACCCAGTTTCGCGGCCGGTGCAGTCAACCCGGCACCCAGCGATAATGACCATAGAAAGTGAATCACTAACAAGACCGATCCGCCCGTCGCAAGCGCAGGCGCGGCCGACCAACGGCTGCTGGCGAATGACCAGAGCAGGAATAACAAGACGAGCAGTTTAGCCGCGACGAGCGGGTTCCAGTGACGTTTTTCCCGTTCATGTATGGTGTCGACGACGTCGATTACTGTGCCGTCGTCGGCTTCTTCCTCGCTCTGCCGTCCCACGAGCAGGGCAATCCCCAACGCCGTGACCGCGAGCCCGGAGCCGAGCCCGAGTATGTAGATTTTGACGCTGCCGGCGTTGATCGTCGGCCAGTCGTAATTGAGACAGAGCACCTGGACCAGCGCCCGCAGCATCGATTGCTCATGCCAGGGGATCGCGCCGTCGACGAGCCGGGTCGATTCGGCCGCGCTAAGTAGTAGGGAGCCACCGGCGACGGTGATACCCAACAGGCACAACATGGTGACCTGAAGCGGGCGAAGGGCGTTTGGTTCACGAATACGAACAACACTCATGAGTACATCGTTGGGCTCGGGTGATCCATCCGGTTATTACTCATACGATCGACTGCAAGTAAAGTTTTGGCGTACCTTGGTACGGGGATATTCTAGGCATCGGCACCGGTCCAAGGAACATCCGGCATACCGGCTCGATGGTTTGCCAGCCGTGCCAGGGCGAACAACAAATCTCCGAGTCGGTTCAAATAGACCATGATGGCATTACGCACCGGTTCCTTGGCAGCGAGTTCGACGGTGGCTCGTTCGGCTCGTCGGCATACGGTACGCGCAAGATGAAGGTGGGCCGCGGTCGGGCTGCCGCCCGGAAGGATGAACTGTGTCAGCGGCGGACATTCCTCGTCGGACCGGTCGATCAACCCCTCCAACGCGGCGATGCGGTCTTCGGCAAGTTGTGTCCTAGGCTGCGCCGTGCTCGGCGTGGCGAGTTCGGCCCCCACGACAAAAAGTTCCGATTGGATTTGTTGGAGAAACGCCTTGATCTCGGCGTCTTCGCAAGTGCCAACGGCCACCCCCAACGCCGCGTTGAGTTCATCCACACAGCCGTAGGCGACCACGCGCAGGTCGGTCTTGGAAACCCGACTTCCCCCGAAGAGTGAAGTCGAGCCGTCATCACCCACTTTGGTATAGAGTTTCATGTTTCTGAGACCTCACGAGTGCTTGCATCGATCGTCCGCCGGAAAGCTCGCGTTTGCCATTCATACAATCCGTAGGGCATGCTATCGGTATGCCGGAACGTCTCACACACGCCTTCCATCACACCAGGTACGCGATGGTTCTAATGCCTGAAATGACGCGTCCCCGTAAGAATCATCGCCACGCCACGTTCATCGCAAGCCTGGATCGTATCCCCATCGCGTTTGGAGCCACCCGGTTGAATGATAGCCGTGACGCCTGATTCCATAAGGATGGTTGGTCCATCCGGGAACGGAAAGAACGCATCCGACGACGCCACCGACCCGGCCAGTTGATCCGCGT
Source organism: Planctomycetota bacterium (assembly GCA_024278775.1). Next base: position 23,538 of record JAJRSP010000214.1, read on the forward strand.
GGCCGTTTTCCTTTGCGAGCCAAGCGGCGATCCGGCAACTCATCACCCGCGACATCTGCCCGGCACCATTACCAATGAGCGCGCTATCTTTGCAGAGGGTAATCGCGTTGCTCTTGGTGTGCTTGCCCACAAGCCAGGCCAGACGCAGGTCGGCCATCTCGGCATCTGTCGGCGTGCGTTTGGTAGCGACCTTCCACTCCGCTTCGTTAAGCCCGACCAGATCACGCCCCTGCACGAGCATACCGCCCGTGAGGCTTTTGTATTCGAGTGAGTCGGCCTCTGGCGCGGTTGCCAAATCGCCCACGCCCAGGAGCCGGACGCGTTCGCCCCATTTCTTTCGGGAGCGAATGACAGAGATGGCGTCCTCGTCAAAAGCGGGCGCGATCCAGACCTCGATAAAGAATCCGCCTGCGCCGGCCTCCTTGCCCCATCGGGCATAGGTTTCCATGACCGCCTCGGAAAAAGCCGCGTCGACGGGAAAACTGCAGGCCAGGATGCCGCCCATGGCCGCGTTGGGGTCTCCGAGGTACGCCTTTTGGTACGCCTCTACCGGGTCAGAAGCTATCGCCGCTCCGCAGGCGTTGGTGTGTTTGATAAAGGCGCAGGCGTTGATCTTGTCTTTCGCGGACCGATCGTCATGTGTCAGCCGGGACGCTCCGCCGGCATCCGATCGGCAGAGGCCGCGAGTCAGTTCTTTGCACAGCTCCAGTGCGGCATGTCCGTCGGCGTAGTTGTTGTAAGAAAGCGTGCTGTCCGCCTCGGTATTCGTGTGGATGAGGGTTGACTCCCCGAATGTATTCCCGTTCGTCTCCTGCAATTCACCGGTTTGGTGCGGGTTTTCGCCGTAGCGGAGTTGGCCGCGGCTTTGGAGTGAGAGCCACCCCGGGGCCTTGCCCTTACCGCGAATATGGGCACCAAGCCACGAAGTGATCTTGCCGTCGTAGTGGCACGTGCTGGAAAAAACATGGAGCGCGCCTTCCACACGAGCGGCGTCGAGATCAGCCGCATCTCCGGATCTCAAGACGGCCAACACCGGCTCGAACCGGTCCGGGTCACAAATCACCAACACATGCTTGTGGTTTTTCGCGGCGGATCGGAGCATGGTGGGGCCGCCGATGTCGATCATCTCGATCGCCTGTTCGAACGTGCAGTCTGGCTCTGCGATCGTTTTCTCAAATGGGTAGAGATTCACCACGACCATGTCGATCGGCTCGATGCCTTGCTCGGCCAACTGCTTTATGTGCTCGGGGTTGTCGCGGTCCGCGAGGAGTGCGGCGTGAATCTTCGGGTGTAGCGTCTTGACCCGGCCGTTCATCATCTCCGGGAATCCGGTCACGGCTTCGACCGGGGTGACGGGCACGCCGGATTCTTCGAGCAGGCTGGCCGTACCACCGGTGGAAATGATTTCGATGCCGAAATCCTGATGCAATCGTCTGGCGAAATCGACGACACCGGTTTTGTCATAGACGCTGATGAGCGCGCGTTTGATACTTGGATGAGTCATGACCGGATGATAATCGCCAACGGTATCGCTGTCACACCGAGCCGCTGGCCCGAGCTACTGACGGAGGAAATTGGCGATCAGCCGGCTTCCCTCAACAGTCAGAAAGCTTTCTGGGTGGAACTGAACGCCCTCGATCGGCTTGGTCTTGTGGCGAATGCCCATGAGTTCGTCGCGATCGGTCCACGACGTCACTGTGAAATCATCCCCCAGCGTCTCCTTGTCGACTGTGAGTGAGTGGTAGCGCGTGGCCATGAACGGGTTGGAAAGCCCGTAGTACAGGCCGATGCCGTCGTGGTTGATGGGGCTGGTTTTGCCGTGCATCAGCCGGTCCGCCCGGACGATGCTCCCTCCGAACGCTTGGGCGATGCATTGATGGCCGAGACACACACCGAGTAGCGGCGTCGTGTCGCCCAGCGCCCGGATCAGCTCGATACTGACGCCTGCTTCGTTCGGCGTTCGCGGTCCGGGAGAGATGATCACATGCTTCGGTTTGAGCGAAACGAGTTCGTCAACGGTCATCGCGTCATTGCGAACGACCTTGATCTCCCGGCGTACGTCCATGCCGCCGATCGTCTGTACGAGGTTGTACGTAAAAGAATCGTAATTGTCGATAATGAGCACCACGGGGAGAGTATAGCACGGTGTCGTCTCGCGCTCTAGTGCTCAGGCACGCCCGATCCTACGTGTGGCAAGTGGAGGCGCGCCGGGACTGGGCGGTGTCTCGCACGCGTAGCACGTCATCATTCTACGGAAGTACGCGCAGCGTGGGGCACCCGCAGGCATCGCCCACCATGTAACGCTTTCCTCTCGCGTCTCGAAACCTTACGGTGACAAGCACGACAAGAATAGCTAGAATCGATCGTTTGTAGGCGGTCGCTGTGGGGCCGCGGTCCGACCGACTTCCCAAAGTAAAAGACGCGAAGGAGCCTCTATCCGATGACCCAACTTTTACTGGCCGCCATGATCGCCGCCGCCGCGACCATCGCACCGACCCACCCGGGCAGCGAGGATCACAAGACGCATACGGGTGGTGTCATCGCCACCGAGTACCGGCAAGCCGCAAACCGCATCATCGAATCGGTGATGGCCGGAAACGAGGCGTATGCCAAGATGGAGGGCCTTTGCCTCGGTATCGGGTACCGGCTCAGTGGTTCGGCCAACCTCCAGCGTGCCACCGCATGGGCGGCCGAGACAATGAAATCCGACGGAGGCGAAAACGTCCATCTGGAACACGTCATGGTGCCCCACTGGGTTCGCGGCGATGAGTCGGCCACGATGATTAAGCCACGTCGTTTGGCGCTCCGCATGCTCGGGCTCGGCGGCTCTGTGGCGACTCCGCCCGATGGTATCACCGCGCCCGTGATCTTCGTATCCGATGAAGACGAACTGAACGCGGCCGGCGATGCCGTTCGTGGGAAGATCGTTTTGTTCAATAAGATCATGCCGCCCTACGACCCGGAGCGCGGCGCGGGATATGGCGCGACGGTAAAGTACCGTACCCAGGGTGCGCGCCTCGCGGCTGCCAAGGGCGCGGTGGCCTGCCTCGTCCGTTCCGTCACTGCGAACAGTTTGTATACCCCGCATACCGGGGCCATGCACTACGGAGACGCCAAGATCAAGATTCCCACGGCGGCCATCACCGTCGAGGATACCGAAACAATCGTCGGCCTGTCACGCCGTGGCACCGAGGTGGTCATCAACCTGAAGATGAATGCCAAGACGCTACCCGACGCGCGGTCCGCAAATGTGATTGGTGAGCTTCGCGGAAGCACGAACCCCGAAGAACTGGTCATCATGGGCGGCCATATTGACTCCTGGGATGTGGGCCAGGGTGCCCACGATGACGGCGGGGGCTGCGTCATCGCGATGGAAGCCATCAACGTCCTGCGCAAACTCCACCTTCGACCTCGTCGCACGATTCGCGTCGTGCTCTGGACCAATGAGGAAAACGGTGTCGCCGGCGGAAAAGCCTATGCTAAGGATCACGCGGACGAACTCAAGCATCATGTGGCCGGGATCGAATCCGACAGTGGCGTCTTCTCGCCGCGTGGCTATTCCGTTAGCTGCACCGACGAAGCGAAGCGAGACGTCGCGATCGAGCAGGTAAACGAAATCCTATCGCTGTTTCCCGACTCGTTTCCGCCGCTCGATGCCCACGCCGGCGGCAGCGGCACCGATGTCGGCCTGACCGGTTCCGCCGGCTTTGTCCTTATGGGGCACCGGGTCGAGGGCTCGAAGTACTTCAACTACCATCACACCAACGCCGACACGCTCGACAAGGTGGACCCGACCGAGCTATCGCAAAACGTAGCGGTCCTGGCCACCACGGCCTACATATTAGCCGACATGCCCAACCGGCTCGGTGAGACAACGGAGTCGCATTGACCCTATGGACCGGTATCGTTCGAACGGAAGAGGTGGTCGGATATCGTCGGTTTGTAAATCGCATGCCAACGCAACAGGCCTCGGAATACATCCGTTAATGTGTCGACGAACTTGAGCTGGATGGCTCTTACAGGTATATTCACGACGTGGATTACACATCAGATTTCAGTCCCATTAGCGACGAAAGGAACACCCAATGATTCGCTCAATTTTGGTAACCGTGCTCACAATCTCGTTAACCTGCGTATTCTCGGGATGTACTAACAAAGCCGGTGGTTTTTCAGCAGAGGGCTGCCGCACGCGATGCGGCAAGGGAGCCAAGTGGGATACCAGCCGATGGACCGCTTTCGGCGAAAAGATGAGCCCGGCTGCCGGCCAGCCCATTTGTACCAGTGACATTCTTGCCCACAAAACCAAATACGCCAACAAAACCATACACGTCTGTGGCAAGGTTGACTCTGTTTGTGCTCACAAGGGGTGTTGGATTCGCCTGGCCGGACCCACGACCAGCGAAACGATCTTTGTCAAATTCACCTGCCCGGTGAACGGTCGCCTGGTGCCGATGGAAGCCAAGGGGCGGTTCGCCATCGTTGAGGGCACGCTGGAACTGAAGCGAATCTCCGAAGAAGAGGCCCGTCACTATGCAGAAGACGAGGGTGCATCAGCCACGGAAATCGCCAAGATCAGAGGGCCGCAGCAAATCATCAAAATCAATTCGCCCGCGGCGATCATCGACCTCACCGACAAAGCCGCATCGACCGGATGACTCCGAGCGAACCTATTCGGGCATGTATGGCGTCCTCTACCCGATGGCTCTGCCTTGGGGTATCGTTTCTCTCCGGTGGACCGGCCCACTACCCCGGAGTGGAACCGGGATTCTGGAGTGACAACAGAACATGTTGACCATTCGACACATCGGAGAGCTGGTACTCGTCCCAGGCGGGCCGGTCGGTGGGCGGGCTATGCATACGGTCGACCGAATCACTTCGGCTGCGATGATGATCGACGACGGACGCATTGTGTGGTTCGGGCGGGACGCGGACTGCGAGACTCCAGCCGATGGCGACACGGTGGATGCGGCCGGTGGTTGCGTCATCCCCGGGCTGATCGACTGCCACACACACACGGTGTTCGTCGGCACACGCGAGGCGGAGTTCGTGCAGCGGCTCTCCGGAAAGTCCTACGCCGAGATCGCCGAGTCGGGCGGCGGCATTCGCACGAGCGTGGAGTCGATGCGGGGTGCCACGCTCGACGACCTCATCCACGCCGCGCTGCCGCGATTGCGTCGCATGCTCGCGGGCGGCGTCACCACCGTCGAGATCAAAAGCGGGTACGGACTCACCGTCAAAGACGAAATCAAAATGCTGGAAGCCGTCGCCAGCCTACGCTCGCGGCAGCCGATGGAGCTTGTCGGTACCTACTTGGCTGCGCATACCACGCCGCGCGAGTTTGAGGGAAACCCCGATGCCTATCTCGACTTGGTTCTCGCCGATAACGTACTCACGAAGATTCGCGATGAAGGGCTGGCCGAGTTTTGTGACGTGTTTTGCGAGCGGACCGCGTTTGACATACCGAGATCGCGTCGCGTCTTGACCACGGCCAAGCGTTTCGGGCTTGTGCCCAAGCTGCACGCGGATCAGATCACACAGATTGGCGCGACGAAGCTCGCCGGAGAAGTCGGCGCGGTGTCTGCGGATCATCTGGAGACGATTGACGAAGGTGGTACGGTCGCGATGAAGTCGGCCGGATCCGTGGCCGTGTTGCTGCCGGCGTGTTCCTGGTTTCTCGGCGTGGCACAGGCACCGGCAAGAAAACTTCTCGACGCTGATCTTCCGGTGGCCGTCGCCACGGACTACAACCCCGGCTCGTCTATGGTCGAATCGCTCACGCTGGCCATGTCGATCGGCTGCACGCAGATGAAAATGACTCCGACCGAGGTGTTGATCGCGGCCACAGCGAACGCGGCCGCGGCGCTGCTCCGGCAGGACAGACTCGGCGCGATCGCGGTAGGCATGCAGGCGGACCTCTGCGTGCTTGACGTCCCGAATCATGAGCGAATGATGTACGAGCCGGGTCGCAACTGCGTGACCACGGTCATCAAAGCGGGGAAAGTGGTGCATCAACGAAATGACTGACGCGGTAGCTGATTATTTCAACGGGTTGCGGGTATGCGTCACGGGCGGTGCGGGCTTTCTGGGGAGGCTCGTCTGCGAACGACTGGCCCGGATCAGTGCGGCCGAGGTCACGGTCCCGCGCTCACGCGAGTATGATCTGGCGACCGCCCCGGCTGTGGCCCGGCTCTTCGACGACGCCCGTCCCGATGTCGTGTTGCATCTGGCGGCCGAGGTCGGCGGCATCGGCGCGAACCAGGAACACCCCGGGCGTTTTTTTTACGCCAACATGGCGATGGGACTCCACCTGATCGAAGAAGCTCGAAGGCGAAACGTCAAAAAGTTCGTCCAGATTGGCACGGTGTGCGCCTATCCGAAGGATTGCCCGACGCCCTTCTCCGAAAGCGACCTGTGGAGCGGCTACCCGGAGGAGACGAACGCACCGTACGGCGTTGCCAAACGCGCTCTGGCTGTCATGCTCGAAGCGTACCACCGCGAGTATGGACTTAACGGTTTGTTTCTGATCCCCGCGAATCTCTACGGCCCGGGTGATAACTTCTCGCTCCACACCTCGCATGTGATCGCGGCCATGATTCGCAAGTTTTGCACGGCCACGTTGCGCGGCGATCGCGAGGTCACCTGTTGGGGCTCTGGTACCATCAGCCGTGAGTTTCTCTTTGTGGAGGACGCGGCCGACGCTATCCTAGCGGCTACTGCGGTCTGTCACGACCCCGCACCGATCAACCTCGGCACGGGGGAAGAGACTTCGATCGCCGAGCTGGCCGCCATGATTGCGGAAGGCTGTGGCTTCCGCGGTAGGATCCGCTGGGACGCCTCACGACCCGACGGGCAGCCTCGCCGTCGGCTAGATACGTCGCGTGCCTTGTCGCAGTTCGGCTGGCAGTCCCAGGTCAGCCTACAAGACGGTCTCAAACGAACGATATCCTGGTGGCAAGAGACCGGATCAAAAACGGTTGGCGATAGAGGTTGAATCAATCGAAAAGCCGGTTTCTTCTACGCGGCGCACTTTTCTGTCGGCCTCCGTTATAAAGGGGAGCGATCTTTAGACTTGCCGCTGCCATTCGCGCGTCGTAAACTTTTTGTGTGGCAAAAGCGTCACACGCGTGACGAAACCGATTCTCGTAGAGGTGCCCATGTTTACTCTCAGCCGTAGCGATCTTGTTCGATGGTGCCGACGTGCCGGCATGGGGCTTGCTGTGTTGGCTTTGGTCGGTTCCTCCTTCGTTGACGCTGACACTCAAGAGGTCCCGCCGACCACTGCCCCCGCCGAAGTGCCACACCCGGTCGTCTCCCCGTCGCCGGATGTTCCCGAAAGTCAGACGGCCGCCGTGCTTTCATTCGAGGGAGAGATCACAGACGTCATGGCCTCCAGCCTCAAACGGCGTATCGAAGAGGCTCAGAATCGCGGTGTCGGGGTGATCGTCTTGGACATGGATACCCCCGGCGGTCTCGTGAGCAGTTCCATCGCCATCGCAGACATGATGCGCGAGCTAACCGACATCAAAACCGTCGCCTGGGTGAACCCCAATGCCCATTCCGGTGGATCCATCGTGGCCGTCGCGTGTGACGAGATCGTCATGACGCGATCCTCGCGAATCGGAGACTCTCAGGTCATCATGGGGGGACCGGGTGGTGCCGCGGCCGTGCCGGAAGATCTCCAAGCCAAGGCGTATACACCCGTGCTGGCCGAGTTCCGTCAATCCGCCAAGCAGAACGGTTACAGCCACGTTCTCTGCGAAAGTTTTGTGCTACCCGACCGAGAAGTCTGGTGGATCGAGCACAGGGAAACCGGAGAGAAGCGATTTGTTTTCCGCGACGAAAAAATCAAGCTCGTCGGTGACGACGACTCCGCTTCTCAGGCGGCGACCAAGGCCGACGCAGTAACCGAAAAAGATCACGAGGTCGAAAAAGACGACAAAGCGACCGCAACGCCCGACGAGAAAAAGGAAGCGAAACATTACGACTGGAAGCTCGTTGACACCTATTTCGATCCCGTATTGGACATGGAGATCAGCACGATCCAGCCGGTCGTCGCGGATAATCAGCTTCTGGAGATGTCCGCCGGCGAGGCAATGGCCTATGGTTTCAACAAGGCCATGGTGAGGACCGACGCCGATCTCAAAGCGCGTTACCACCTGTCTTCGATCATACGAATGACACCCACTTGGTCCGAATCGCTTGCGTACTGGCTGACGTCGATGTACGTCCGCGGTTTTTTGCTGTTGCTCGTGGCGCTTGGCACGTATGTCGAGTTCAACACGCCGGGGGTGGGTGTGCCCGGCTTGGTCGCAATCATCGCACTCACGATTTTTGTCGGTGCTCCCTATCTCACCGGTCTCGCGGACATCTGGGAGATCATCCTGCTCCTGGTCGGTTTTGTGCTACTCGGCGTGGAGGTGTTCGTGATTCCCGGGTTTGGTGTGGCTGGTATCAGTGGGATTGTGTTGATCCTTGTGGGGCTTCTGGCCACGTTCGTACCGACCGAGCCGGGGCATACGTTCCCAATCTATATTCCCACGATGCCGGCCACGATGCGGTTCGTCGAGCACGGCATCATCACCATGGCGTCGTCGCTGGGCATGTCGATCGTCGGAATGTACATGCTGAGTAAGTATCTCCCCAAAACGATGCTGTTTCGCCGGATCGTACCGGCCAACCCCACGCCGTCGGAGGTGTTGATCGAGGATCCCTATCGCGGCGCGGCTCGTGTCGGTGATCTCGGTTCGGCCCAAACGGTGTTGCGTCCTTCGGGCAAGGCGCTGTTCGGTCCCGTGCTGGTGGATGTCGTCACACGCGGCGAAATGCTCGACGCAGCCACGAAGCTGGAAGTCATCGAACGACGTGGCAACCAGGTCGTGGTCCGGGCCGCAGATTCTGCTCGTTAGTGTGTCAGTTCCGTCTCCACTACATGTGGGACGAGACAACCGACATCACGCATCGTTGCCGCCTTCAAAGGTGCCACGCCCCTGGTGTGGAATCGTTGAAGTTGCGAAGCTCGTTGGGATCACGACAATGACGGTCGGAGTGAGCATATGATGGACGTGGTCTGGATCATGGTGGGGCTGGTCGTGGGTGCCGGCACCACCGGCGCGGTGATGGTGGTGATGTGGCGTCGACAACGCCGTGCCACGGATCAGCTTCTGGCCGAGGCACGTCGCCAAAACGACGAGCAGCTCAAGCAGATGCTCGCTTCCCTCAAAGACACGTTTTCCGCATTATCGCGCGACGCGTTGTCGACCAACACTGACGAGTTTTTCAAGATCGCCGGGGATAAGTTCTCTCAGCAGGCCAAGCAGGTCGACCAAACGCTCGACACGAAGAAAAAACTGATCGACTCACGGTTGGAGGAGATGAGTACGAAGCTTGGCACGCTCAACCAACTCATTCAGACCATCGAAAAGCAGCGGGCCGAGGCGCACGGATCACTCAAGACTCAGCTTGAAAGAGCGACGATAGCCACCAACCGGCTGCAAGACACGACGGGGCACCTGCGTGAGGCGTTGGCCAATCCGCAACGACGTGGGCAGTGGGGCGAGCGTATGGCCGAAGACGTGTTGCGGCTGGCCGGCTTCCTCGAAGGCGTCAACTATACCAAGCAAGCGATCATCGAAGGCGGCACACGCCCGGACTTCACGTTTCCGCTTCCGGGTGGACTTGTGGTGCATATGGACGTCAAGTTTCCGCTTGCGAACTACCTGAAGATGCTCGACGCCGACGATGCCTCGCGAGAGCCGTGTAAAGTACAGTTTTTGAAGGATGTGCGATCACGCATTAAAGAGGTGACGACGCGAGATTACATTGATCCGGCCCGTGGCACCGTGGACTATGTGTTGGTGTTTATTCCGAACGAGCAGGTCTACGGCTTCATTCACGAGCAGGACGCATCACTTCTCGACGACGCGATGCGCAGCAAAGTGGTGCTGTGTTCGCCGCTGACGCTTTATGCGATCTTGGCCGTGATCCGTCAATCCGTGGAGAACTTCCGTCTGGAGCAAGGCGCGAAACAGATCCTCGGTTTGCTGGCGGAGTTTAAGAAACAGTGGGAGAAGTACGTCGAAAAAATGGACCGGATGGGCAAGCGTCTTACTGATGCGTCGCGAGAGTATGACGACCTTGTGGGCGTACGCACGCGCCAACTCGAAAAGCAGCTTGACAAGATTGACAACCTTCGGGAGGAGGAGTTGGGCGAAAGCAATGATGGCGCGGGACTCGCCGTTTTGGACATCCCGAAGCCCGATGACCAATAACCTCGTTGCTCCAACAGGCCCGTCCCTACTGCGCCAAAACTAAGCAATTTGTGGAACTGCATTTGGTA
>JAJRSP010000215.1 GCA_024278775.1 Planctomycetota bacterium
CCTGATCGGTCGGCTTGTAGTACACTTTCTCAACCCCCAGATACGTCTGGTCGGCCGCGTCCACGTCCCGGTGCGGGTTTCGATAGCCCTCGCCCGATCCGAGCCGTTTCGCCCCGGCGTAGCCACTGCCCCGCAGGTGTTTCGGCACGGGGATCGTACGGCCCTCGCGGACGTCCTTCCCCGCCTCCCAGATCGCCACGGCCGCCGCATTCGATTTCGGCGAGCAGGCCAGATAGGTGGCCGCCTGCGCAAGAGGGAGCTGACATTCCGGCAGGCCCACCGTCTGCGTCGCAGCGGCGGCGGCCTGGGCGAGGATCAACGCCTGCGGGTCGGCGTTGCCGATATCCTCAGACGCCGCGATCACCAACCGCCGCGCAATATACCGAGGGTCTTCTCCGGCTTCGAGCATCCGGGCGAGCCAGTAGATGGCCGCGTCAGGATCACTACCCCGGACAGATTTGATCATCGCACTGATGGCGTCGAAGTGGGCGTCGCCCATGGCGTCGTATTGAATCGCCTTTCGCTGGGTGGATTCGGCCGCCGTATCCAGGTCAACCACGATTCGTTTGTCCGCCGCGGATTGATCCGTCTGAGACAGCACGGCAATCTCAAGCGCCGTCAAGGCACGACGGGCGTCACCGTCCGACGTGATCGCGAGGTGTTCGGCCGCTTCTTCCGTGAGTTCAACGGAGTACTCCCCCAGGCCCCGCTCCTTGTCGGTGGCCGCGCGTCGGAGAAGCGTTTTGATGTCCGAAATCAACAGCGGCTCAAACTGGAAAATCTGGCTGCGCGACAGAAGCGGCGCGTTGATCGCAAAGAACGGATTCTCCGTCGTGGCACCGATAAGAATCACGACACCGGACTCAACATCACCGAGAAGCACGTCCTGTTGAGCTTTGTTGAACCGGTGCAGCTCATCCACGAAGAGGATGGTGCGGCGGCCGGAGGTTTCCAGCCGGTCGCGGGCACCGCTGAGGATATCTCGTACCTCTTTTACGCCGGTGGAGACCGCGTTGACCGAGGCGAAGTGCGCCTCGGTGGAATCGGCGATGATGGTGGCCAGCGTGGTCTTGCCGGTGCCCGGTGGTCCGTAGAAGATCGCGCTGGTCAGGCGGTCAGCCTCCAGCGTGCGGCGCAGCAGCTTCCCCTCGGCCGTGAACGCACGCTGCCCGACGAACTCCTCCAGAGATCGCGGCCGCATACGCACGGCCAGCGGCTCGACGCGGGTACGGTTGGCACCGCGTTGTTCGGTAAACAGATCCACTATCTCGACTCCTCATCGGAGATTGTACGTCCAAGGGCGGTATCCGTCGCGTGTCGGCCGGTGTTGCGTGGACCAATCGAGCTTGCGGAGCCCCATTCTTCGCCCCAGGGCAAAGTGGGGTGAAGACGAAAACATGCAGCCCCCCACTCTCAAACGCGGGTTATGGTCCGATAGCCATACCACGACCCCCTCACATGAATCCACCGCGTCCGCCAGGCGAACTACGGGACATGATAGGCACCATCCTATCCTCACCCTTATCGCCGCCTCAGTGGCTCCGGCCCGCGAAATCCGGGGTCGTTTCCACGAGCCTCGAAAAAAAACTTGACACCGGTGGAAGGGATATCGTAGCGGGGTGTCCGGTAATTCCGGTAGTAACATGACGCCAACGCGGACGTTTTTTGTTATCGGATATTTGGAAGATCACGGTGGTCTGATAACCGCTTCTCGTCCGTATCCGCAGTCCGAAAGTACTAAAGGATGTTTATCGGCGCGACGATTCTTCGTGGTGTCGGGCGGCTTCTTATTGGGCTGCCCTCACGGTATTTCCAAGGCGTTCGAGAAGACAGCACGCCACGGAAAACCACTTTCGCCGAACGGTTGAAGACGTAAGGAACAGCAGAGGCGAACGGGCAGTTCGCTACGGCGATCAAGGAAAGACGCCCGCGGATGTGAAGCCGGCATCACCGGGTTCGTTTCTCCGGGATCGATCGTGACGCCGGATCGAAGCGAATCGCGACGATCGGTATCAGACAGGCCCCGACGCCTGATTGGGAGGCACGCAGCAACCATGACTCGTATTAACACGAATGTTCAATCGCTGATCGCACGACGCGTGTTGAGTATCAACAACTCGTCGCTGAATCAATCGCTGGAGCGACTCAGCACCGGTCTGCGGATTAACTCCGGCAAAGACGACCCGGCCGGTCTGATTGCGTCGGAGACCTTACGAGCCAACATCCGCTCCATCGACACCGCCGTCAACAACGCGACCCGCGCGGATACCATCGTAGCTGTCGCCGAGGGCGGCCTCCAGGAAGTCAGCTCGCTGCTGCTCGACCTTGAAAACCTGATCGATCAGTCGGCGAACCAGGCCGGCGTAACGCCCCAAGAGATTGCAGCCAATCAGCTTCAGATCGATTCCATCCTGAACTCCATCAACCGGCTGTCTGAGTCAACGGCGTTCGGTGACAAGAAACTCCTTAACGGCTCGCTCGACTTCACGACGTCCGGTGTCAACGTAAACGAATCCACCGGAGCGACGCTCTCTCATCTTGGTAAGGTTCAGATCAACGCCGTAAAAGTGGCCGCCGGGACTTTCCGCCAGGTCACCATCAACCGGGTCACCGCATCGACCCGTGGCAACATCAGTGCCGTGCTCGGTGGCACGACCGCTACATCAACCACAGTACGTGATGGCACGCTCGGGGACACCACAACGCTTCAGATTCGAGGCGTGTACGGAAGCCAACTCCTTAGCTTCGCCTCCGGAACGTCAGCCGCAAGCATTGCCACCGCAGTCAACGCCCTCTCCTCACTCACCGGCGTGAAAGCCTCCGCATACCTCGGCACCACCGGCGCAGGGACCCCCACACTGAGCCTCAGCACCACGAAATATGGGAAAGACGCTTTTGTTGCCGTATCCGTGTTGGAAAACGCCGGCACCGCGGCCGGCGATGCCATCGGCACGAATGTCTCCAAGGCCACAGGCTCCAACGGCACGTTCACCGTAAACGGGACCAATGCCATCGTTAGCGGTTTGGATCTCTCCGTCCGTGCCGGAGATGTCTCGGCCGATGTGACGCTTACCGCGGCCTTTGGTGGTGGCACAAGCTCCGAGACTTCCACTAGCTTTGAAGTCACGGGCGGCGGTGCCGTTTTCGCTATCTCCCCCACGGTGGGTCTATCGGGACAGGAGTCCATCGGCGTCGGCGAAGTGAGCACCGGAAAGCTCGGCAATGCCTCGGTCGGGTACCTGTCGACGCTGGCGACCGGGCTCGCGAACGACCTCGCCAGTAAGAACTTTACGACCGCCCAACGGGTGGTGCGTACCGCCATCGATCAGATCGCCACACTCCGTGGCCGCTTGGGTGGATTCCAGAAGGACACACTCCAAACCACGATCAGCTCACTACGAGTGGCCGGCGAAAACATCCGGTCTGCGGAAAGCGCAATCCGTGATGCCGATTTCGCTGCGGAGACCTCGAAGCTGACCCGGGCCCAAATTCTGGTCGCCTCGGCCGGTTCCATTCTGAAACTCGCTAACGCACAGCCGCAAAGTGCCCTGTCGCTACTGGGATAGCGGTATCACGGGCAAAACGACCGAAATTGACACACCCTCCGGCGTCTGATGGTTTCTCATCGGGCGCCGGTTTTTTTTCGCTCCTATCGTCGCACAGACGCCGTCTCTCCGCATGGTCCGAATTTTTTTTGGTCCGCTAACAAAGTCGACGCCCGCATCGTCCGAAAAACGGTTGATCCTGCTCCGTGTGTTCTGTGTGACACACGGCTCGAAGGTGGAACCACGTTAGTCGGGCCATTCGGAACACGGCACCGTAGACAGCGGGATCAAACGGGATGGCACAAGGTGGTGCAATCCCAGACACCGGCTCGATGCCGGTGACGCTCGTTGGTCAAGGAAGACAGACATGACCAGAATCAACAGCAACATACCCGCGCTTCGGGCGACGACCCAGCTATCGCGGAATTTCAGTGACCTGAATACGCGGTTGGAGCGACTCAGCACCGGGTTGCGAATCAATCGCGGTCGAGACGATCCGGCCGGTCTGATAGCCTCAGAACGCCTCCGGTTTGAAATCCGCGCCATCGGGCAAGCAGTGGATAATTCCACGCGTGCGTTGAACGTCATCTCCACCGCAGAGGCAGCACTCAACGAGTCAAACTCACTGCTCCTCGATCTCCAGTCGCTGGTCGTCGAAGCGGCCAACGAGGGGGCGCTCACCCAAGAAGAGGTCAGCGCCAACCAACTGCAGATCGACTCGATCCTCGCCAGTCTGGATCGAATCGCCAATACCACACGTTTCGCCAGCAGGAAACTCCTGGATGGGTCGCAGGCCTATATCTTATCATCAGTAGCCACCAGCGCACTAGCAAGCGTGACGGTGTTCTCCGCCCGACTACCCGAGTCCGGCCCAAGAACCGTGACCGTATCGGTCACTCAGTCAGCCCAGACCGGGCAAATCGCGTTCATCGGATCCAACCCGGGGGGTACGTCGACCACGTCGGCCACCTCCATCGAGCTGCAGGGAACAACCGGTACGGAACTGATTTCCTTCGCGGCCGGAGCGACCTTTACGGAGATTGCCGCTGCGGTCAACTCCATCACAAACGCCACGGGTGTGTCCGCCGTCGTATCCACAACGGCGACGGGCACCACCACGAGTGCCATCCTGCTCAACAGCGTATCGGTTGGGTCGGACCAGTTCGTCTCTGTCACACCCATCACCGGTAACTTCGTTACCACGGGTAATAACAACAGTGTGATCCGAGACGTCGGGCAAGATGCGGGCGTGCTGATTGACGGGCAAGCCGCTCTCGTTCGCGGCCTTCGCGCCGATGTACGAACCGGCAACATTGACGCAAGAATCTACGTGACGAAGGCACAAGGGCAGACAATCAGCTCGCAGACATTCAGCATCACCGGCGGCGGATCGCTCTTTCAGCTTACGCCGGAGGTCAGTTCGAATGGTCAGGTGAACGTGGCGTTTAACTCTCTACGGTCCACGCAGCTCGGCAACTCGGTCGTCGGTCGATTGCACACGCTTCGCAGCGGGGCCGCCAACGACCTCAACACCAAGAATTTTCTGTCCATGCAGAAAATCGTCGCCGAAGCCATTGACCAGGTGTCCACCTCACGGGGGCGGCTCGGCAACCTCGCCAAAAACACCATCGACACCAACATTTCAGCGCAAAACATCGCCCTGGAGAACGTCACCGCAGCCGAATCCGTCATCCGCGATGCAGACATGGCCGCTGAGCTATCGGCGCTGACACGAGCCCAGATTCTGGTCCAGAGCACCCAAAGTTCGCTCCAGATCGCCAACTCGGTACCCAATCTGGTGCTATCACTACTCGGTTAGCCGCCGTAAGAACCTCTGATGGGGTCCGCTTCCGGCATCACGATCACGCCCCCCCCGCTGTTGCCGCACGTCCCCCCCGGCCGATAAACCAAACGGCTGCGGTGGTGGTGTGCGCTGAACGGGGCGGAACCCGGAACGCAGTCAGGAGACAACCGAACATGAGTGGAATCTCTAGCAGCATCGGACTGGTCACCGGCATCGATTCGAAGGCGCTTATTGATCAACTCATCGCATTTGAATCAAGACCAATCGCCTCGCTACAGTCGCGCGTTCAGGATATTGACCAGCGTCGGGCGGCGTTTCTCGAACTCTCGGCACAGCTCCTGGCGATCCGCAACTCGGTGTCCAACTTTGACAAACCGAGCTTCTTCAACCGGTTCACAGCCACGAGCACGAATGAGGACGTCGTTTCGGCCACGGCTACGGAAAACGCCCTTCCCAGCTCAACCACGTTCCGAGTTCGTTCGCTCGTCGCAAGCCACTCGTTCATCAGTCGGGGCTTTGCGGATACAAACCGCACGCCCGTCGGGGCCGGTGCCATCACGATCGAGGTGGGAGCCGGGCGGGTCAACGATGGCACCAACCTCGACACCCTCAACGGCGGCAGCGGCGTCGGTCGCGGCACGATCCGCATCACCGACCGCAGCGGAGCCTCAGCCGAAATCGACCTGACGACGGCCCAAACCGTCGACGACATACTTCGCGCGATCAACAGCGAGACCGGCATCAACGTCCGCGCTCGCGTCACCGGAATCCCCACATTTGACTTTTCGGGGAATCAGGTCCTCGGTGATCGTATCGTCATTGATGATCTGACGAACGGCTCAGGCAATCTGATCATCGTCGATATCAACGGCGGACGCACCGCAGCGGACCTGGGTATCGCCGCGGACGTGGCCGCCGGTCGTATCGATGGAAAGGACCTCGTTCGTCTGACGGAGACCACACAAGCCTCGCTGCTCAACGACGGCAACGGCATCGGCGGGGTTGGTGGCGTGATTGCCAAAAATGATTTGACGTTTACCTCGACTACGGAGGGCTCGTTCGAAGTGTCGTTGTCCAGTTTCATGGACAACCCCACGGATCTTCGCGCGTTGAACTCCGGAGCGGGTGTGCGGTTCGGCGTGATCAGAATCACCGATCGGGCGGGGAACAGCGTTGACGTCGACCTGAGCGATCTGGAATCTCAAGCCGTGGTCACTGTGGGAGACATCAAAGCCCGGATCAACAACGCCACACAACAAGCCGGCGTCGCGGTTACGATCGGCTCCTCCGCCAGTAGCGGATCCAACGGCGATTCCAACATCTTCCTCGTCACCGACGAGTCAACACCCGACCCGGGTCAGGCGGGGTCGCTGAAGATCGAAGACCTGAGCGGGTTTTCGGCTGCTGATCTCGGCATCGCCAACGAAACCGATAACGCGTCATACGGGGGACGAAATGTTTACAGCGTGTCCACGCTCGGCGATGTGATTCGCGCCATCAACTTCGCTCCAAATAACAGCTTTGTTCATGCAACCATCTCGGACGACGGTAATGGGATCGAACTTACGGCGCAGGGGTTCGGCAATGAGGTCACGGTGACGGCCGCGGTAGACCCCGACGGTAACACCAACTCAACGGCGGCCCGTGACCTGGGTCTCCTCGGGGCCACGTTTTCCAGCTCGGGCGGTTCGTTTCGTTCGAGACCGCTGGTGGCCGGTCTCAACACGGTACTCTTGCAAACGCTCAATGGCGGACAAGGCACCACCGCCGGCGTAATCTCCATCACGGACCGAACGGGGGCCACAGCCACTATTGATCTCAGCACGGCCCGAACACTCCAAGACGTGATCGATCTTGTCAACGCCGACGGCACCACCGCGCTGACGGCCTCCGTCAACAGGGGGGGGACCGGGCTGCAGCTTACCGATGGATCCAACGGCGCAGGGAGCATCGTCATCAACGACGTGTCCGGCACGTTGGCCGAGGACCTCGGTCTGGCCGGAACTCATCTGCCGGATGTGGGTAGTGTCGTCGACGGCGGCAATGCGCAACGACAGTACATCACTGAAAACACGTTGCTTTCCGATCTGAATCTGGGTCGCGGCGTGTCTTCGGGGTCAATCCAGATCACCACGGCCGATGGAGCGGTACGAACAATAGACTTATCCAGCGCGACCACAGTAGGTGCCGTCATCGACCGGCTGAACCGAACGGATATTTCGGCACGAATCAACGACACCGGCGATGGTATCCTTATCACCGACGCCACCAGTGGCGACGGATTGCTCACCATCGAAGACGTGGACGGCGGATCGACGGCGTCCGATCTCCGACTCGTCAACACGGCCCGCACCGGAGGAAATACCATTGATGGGTCATTTGAGACGCGAATTGAAATCAGCGCCAACGACACCCTGGCCGACGTCGCTCGAAAAATATCCGACGCCGGAGCCGGCGTATCAACATCCGTCATCAACGACGGAAGCACGGTCGCCCCGTTTAGTCTATCGCTCACTTCAGAGACCGCCGGGCGTCGTGGCGAACTCACCATCGACACCGGAGGCATCGACTTGGGTCTGCAAACGCTCTCCCGCGCGCAAGACGCCGTCGTCACCATCGGTGACGCCGAAGGCGGCATACGACTCATCACCAGCTCTTCCAACACGCTGGACAACGTCGTCGAAGGCGTCACATTCGACCTGTTGTCGACGAGCAATGAAGAGATCACCATCAACGTCGCCCAAGACATTGATGCGATTGTCGAGGGGGTGCAGCAGTTCGTGGACCAGTACAACAGCACACTCGACAAGATTGCTGAAGGCGATACGTTCAATAGCGAAACATTCAAACGCGGCCCACTGTTTGGTGATTCCACGGTTGATCAGATACAGTCACGGCTACGGCGGGCCATCTTAGGGCAAGCTCAGGGCGTTGACGCGGCGTTTTCACGCCCCTTCAGTGTGGGGCTTCGCTTAGGTTCCGGTGGTAAGTTGGAGTTCAACGAGGAAACATTTCGGGACGCCTATGAACGGGCTCCGGAAAAAGTCCAAGACCTCTTCACCCATAAGGACACCGGGTTCGGAGCCACGATCCAAGATGCGCTCGACGGGATGACCGAGAATCTCGATGGCCTACTCGCCCGAAAGGACACCCTGCTCGGGGACCAGCAAAGCCTGCTCACCGACCGGATTGACCAGCTCAACGTGCTGATTCAGGCGAAGCGTGCCCGCCTGGAAGCCCAGTTTGTGGCCCTGGAATCTGCTATCGCCGGGCTACAGAATCAGCAAACCTCGCTGGCCACCCTGCAAAACCAGCTCGGATAGGGCTTCCGAATGAGTCAGGCCCACGAAAGACCGCTAGGCGCTCGATATCGGACGGATTCTTAGGATGCCCCCCGGTTTGTCCGATAGAACACCCGGCATGACCGACAACCAGACCAACACGTATCTTCGGGATGCCGTGCTGACGGCTACCCCCGAAAAGCTCCAGCTCATGCTGTACGATGGAGCGATCCGTTTTTCCACGCAGGCGCGCGAGGCGATCGAGCGTAAGGACTACGAAGAATCGTACCACAAGCTCACCCGTGCCCAGCACATTATCCTGGAGATGCTCAACGGGCTCGACTACGACGTCAACAGAGCGCTCTGCGAGCGGGTGGCCTCCATCTACAACTTCCTCTATCGAAAGCTCGTGGACGCCTGCGTCAACAGAGACGTTAGCGATATCGACGATGCCCTCAAGGTACTCCGCATCGAACGCGACACGTGGCAGATTCTGGTCGACAAACTTCAGAGCAGCCGCGAAGACGACAACCGCGGTTCCCTCGGCGGGGATGACCGCGAAGGCCACACGGCAACCATGGACGGTTATGAACCCGGCCAGACGCCGGAAGACACCGATTCCGAATCGACGCCAAGACTCTACGTAGAGGGCTGATCGCGCCTCGCTCGTGTCCCACGCCCTCACGTTGCAGCCGACGACACCTCGCGCCGGGGGTGCATGACCGAATCGGCGGCCGTGAACCATGGTAGGCCACCCAAAGTGTCTTGCACTTTCGCGCCGGTTCTTGATGCTACCGTTTTCTACGGACGCAGCCTACAATGCACCGATGAACCACTACCGGGAGAGCCGCCCCACCGCACCGGTCGCGGGTGACGTCACCACGAGGACTGAATCCATGCTGATACGCCTACTCGCTTTATGTGCCGCACTCGGTCTCCATGCAACTCCGGCACAATCGCAGGACGCGCCGCCCCCCGCCGATACTGCGACCCCGGCGGACGAGGTCGCCGTGACACCCGCATCCGGCGAGCCGGGGCTGGCTGTAGATGAAGCGTTGGATATGGCCCGTCGCGCGATCGATGTGTTGGCGGCGTCAAAAAACCCGGCGGATCGGCAACGGGCGGAACACGATCTCGATCGCACTCTGGCGATCATCAAGACGAAATCTCCGGACCACCCGTGGTTACCCTACCTCTATGCCTTTGTCAGCCTCAAGCAGGGGCAGTCGTGGGACGCCGTCGATCATCTACAAAACTTCGTCAGAACTCGTGACGGACGAACGGAGTGGAAGGCCTACCGCACGTTGGGTGATTTGGAGGTGGATCAGTTTCCGCGGCTCGCGCGCAGCCACTACGACAAAGCCGCCTCGCTGATAGATGGCGAACCGAGTGTGCTGTACGGGCTGTCACGGTGCGCAGCCAACGTCGGCAACTATGCCGAGGCGTTGACATTTGCGAAGCAGGCCGTCTCGGCCGACAAACGGCAATCGGTCGAATATCTCACGCACCTCGCACGGGTAGCGGCGGTCAAGAAGGAATGGTCCACCGCCACCACTTCGGCCACCGACGCGTTGGCGGTAACCCTCGCCGCTGTCACGGCCCGTCCGGGTTCGCGAGAACCGCTGCTGGCTGTCAATGGGCAATACAAGCAATTGATGGAGATTGAAACGGCATGGCTCAAGGATGTACGCGATCCGGACGTACTATCGGACGGTTATATCAAACTGGCGGAACATGCACGCGAGCGAGCCAAAATTGTGGCACGGCTATCCAGACATGAGGTGGTATCCATACTTGACGCGGGATTGGAGCGACTCGGAGAAGACGCGTCCGTCGAGATTCTCGAACAGACGATCGTTGCCTATGACGACGTGGATCGTGTCGAAGATGCGATTGACGTATGCCGCCGCATCCTCAAGAAGCAACCCGAGAACACCGTGGCCAAAGAATGGCTCGCGAGATTCGGCGAACCGGTAGAGTCATCGCGGGATGAAGAAGACCACGATCACGACGGCGACGGCGTGCCGGATCATTGATACGTCGGCGAGTCTCCTACTCATACCGTAGCGCTTGGACGGGGTCCAGGCGGGAGGCTCTGATGGCCGGGTAGATGCCGCTGACGATACCGACGATACCAGCCATGATCATCGCAATCACGACGATGCTGGGCGGGGTATACGTCTCCAACACCTGGGTGAACTTGCTAAGAAAATCGCTCATCGCCCAGCCGCACACGACACCCAGCGCGCCACCGAACATGCTGATCACACTCGCTTCCACCAGAAACTGTTTCAAAATGTCGAAACGCCGGGCGCCAACGGCGATGCGTACGCCGATTTCACGCGTGCGTTCCGTAACGGAGACGAGCATGATGTTCATAATGCCGATGGCACCGACCACGATCGAAATCCCTGCAATACTGTAGAGCACGATTCCGAAGATCATCGCGATCTGGGCGAACTGTTGCTTCATCTGCTCCTGGGTGAATACGGTGAAATCGTCTTCGTCGCCGGCACGAATACGGTGCGCCGCACGAAGCGTTTTTTTGCATGCCTCCACACAAACGGTCATTTTGTTTGCGCTGACACACTGGGCCACAAGCACGGACAGGTACTTCTGGCCGAACATGCGGCGCATGGCCGTCGAAAGCGGAATCGTGACCTGGTCATCAACATTGGAAAAACCCATCACGCCGCGCTTTTCCATCACGCCGACGACAATGAATGTCTTACCGTTGATTTTGACGGGTTTGCCGACGGCCGGCAACGCCCCGAACAAATCTTCCGCCACGCCGTGACCAAGCACACAGACCATGGCGTTACCGCGCACGTCCTCGCGGGTGATGGAGCGTCCGCGGGCCGGGTGGTAGTCGTTAATGGCGGGATACGACTCGGCCACCCCGAGCACATTCACGAAAGCGTTCTTTTCGTAGTATTTCACCTGTCCGGGTGCCCCGAACTGCGGTGATACGGCGATGATTAACCCCTCATTACTTTGCAGAACCTTTTCGGCATCTTTCGGCTCCAGCGAACTCACCGACGACCTCCGGTGACCATGCTGCTGCGTCCCGTTGAGCATGATGACCTGATCGGCACCGAGCGATTCGAACTTATTGAGGATGTCGCGTTGGGCACCTTCCAGAATGGACACGGCCGACACGACCGCGCCCACACCGATAACCACGCCGAGCGTAGCCAGCAGAGACCGCAGCAGATTTTGCCTCAAGCCGTGAATGGCCATAGCGATGATTCGCAAGTGAAACATCAAGTCACCCGGCCTTCGCTGTTATCCGTAGCGGAACGCACAATACGCCCCTGTAGGGCAAAATCCGCCCGCCAATGATGTTCGATCGCACCACCGGATCGTGTGTGGGAGGCCCCTACGACCCCTTCGTTGTCGCAGTGACAAAGCACTAGCTCGCTACCTCCGGCTTGGGCACTGTTTCGGCATCGGCAGCCTGGGCACGGGCTTTCGCCTTTTGATCAAATACTTTTCGGAATCCGTCTTGTGCCTCGACGAGGATTTGCGCTCGATGCTGCTCATCGACAGCCGTGTCCTCGACGATGTTTCCATCCTTCATGCGGATGATTCGGTCGGCTTGCACGGCCACGTCCATCTCGTGAGTAACGAGCACCACGGTGATGCCTTCAGCGTGCAGATCGTGAAAAATCTGCATGATCTGCTCACCGGTACGCGAATCCAGATTTCCGGTAGGTTCATCAGCCAGCAGCAGTCTCGGACTGTTGACAATCGCACGGGCAATGGCGACACGCTGGCATTCACCGCCTGACATCTCGCTCGGCGTATGACGCGCACGAGAAAGCAAACCGACACGGTCCAACGCTTTCTTGGCGGTCGCCCGGAGTACGGTCTGCCGGGTATATACCAACGGCACGATCACGTTATCCAACGCGGAGGTTCGATTGATCAGGTTGAACGTTTGGAACACGAACCCAATGTAGCTGTTACGCGTCGCGGCAAGTTGTTTTTCCGTCATGGCACCGACAAGCTCACCGTTGATTTCGAGCAAACCGCTGGTGGGTCGATCCAGACAACCGATGAGGTGCATCAACGTACTCTTGCCGCTGCCGGAGGCCCCGATGATGGCGACGAATTCGCCTTCCTCGATGGAAAGATCCACCCCGTCGAGCGCATGCACGACCGAATCACCCATCTGGTAGTGCTTGTGAAGTTGTTCAGCTCTGATCATGGTGGTTAGCGGACGGCGTGTCACGGGCATGGAATATCAGTCAGAAGGCTAATCGTCGTCACTGCGATCCGCGGGCATCTTGATATACACCCGGGCCCCCGGTTCCAACCCGGAACGAACCTCGGAATAGTTCCCGTTGTCCAACCCAAATGAACACGCAACAAACTTTGTCTTATGGGAATCCGGTGCCTCACTTTTCACGGGAACATACACACCGAGTTTTCCCGCCGGGCCTTCCTTGATGGCTTCATTGGGGCAGAGCACGACATCGGTCACATGCTCGGATGTAAACTTCACATCCGCACGCATCCCCGGCAGCAAGATGGAACGGTTGTCGCTCGCAATCACAACGTCCACCACATAAGTGACCACGCCGCTGATCGTTCGCGGCTCCGGGTAGATGCGCTCAATCACACCGAGAAACTCCTGATCCCGAAATGACTCCACGGTAATCACGGGAACATGCTCCAGCGCCGCCACCGCATCCTCCAGACGCTCGGGCATCACATCAGTGACCTCGTGACCCGGTCGGGACCACGCAGGGGCCAAATCGAGCACCCGGCCAATGTCTGACTCATCCACTTCCGCTTTGACAATGAGCTTGTCCAAGTCGAGCAGCACCGCCAGCACCGTACCGCCGGTAAAGGTGGTCTGACCGCCTTGAATCACCTCACCCACCTGCGTGTTGATGTTCGCCACGATGCCATCCACCTTGGCGACGATGTCCGTCTCCAGAAGACGCTTTTCCGCATCCTTCAAATTGGTGGATGCCGATTCGAACGTGGCCTTCGCCTGCTTCACGCTCTGCTCGGCACGAAGAATAGCCATCTTCACTTTTTCCACGTCGGCTCGGGCGACCTTGACCTGAGCGGACTGCTGAAGGAGTGTCGTTTCACGCTGCAGCAGCTCCTCCGCGTACCGCTGCTCCTCGGGGAGGGCGGTCACCTTTTCCATCTGAAACTTGGACATACGTACGGCCTGCTCTTGCTGCACGAGGCGCGCCTCGGCCGCAGGAAGATCGGCCACCCGGGCCTGGCGCAACGCGAGTTCCGCCTCCTTGAGCCGCGCTTCGGAAACAGTCAAGTCGAGCTTGGCGCGATCGACGCTCCGCTGCTCATCGTCCGGCTGAAGCCGTATGAGCAGGTCACCGGCCCGAACGCGATCGCCGGCTTTTTTGAAAATCTCGATGACCTCTCCACTAGCCTTGGATTTGATCTCGCTACGGAATCCCGCCTTGACCTCTCCCGTGGCGTTGATCGGCAGTGTCAGGTCACCGCGCCGAATGGTTTCGAGCTTTCCGTCGATGCCTTCCAGGTTCAGACGAAAACGACTCGAAGCCACCATGTATCCGCCGACGACCGTCGTCGCAAAAAGAATAACGATGACTATGTTCTTCATGGTGGGCTATTCACCTCTTGTCTTGCTGCCGGCACGGGTGGCGTGGCATCGTGATGGCGTTGTCCCGCCCCATCATTACGCCACCAACGGCGGCGTGTATTCCAGATCGAACGCGTCGGCCACCGGCTTATTCGTGATGCGACCCCGCTCGATGTTGATCCCCTCCGCCAACCCGGCATCCTCACGACAGGCTTGCACGTATCCCGCGTCAGCCAGCCGAATCGCATAGGGCAGCGTCGCATTGGTCAAGGCATAGGTGGACGTGCGGCCCACCGCACCGGGCATGTTGGCGACACCATAGTGAACGACATGGTCAATGATGTAGGTCGGCTCATCGTGCGTGGTCGGGCGGATCGTTTCACAACAACCGCCCTGATCCACGCCCACATCAACCACCACGGCTCCGGGTTTCATAAGCGACAACTGTGATTTCGACACCAGTACGGGGCATCGCGCTCCGGGAATCAGCACGGCACCGATCAACAAGTCAGCCGTCGCCAGATGTTTTTCCAACGTGAGCCGCTCACTAAAGGCGGTGTGTACGTTGGCCGGCATCACATCATCGAGGTAACGCAATCGGTCGATATCCACATCCATGATGGTGACCTTGGCACCGAGTCCGGACGCGACCTTGGCCGCGTTCATCCCGACCACGCCGCCGCCCACAATCAACACCTCAGCCGGTTCCACGCCGGGCACGCCGCCGAGCAGAATGCCACGACCCATCATCGGCCGCTCAAGATACTTGGCACCCTCTTGAATACTCATTTTTCCGGCTACTTCGCTCATCGGCGTTAGCAGCGGCAAACGGCGACGCGCATCCGTGATCGTTTCATAGGCAATGGCAATCGAACCGGTCCCGAGCACTTCATCCGTAAGCTCACGGTCGGCAGCGAAATGGAAGTAGGTAAACATCACCTGCCCGTCACGCATCATCGCACGTTCCGGGGCAAGCGGCTCTTTCACCTTCGTAATCATCTCCGCTTTCGCAAAGACGTCCTCCGCCGTGTCGACAATGGTCGCGCCGACCGACTCGTACTCCTCATTCAATATGCCGGAGCCCGAACCGGCGTTGGTCTCGACCAACACCGTATGCCCACGGCGAACCAACTCATCAACACCCACCGGTGTCATGCTGACGCGATACTCGTGCGTCTTCGTTTCTTTCGGAATTCCAACGATCATCCCAATCTGCTCCGTCAAGAGCCGCGACTGATGCGGAAAATGAAGAACCGCCGCCGATCACAGACCCGCCCGGGGAACGTGACATCCGCACACCGGATACGCCACCGGCTTCGGCCGGGCGAACACTGCCTCAGGAGTTACACAACGCTGGCGCAGACTATATCGGGGCATGCGTCCACTGGCAATCGACCAAACGCGTCAGGACGTGTCAGCGGATGTGCGATTCTGTCGCCGTGACGCCGTTCGGCATCACACGACCAGGCTCACGGTTGCCGAAAACCCTCCGCACGAACGCCGGTCGAATCAATCACCACCTCAACCGCACCCACATCGGCCGTGTTCCACAGAACCGCATCCGCCGTGATCTTGGCTAATCCGTTGATCGTCTCCGCCATCCGCTCACCGCTGGAACGGATCACCGTGGCGGCACCTACCGCCTTGAAAAAGTCGGCCGAGCTGCGTCGGACACTCCCGTGATGCGGGGCCAAAAGCACATCCGCGTGTAGATCGCCACGCTCAAGCAGCGCCCGCTGCGCCCTGTCCTCGATATCACCGGCCAACATGATGGACCGCCCGGCGTAAGAAATCCGCAACACCGTAGACATCTCATTGTTCGCCCACTCAAGCGCATGACCGCCCGGCGGCCACAGCCACTCAAACGTCGCGCCACCGTATGACCAGTTTCGCTCCGTACCCTTAAGCGGAATTTCGCGGCAGCCGGCTGCCGACATAAGATGACGCCAACGATCCACGAACGACCCCGGCCGCGCATCCCGATCGAAATGCGCATTTGTGAACACTACGCTGCACGGCACTTCGGAAACCACGCCGGGCAGACCGCTGTAGTGATCGAGATTGGCGTGGCTCACATACACTCGATCTATACGCCGAATACCGCGTTGACGAAGAAACGGCACGACCACATCACGCCCCACGTTGATCGGTCCCAGCGTGCCGGCATCGTACAACACCGTCTCCCCCTCCGGCAGCTCCAACACAATCGCCGTACCGGCCCCCACGTCCAACACGGTCATGGTGAGACGGTCACGTACGCGCTGCGGCCAAACGTACACGGTGAGAAGCATCACGGCGCAAGCCGCGGTACCGGCCGGAACCCGCCACGCCCCACGACGGGGTCGTTCGGCCACCGCCTCACACTCGGGCAGTGGTATCGGCGTGGGTTCGGATACGGGCATGGGCGCGGGCACAGGTACGGGCGCTCGGTGTGATGGGTCATAGTCACGCCGCCAATAGAACACGATGGCGATCAACGCACCGTAGTAGCCACACAACACCCACCACCTCGGCGCAACCGTAGGTACTGAGGCGTATGGCAACGAGCCCAAGGCGTCGGCCAGCCGGACGGCGATGGAGTCGAGTGAATCCACGAACAGGGTCAGCGGCGGCATCAGTTGCGGCACCACCATGGCCAGCACGAGCTTCGCGAACCCTGCGAGCATCAGGACGGTCAGCACGGGGAACATCACCAGCGACGCGATCACGCCGTAGGGATGGATTCTGCCAAAATAGCAAGCCACAATGGGTGCCGTCGCCAGCCACGCCGCCGCCGATACGAGCAACGCGCCATACAGACGCCAGCAGAACCAGCGCCACGAGGAGTGAACCATCCGAGAAAACGGCGATCGCCCGCCGGCAATCATCCGAGCGAAGGCCGCCTGATTGTCGTTGGGCTTGGTGGAAGAAGCCCACGAGGCCCGCACGCTCCTGACGCACGCCTGGATCGCGGCCGGCAAGAAGCAGATCCCGATGACGGCCGCCGTGGACAACTGATAGCCCACGTCAAAGATCATGCCGGGGTCGATCGCACCAAGGATGATCACCGTGGCGGATATCCAATTCAGACAAGCCGTCTCGCGATAGATCCAGCAGGCCAGGAAGTAAATCTCCGCGATCACCGACGAGCGCATAATCGACGGGCGCGGGTCGGCGATGAGCGCATACATCGCAACGACCGCCATCAGCACGGCCAGCCGCTTTCGCCCCGACACACCCAGCCAGCGGCAGCCTACCCCGGCGATCAGGATGACGATCACGATGTGAACCCCGCTCACCGCGAGAAAATGGGCACAGCCCGCGCGAATGAAAATATCGTTGATCTCCCGATCCAAGCGGGAGCGATGGCCGAGCACCATGGCCGTGAGCAGCCCGGCTTCCGTATCGCAGCTCGTGACAAGATCATCCACGAGCCAACCGCGAAGCCGGTGACGGGTGTGCTTCACCAGCCGACCCCACCAGGACGTGGCCGTCCGATCGATCCGACGGACGTTCTCCCGATGCGGGGTCACCAGCGTCGCCACTACGCCGCTGCGGCGCATGTACGCCGCCCAATCAAACGCGCCGGGATTGCCCGGCTCACGAAGCCGAAAGAGACGACCGAAGACCGCCACCCGCTCGCCTTCGTTCAAGTCGAGCAGCGCCTCTCGTACCGTCACGCGCAGACGTCCGCCGATATCAGCCCATCCCGAACCCACCTCGATCGTTTCGACATCCACTAAGAAAGTCGTACGCTCGGCGCGAAACGCGCGCACCGACAGCGGACCGGGGTCACTCCGGCGTAGCCTGGGCAGTGAGGTAACCACTCCGCGAACGCGCACGACGAATCCGCGTTCCGTCGCAAAACGCTCGACCGTGTCTTGCGGCGATACCCGGCGTATGTGATGCACCAACCCACCGGTAGCCGCTCCGACCGCAAGTACGGCGACTGGAATCACCAGAGGTATCGCTCGCTTGGCGAGGAATAGAGCCACGGCCACAAGCGTAGCGAGGAGAAGAATCGCCGGAAAAAGATAAGGCGGCGGATCGCACCGCGCATCAACCATCGTGCCGAGCACAAACCCCAAAGCGACCAGTGCCAGCGGCGCGACGGACATGATCGGGGGCAGGCTCGTACCAGACTGCTCTCCAGGTGAGCGTGACATGAGGCGTCATCCTACCGCAAACCCACGTGCATTCCACTCTTTTCTCGCTGAGATACCGTCGCTTTGTGCCGAGAGGGCGCGTCTCGTTGACGATTCACGAAACATCACTCATAATCCGGCACGTGGTTTCGATTGTCGGAACGCGCCTTCACCGATAATACGGGCATCAATCATTGGTTATCGCACTGTTTGGCTTGTGGATTATCACCGGCGGCCTCGCCGGTGCCGTCTGGCTCGTACGTCTGAAGTATCTACGCGTGTCTATCCAGCAGCGGCAGTTGCTCACACCCACGAGCTTTGAGGGGGTTCCGGCTGCCCCCCCCCGGCTCTCCGTGTTGGTGGCCGCCAAAGATGAAGAAGACAATATCGAAACCTGTATCGAAACGCTGCTCGATCAGGACTATCCGAATTACGAACTGATCGCCATCGATGACCGCAGCACCGACCGCACACCGGAGTTGCTCAAACGGCTGGCGGAACGCAGCGGCGGCCGCCTCCGCGTCGTCACCGTCACCGAGCTGCGCGACGGCTGGTTCGGCAAGAACAACGCGATGCGAGAGGGTGTGGACATCGCGGATGGCGAGTGGCTGCTGTTTATGGACGCCGACTGCCGTCAGCTCTCGCGACGTACCCTTTCGGTCGGCATGCACGACGCCCTCAAACACCGGGTCGGCATGATGAGCATGCAGCCCATGCTCGACACACCCACGTGGTGGGAAAAAATCATCCAGCCGGTCTGCTCACTCGTGCTGATGATCTGGTTCGTACCGCAAAAGGTCAACGATCCTAACCGAAAGGCCGCCTACGCCACCGGGATGTTCATGCTCTTTTCGAGGGCGTGTTATGATGCAATTGGCGGACACGATCGTGTGCGCACTCACGTGAATGAGGACATTCATCTCGCCCGCCACGTCAAGCGTAGCGGATACCGGTTACGTCTGACCGAAAACGACGGGCTGTACCGCGTGCGTATGTATACCTCTCTGCCCGAGGCGTTTCGCGGCTGGGCGCGTATCTTCTTCGGCTCACTCACCACAGTCCGCCGGATCACGTTTTCGGCCAGCTCACTCTTCTGGTATGCGATGTTTCCCTGGGCTTGCCTGGTGGTCGCATTGGTCGGGATGTCGCATGCACCGGAGAAAACGGCGTTGGGGTGGCAGTTGGCCGTAGCGGCGTGGGGCTTTGCGGTCGTGTGTATGCAGATCATGCTGTGGCGCTTCTACGCCCTGGTCTACACGCCACGGCTATGGTCGCTCACCTTCGTCATGGGGACGATCGCGGCGTTGGTTATGCTCACCAGTTCACTCCTACAGGCCGTCGGTTGGAAGGGAACCACCTGGCGCGGAACTACGTATCACGGTAACCGGGTGGCACCTTCCCCGGATCGTGCCGCCCCGGTAGTATTACCAGAAACCGATACGGCCGGGGCTGCGCCGCCCGAAACCGCAGATCCCAAGGCCACCGGTGCAGAGATCGCCACGCGATAAAACGTCGTGACTCAAGAAAGCGTCATCCCGGAAAAGCTCCAAGAGGGGCTCGACCTCATCAAACAGGAGGATCCAGCCTCCTGGTTCGATCTATCCGACTGGCGCGTCAAGGCGTTTTTGATTCTCCTGGCGAGTCTCTTCGTGCTTTGGGTGTTCCGGCGGCTTCGCCACGCGATTCGGCGTATGCGACCGCCGAAGCTCCACCCCAAGCTGCAGAAGTACGGCGCGAACTACGGCGAACCAACCCCGGCCATGCTCGCCCAACGCCGTAAAGAGGCGGACAAGATTCTCGCCACCTCCAGCACACCAACGATCACCGGGTATGAAGTCACGGAACAAATCGAGACGGTTTTTGTCGACGGGTTCCGCAGACCGGAAGACTCGCTCGAAGGACTGAAAGCCGCAGCGGCCATGAAAGGTGCCAACGCCGTGACCAACGTCCGTCATGAACGAAACGCTTCCGACAAACTCAGCGCAAGCGGCGACGCCGTAATCGTACGGAAGCTGGTCCAAACCGCACCAACCAACGCCCGGCCCGACACACCGTCAGACCCATTACCCGATGCGACAACAGACGATATCGACGATGTCCGGGACACGACAGACCCAAGTGATCCACCACCCCCGTGAACGACCAAAGACCACCGAATCCACCGACCGCCCACCATGACGTCTCCACTTCGCCACGGGCCTTCGTTTCGGCCAGCGGTCTCGTGTTTCAGACGGTGGGTGCGGTGTTTTTGCTCGGTGCCTGCGGCTTCTGGTCGCTCAGCGGGCGCATCGCTCCGGAAGCTACGGCCGACGTAGACACCTGGACCGACCTGCTCACACGGGAACACGCCGGGATCGCGGCGATGAGCGTTGGATTGCTGACGACGTTTCTTGGGGGCATCGCACTGGCCACGGTGGGCTTGGGACTAACCGGTCAGACGCGACGCAGCGGCATCCTGGCCGTCATCGTCTCTCTCGTGGTGACCTGTGTCTACGCAGTGATCGCCGGCGTCCTCGTTCTGGTCGCCGGATTGGCTTTGCCCGCGGTGGTTTCCATCGCGTTCGCGCTGGTCTGCGCCGTGCTGTTTGTGCTGGCCGCCCACAGCGCCTCGCTGCTCAAACGGTACCCACCGCCGCCGGACCAGAACAAAGCCACCAAGGCGTTTCTCGACGAACATGACCGACAAAGGGCCGAGCGCCTCCGCCGAGAATCCCTGTAAGCCAACCCCGTCCTCCGCTTGCTCGATTACCCACCGGAAGGATACCGCGTATTTCGATCGATCACGGGTCCCATGGCGTCTGCCGCAATCCGGTTATAATGGTCGTAGGATGTGTAGTCCGGGCCGGATCGGCCCGTAAGACCAACACCGCAGGAGTCGGAGTATCATGCAAACAAACACAGTTTCGAAGACGAACGTTCCACCAACGCCGGAAGGCCCTGCTTGCGTTGGGAGGTACATGGTAGTAGCCGCGCGAAACACGACTCGCGGAACCCGGTCGATTCTCCCGCCTCTGAAAAGAGGAGCCACCCGTCGAATCAAGTTGGCCCAAGCACTAATCATACTGGCACTAATCATACTGGGCGTCTGCTCCACCGGCATCGCGGCCCCACGGGTTCCGCTTGATCTGGCAGCGCGCACGGCCGCCCATGATTCGGTCGCCGCCGCGTTGAAGTATCTCGATGCCTCACAACATGCGTCAGGTGGGTGGGAAGCCTTCGGCCAACCCCACCTCGGCGTCACCGCACTGGTCGCGAAGTGCTTCGTGCAGGACAATCGGTATGGCCCGAAACACCCCACGACCAAACGCGCCCTCGCTTTTGTATTGAAACACGTGCAACCGGACGGCGGCATCTACGTACCGGACGAGGGGCTGCGCAACTACTACACCAGTGTCGCGCTCATGGCACTCTCAGCGACCGGTGACCCCGCCTACGCCAAGACGATCAAAAACGCCCAGGATTTCCTGCGCAAACTCCAATGGGACAGCGGTGAGGGGTACGAACGCGATAGCCCGTGGTATGGCGGGCAGGGATACGGACGCCACAAACGCCCCGATCTTTCCAACACCCAGATGATGCTGGAGGCACTGCACCAAAGCGGCTTACCGCCCGAAGACCCGGCGTATCAAAAGGCGATGGTGTTCATCACCCGGTGTCAGATGCTCGGCACGGCCAACGATCAGCCCTTTGCGGCCGGGGCCACCGACGGCGGCTTTATCTACACCCCCGCCAACGACGGTGAGTCCAAAGCGGGCACGGAGGTTACCGGCGACAAACCGCGACTGCGAAGCTACGGCACGATGACCTACGCCGGGTTCAAGAGCATGCTCTACGCCAAGCTCGCCCGCGACGACCCGCGCGTCACGGCCGCCGCCGACTGGATCCAGCGACACTATACGCTCGACCACAACCCCAACATGCCTGGCGAGCAATCAAAACAGGGGTTGTATTACTACTACCACCTCTTCTCGCGAGCCATGCAGGCCTGGGGAAAGGAGGTCATCCACGACGGCTCCCATAACCCGCGATACTGGCGGGCCGAGCTGTGCGAGAAACTCCGCACGCTCCAACGGAAAGACGGTAGCTGGGTCAACGAGTCCGATCACTGGTACGAAGGCAATCCGCATCTGGTCACGGCCTACGCGGTGCTGGCGATCCAAACGGCCCTCGCTCCACCCGAACGGCCATAGACCGCGCGCCGGCTTTGGCGCGGGCGCGCATCCGTGTACACTGTTCACCATGACGGACGAACGCACCAACGAACCGGACCTGGCTCCGAAGCGGGAAAGCAGCACAGAAACGCCACCGCCGGCCGCGGCCCCTGAGCCTGAAGTGTCGGACTCGACATCCGCAGCACCTACTCCGAAAAAAAACCAACCAACCGGCTCCTCCAGCGTCGATCAGCGCCCACCGAACCGCGCGACCGCCACGGATGACAGCACGGATGTGGGCACGCTCTCCGAAGAGCCGGTCGGAGCGCCGACACCACCGATTCCCCAGCGCCGCGCCGGAGATTGGCAGGCCGAAATGTCCGCCCGCCGTATCGCCATCGAGCTTCGAAAGATTGAGACCATTATCCGCGAACTGCTGCAAGACCGGGATCTCCGGAGAAGGCGCAAGCTGGCCGGCACCTATCGGTGGCGTGAACTAGAGGATGATCTGAATGAGCTGCGCACCAGCCGCCGGGTGGATCCGGACACGATCAACGAAATCCAGCGGCTCGTCTATCGGCGACATTTCCTGTTCACCCAGCTTCGTTTCGCCGCAGCGACCCGACCCACG
Organism: Planctomycetota bacterium; assembly: GCA_024278775.1. The sequence continues at coordinate 23,124 of JAJRSP010000215.1, forward strand.
TGGAACACCTGACGCTGGGAACACCGGACGCAAACGTGAACCATACTACCCACGCGCAGCCAACCAAGTTGAAGATTCGTGCGCAACACCACACCCTATCGAAACCGGTCAACGGCAAAAGCGGTGAGCGAGGCGACTTGCAAGAAGCATCCGAGTGTGTAGCGAGCGGTCGCGGCAACGTCTTGATCGTCGGCCATCTTCATCGCCCCCACAATAACCGCTACGATGGCGAGCATCTGTAGCAACGAACCACACAACCGGAGCATGGAAAAATCCCGCTGGCGTTTCGGGCGGTTGGCCCGATCGAGTTGGTCGTGGATGCGCTCCAGCGCACGCACGACTTCGGCGTTGTCAGTACTAGAACCTTCGTGCGGCTTTTTCGATGCGGATAAGTCCGTGATCGGTTTTTCAGATCGGGTGGCGGTCTTGGCCGGCTCCGTCGCCCCGGGGCTCGCCGCACCACCCGTTTTCGCGCCACCATGTGGCACTTCTCCGACGCTCGAAAGAACCGGCGCATCCGGCGGCGGTGATTGAGACGGGAAAGTCATGGTGGTTTTCTCCACGAGGGCGGCCGCCTGTGTCAGATCGGCCACGGTGTGCGTAGCGTGGGGGTCGTCTTCGGCCGACAGGCGGATCGTGCGACACCCCGCACGATTACCGGCCTTCACATCGCGCTTGGAATCTCCGATCATCCACGAGCGCTCCAGGTCGATGTTCAGCTCCTCGGCCGCCTGCAACAGCATACCGGGTTTGGGCTTGCGGAGGCTGCTATCGCGCCGATAGGTTTCGACAACGGCATCCGGCCCGTCGAGATAGGGGCAGTAGTATGCGCCGTCGATCGCAGCGCCATGCCGGGCGAGCAGGGATTCCACGCGCTGATGAACGATCGAGAGCGTATCCTCATCGAACAAACCGCGCGCGACGCCGGATTGGTTTGATACGATCACGACAAGATAACCCGCCCGTTTGAATCTCGAGATTGCGTCGGCCGCACCCGGCAACAGACGCACCTTGCCGGCGTCATCGACGTAACCGGTGTCTTCGATGATCGTTCCGTCGCGATCGAGAAAAACAGCTCGTGCATCCATGATCTAGGCGGGTTTGGCTAGCGCTTCGATCACCGCTTGTCGAAGCAGGGGCAACATGATTTCATGATGTCCAACAATCTCAAAGCCGCGCCCGGCGGCGACGGGGCGCGTGACGACATTCACATGCGGGCGGTAGTGGCGAATCATATCCATGTTGGCCGTCGTCATCAGGTCTAGATCCGCACCAAGGTTTCGCGCAACCGACACCGCTTTCAAAAACACCTCCGGCAGCAGCACGGCTGAGCCGATGTTCAGCCACACGCCGCCGACATCGCCACCGGCCGGCCCGCCGAGATCACCCACCACATCACAGATCAAACGGAAGTCGTGCATGGTGGCGGCCCCGAGTGTTGCGCCGTCGATACCGGATGACACATGCACCGTGTCCGTACCAACGGCCACGTGAACGCACGCGGGGATACCGGCCCGCTGCGCAGCCGCAAACACGCTGTGTGGTAGATGGGGCACCTCGCGTTGGATGAGTTGCCGGCCGACGGCTTCCCCCAGACCGATGCCGTCATGGGCGGCCATCTCCACAATCGCGTGAAAAAGCTCCATCGTTTCCTGAACCATGCCGAAGCTGCCGTCTCGAATGGTGTCGGCCACCTCTTCCGAAGTCTCACCGAAGGCGGCCAACTCCGCATCGTGAATCGCGCAGGCTCCGTTGCAGCAGATCGCCTTCACTATGCCGCGTTCGATCAGGTCGATCATGATCGCGCTACATCCGACCTTGATGACATGAGCGCCGAACGCAAGCACCACGGGTCGGTCCGCGCGGACGGCCGCGACCATCGCCGCGACCACGTGCCTGAACGCCTTAGCTCCAAGATAATCGGGCATCGAATCCAGCAACCGTTCTGCCGACGCGCCGGCCTCGGGCAACGGGACCGGGGCCGCCACGCCCGCCTTGTGCTTGCGCTGCCCGATGGAGTAAGTGCGAATCCGTGACGGATCAACAGGTTGGTAGTTTCGGCCCATGTCGTATTAGCTCGTCGTGTTGGTTTGCGGCCAGTACGTTCGTCAGCGACGACCCAAGTATTGTACCGCCGTCGTCCACAAAGTCGATTGATATTTTGACTACGCCGATTCCGGTATGATCCAGTGCCGGCAGGCGAGCCAGCTTCACCGCGTCTTTTTCGGTGGTGAGCAAGATATCGTGAGGTGGAAACCGACCGACCTTCGTCAAGGTGTTGATGTCTTGCGGCGTGTACCGGTGGTGGTCCGGCCACCAACGATGACCGACCACTTCCACCCCGAGCGACGTGCAGGTGTGGACAAAGCCCGTGGGGTTTCCGATCGCCGCGAAGAGGACGGCCCGCTGCCCGGCGACAGATGGGGTGAGGTCTTTCCCTTGCACGTCTTCGAGCCCATCGGGGATGTGTCGGCACTTGATGATGGGCGCGTCTCCGGCGAGACGGATCAGCTTGTGTTCGATTTGTTGCAGATACCCCGACGACGTTTGATCGCACCGGGTGATCACCACCAACCCCGCGCGGCACAACGACGCCACCGGCTCACGCAGCAATCCGCGCGGCAGGAGGTGTCCGTAGCCGAAGGGACATGTCGCATCAATCAGCACGATATCAAGTGAGCGACCGAGGCGGCGGTGTTGAAAACCGTCATCCAGGACGATCACATCCGCGCCAAAATCCGCGACGGCCCGCTCCGCCCCCGCAATCCGATCGACGTCGGCGACGTAGGCGGCGCTGGGACAGTGCCGACGGATCAACCGCTCTTCGTCGCCGGCTTCACCCGCCCCGCTTCCGTAGCCGCGAGCGACCACGGCCGGGCTTTTTCCCATCGCGCCGAGACGACGCACGAGGTCCATCACCAGCGGCGTCTTGCCCGTGCCGCCCACGGTGAGGTTGCCGACGCTAATGACGGGAACATCGAGCCGCGCGTCCGGCCCACGCCGATCGAATCGCCCGTTACGCCTATTGACACCAATGGTATAGAGGACTTCTCCCAGGCGAAGCAGTCCTCGCACGGGCGCGGCCCAGACACCGGCGTGTCCGGACATGATGCGGCGGTGCAGCGCGTCGGTAGTCATGATGAGATCAGGTGAATACCGCCGCCGTGCAGGTGACGCAAGTTTGCGTCTCCCGGTCCACGGCCTGGTGGTAATGGCACACGCGCACCGTAGCCTCACCGAGTACCGTGGCTGCCGTGAACATACATCCCGCACTGCACACGCGTGTCTCGTTGTCGCGGGCTTTCAATTCGTCGACAAAGGCCTCTGCACCGTCCTCCACCAAGCTGGCCAACGCGCTCTGATCCTGCTCGGCCACGGCAGCCAGAAAGGCCTCATCCAGCGGCCGGTCATCGCCGAAGTTGGCCCCAACGTGGCTCAGGTCGGCACCGGCCACAATGAGCGTGTCGGTATCGTCAGAGTTGATTTCCTCCTTGATGGCGTGGGCGAAGTCGCGTAGGTCAACACCTTGCCCGTCGTACGGGGCCGTCCCCGTGGGCCCGCAAGGGTCGGGGCACAAAACCGGCACCATATGAAACGCTTCGGCCCCATAGATCTGTTGAAGCCACGGCACCTGCAACTCGACGGAATGCTCTCGTGCATGATCCAGTTCGTGCGTACGAAGTGGACCGATGCGGCGTTCGAGCCGCTCGATGAACCCCACATCGGTGTGCGTCAGCCCCAACGGCGTGTCAAAATCCTTCCCAGTGGCCACGACGGACGTGCTCCGTCCGAAGTGGTTCGTGCCGAGAATAATCACACGGTCGGGCACGGGCCGGGCTTTGAGCAGACCGTAGGTGATCGCATAGCACGGCGCGCCACGAGCGTAATCCAGGTGCGGGGCGATCACACCTCGGATCAGACCGTCGATCGTCGGAAGGTCCACACCGGCAAGCATCTCTTCGAATACGTGGCCGGTGGCGTCCACGCCGAGCGCCGCAGCCTGGGGCATCGTTCTCGCCGGCGCGGCTTGGTACGCCTCCACCAGCCCGGCGTAGTGCGTCTCGAACGTCGGCCCTTCAAGGAACATGGCCCGCTCCAGGTGTGTCAGCATCTCGTCGAGCGTGGCTCTGGAGACGGACTGGACCCCATGGTCTTGATAGGCGGCCAGCACCTCATCGCACGTGCGCGTGCCATCCACAAACGTGAGCAGGCGCAGCGCCGGTTCGGACATAGTCAGGATCACGTGGGATAATCCGGTCGCATCGCGCAGACCGATGGTTTCGCCTTGATAGCCGCTCTCGCCATCGTCGGGCGGCAGGCGAAACGCCTCGACCGGGCGAAGCCTGGGACGGTATGTCGAGTTCACATCCATCGAGGCCGGACCCTCCACATCGTGTCACGTTCTTGACGACAGTCGCATTTGCTCCGAACGGATGAACCCACCGCTCACCCACCTGCGCCGATGTCATCGTAGCCTATATGGTTCGCTACGACCAACCGTATCGATCACTACCCGATTGGGCGGCTTGGTCACACGCAGCTTGCCCATGAACCATCCTCATTGACGCACCGTCGGCTTCCTCTCTACAATCCCCCGGGGAAACGGGTTCGGTCATTCGGCACGCTATGATTCCACGAAGAAAAACACAACAGGTTCTGGTCGGCGGCGTGCCGATCGGCGGCGATGCGCCGGTGGTTATCCAGTCGATGACGAGCACCTACACCTATGATGTGGATGCGACCGTCGCGCAGATTCGCACGCTGGCCGAGGCGGGCTGCGAGTTGGTTCGTGTGGCCGTGCCCGAAAAACGTGACACCGAGGCCCTGCCGTCCATCCTCGAACAATCGCCCGTGCCGATCATCGCAGACGTTCACTTTCACTTCGAGCGTGCGTTAGAGGCGGTACGCGCCGGCGTCCATAAGATCCGGCTGAACCCCGGCAACATCGCCGAACGAAAACAGGTGGACCGCGTAATCGCCGCGTGCCGGGAACGAAGCATCCCCATACGGGTCGGCGTGAATGAAGGCAGCGTCGTCGAGCGTA
>JAJRSP010000216.1 GCA_024278775.1 Planctomycetota bacterium
CCTCTGACACGCCGGTTTTTTCATGGGGGAAAGGGGGTTTTGTGCGCACGCCCACCCCTCCTGGGGCACAAGTCCGTCCCCGCGGCATCGAATCGTCGGTCAGAGATTGTCACAACCAAGCAATGAATAATGCGGGCTAGACGAAAACGTGTTCCGGTATTCGCGTTAGTGACTTTTTGCCATCGCAATCAGACAAGTAGCCAGTCCGGAACGAGAGGGTTTACGCCGGTGGGCATGAATCACTGCGTCTCGAAAGCTTTCGACATGCCTCGATTCGGCTTTGCGGTTTGGTGTGGCGATCGGGGTTGTGTGATCTTGAGGCTTGCCCGCTACGAATGCTTGGGGAGGGCGAGCGGCTTCCTTCACGAGCAGCGCGCCGTGAAGGGCGTAGCCGGCTGTGAACGCAATCAGAATCACGGCGGCATAGCGGTGCCATCCGCCCAGGGGGTTGGACCGGGCCACGGTAGCGGTGGGGTGGCGTGAACCTTGCTGCGGCGCAATCACCAGCGTATCACCCGAGCGGCGCACCTCGACCTGACGCGGTGCGTCGAGTTCGGCTAGTACGCGCAGGGTTTTGATCGCCGCGCGGTATTCGTGCTGCCATTCGGGGTGATCGGCCAGACACGCCTCAAACGCCGCGAGGTTTGCTGACGACAGTTCATTGCCCAGCGCCTCAGCCAAGAGTCGTTCAAACATTTCGCGGTTCATGATAGATCCTCCCGTGTCCATTGCGGTTGAAGTTTCGCGGAGATGCGGCCGATCGCACGAACGTAGTGCGTTTTGACGGTGGACACCGCGACGCCCAGCTCTTCGGAAATCTTTGCGAACGTCATACCATCGTAGACCTTGGCAACGAGAATGCTGCGTTGTATGTCGGTGAGCGTGCCCATCGCCGCGGCCACATCACGGCGGAGTTCGTCATGTTCGACGCCGGCGAACCGGGGCGCGCGGGCAGCCATCGGGGCCGTCGATTCGCTCGCTTCGTTGATCTTGCGCCGTTGGCGAATGACGTCAATCGCCCGGTTGATCGTGACACCGCGGAGCCAGCCCCGCGCGTGATCCGGCGTTTCCGATTCACATTGGCCAATCCATTTGAGAAACACATCCTGTACGACATCGAGTGACTCGTGGTGGCGACCAAGCAGCCGATAGGCCCAGCCGTACACCTCGTTCGTGTGAGCCTCGAACGCGCCGGCGACCGAAGCCTCGTCTCGCCGTGTCTCGATGGATTTGATCGCCATAGCCCGCGCGGTTCCTACTGGTCGGGATGTTGCGTCGGAACAAACGAGCTTACGAACATCTCAACCTCGCGATCGCGCACCGCCTTACCTTCCATCTCCCAGCATACCCGATTGTCGCCGGTCGGACTTTCGGGCGTGTCCGTTACTTTGTCGGCGTTGTGCGCGACGATCCGTCCCGGCATGGTCACGCAGATATCGAACCGATGCCCCCCCAGCGCTTCCGTGATTTTATAACGGAGTTTGGCCCGAGCAAACGCGCGATCGAAAGTCGCCACCGCCGCATCATCGAACCCGGCATCGTCGCGAAGTGATTGTACCAGCGCGTCATGGGACATGGCCAGAACTTTTTGCGCCTCTGCATCGTAGCAGTCATTACGCTCACGCTCGGAAAGTGGGTCACAGCGAGCCACCAGATTCTTCAAGTAGGTGCCGTTTTCGAGCAAGTGGGGCGATGGTGTGTCACTGAGGATCGGATCCGCCCGAAACACATGCAATAGTTTTTGGCGGAGCAGGGTACGCGGCATCTGCGGTACGTCCGGAGCGCAATGATCCAGCGCCTCTTTGGCGAACTCGACCTGTTTGAATGCTTCCACGGCCGCGAATTTTTTTATGAGTTCAAGTCTTTCCTCCCGCGTTAGCTCCTTCGCAGGCTGGTCCGTGGTGCGCTGATCTTCACCCTGAAAAATGAGGTCCTGCCAGTATTGCACATACGCCCAGCGCCGCCCCGGGTATCGACGAGAGAAGTGGTAATACGTGCCGTCAGCTCTGCGCTGGATGGTCAGCGCAGTGGGAAACCTGAGGTAGAGGTCTTGATCGGGGTCGTTGGAGGCGGCGTACGTCTCAGGCAGCGCCGCGCCCGCGTCGAAAGTTTGCTCCGACACCAGCAGAACCGATTCGTCTTCTCCCTCGCCCTCCTGCGTCCGCAGCGTGTCCCAGCCGGTCATTTTCGAGGGCATGGCATCACCGTTGTCAAAATCCCCCGGGTCACCTTCATACCTCAGCATCATCCGGACGCGACCATCCGGCATCACTGTGATACGCTCCTTACGCTCCAGGCAGCCTGGCTGTGGGGCGACGACAAGAATCAGGGTCGATATCGCAACGTATCGCTTGGGCACTCGCATGGTATCCTCCCTCAAATCCGAAAACCTGCTGCCGGATCCAAAATGAACGGCATGTCATCCGGCGGCCTCTCCGTGCCGCTCTGGTAGTCATGACGGGCGAGACCGTCAAACGGACGACGCCAAAGATCCAAAAAATGTGGAAAGTGGATCTGCGGGTGGGGCGGGGTCACTCCCCTGAGAAGGCCGCTGCCGACGCCTTTAGACCGGACGGACACTGTCCGATAAACCCGCAGCAGAGACGCTTCCGGGACGGTGGTACGCACGGACGGTGACGCGGGCAGAAATCAGCATGACTACCATAGACGGACGGGAACTTAGTCGGAACGCGGCGACCGGCCCTCGTGAGGTCCGCATCACCGCGTTGCGGGCGGGCCTCCGAGTATATCTTCCGCTCTGCCTGGCCACGCTCTGCATCGTTGGCGTGTTCGTGCAGACTCGGTGGGCTTTGGCGAGCACGATCACCATGCAGTGTGACGAGCTTCCTCTGCTCACTCGTTTTACCGGGCTGTGCGGCCGGGCCACCAACGAAGCAGAGGCCCGGGCCTTCAAGCCGGGGTTGTTCACGCTTCGCACCGGGGCCATCCGCAGCTTCCGCGTACTCAAGGGGCTGTTCGCCGTGCATACGACGACGGGCTTTTGGACCAATCTGACCATTCACCTGTTCGGCTACAGCCCAGCCGGCGTGCGTGCCGGGCCGTGGTTCTGGTCGATCGTCTGCCTGGTTTCGGTTGGATGGGGGACCTGGCTTGTCTGCGGACGCCTCCCCGCGGTGTGTGTGGCCGTGGTGGTCGTGGCGCTATCGCCGTTTCACACGGCGTATGCAGCCCAGATACGGGGCTATTCCGAAGCGATGGCCCTGACGCCGTTGCTGCTGATTTCTCTGGAGTATCTTCGTCGGCGTCCGGACTCGTGGATTCGCGCGGCGTGGGCGTTTGTTTGTGCCATGCAGTTGGCACTCACGGTGTACACCATGTGGGTCTTTTGGGTGCTGCCGGCGCTGGTGCTGGCGGTGTGGCTGCTTCCGCGTGCCACGGCCGATCCAACCCGGCGACGCATGGTTCGTACCGTCACGGCACTCCTTCTTGTGCCCATGCTGTGTTTCATGTCGGTCTATACGGCCGTGCGATACACCGCGTTGTTTTCAGCGGCTACCTTCGGCGAGCGGTTTCAGACATTTTCCGAAGCCGCCGTGTGGCTGGGGGCCGCGTCGCAAGCGTTTTTCACGTGGCCCGGCGTTTGCGCGGTTTTCGCGATCGTCGGAGCCGTGGCGTTGTGGCGAAGCGACCAACGGTGGTGGTGCTGGATTATGATAGCCGGCGTGGCCGCACCCCTGGCGCTCACACTCCTCAATGGTTCTCCCGGATACCTGCGTAACCTCGGGTTTCTGATTCCAGTCACGGCACTGCTGGTGGGGTTGGGGGCGGATGCGCTGTGGCATCGGGTCCGTCGGCATGCAAGCAGTGCGATCCTCGCAAACGTGACGGCGGTCATTTTGCTGCTCGTGGCGTCAACGGCGCATGCGTCGGTGAAGACGCGGGCGGCCGGCCTCCTCTATCCCGATTGGGGGGCCATTGTGCTGCGGCTTGACCGAACGTCCGAGACAGTGGGTCCGCGCTGGTTTTGTCCTTGCCTCGCAAACCATTGGCAGATCGACTGGTATCGCAAGCCGAACCGCGACGCAGACATGCTCGATGTGCCGTTGGGCGGTACGATGGAGGTAGTGATGGGCGCGCAGCACGAGCGCGGGAAGCCGGTCATCTTCCGAAATGACCCCTACCACAAGGGCATACGTCCCGAACCGCTTCCGGACTATCTTCGGCGCGTCCCGATGTCGGAGCTAACCTACGGCGTGGAGTTGCGTCGGTGGAAAGCGACGCGTGTGCTCATAACCAGCGATGCCGGGTTGTCGCCCGAGGTGCCGGTCTTCATGGCCGTGGGGCTAACGACGAAGCCGAATAACGAAGACTGGAATGGTTTTCTGATACAGGGCGGTGCGTATGAAAACGGTGTCGTGCCGTTTAACCTGGTGCCGATTCCCGATGGCTTTCTACTCACACTTCTGTTACGCAACGGGGATGTGTCCAAGACGATCGAAGGCCTTCGGCACCATGCAGGTGTGGCCGCGGACCGCGTTCGATTGTTCAGGCTGACCCCGCTCTCATCGATTTGATCTGTGTGATCCGAGGCAAACGCAACGCGCGCTTCACGCTCCCGAGTCATGTGAAAAACCGCCACAGCGGGTGGATGACGTTAGTGCCGAAACGCGTTAATCGGTCAGCGCGTCGACGTTGACTTTGGTAACGCGGTTGATCTCTTCGATGGTGGTGGTGCCTTCGCGGACTTTGGCCCAGCCGTCTTCACGCATGAGTTCCATGCCCTTGGACCGGGCGACGTTCTGCATCTCTCCGGCGCTCCTACGTTCTACGATCATCTCGCGTACTTCCTCATCGACGCGAAGTATTTCATAGATGCCCATTCGTCCGCGATAACCACTGCCGCGACAGTCACGACAGCCCTTGCCGTGATAGACCGGAACGCCCGACTCCAACGCAAAGTCAGCCGGAATCTCGGAAGGCTCCGGCGTGTAGGGCTCGCGACACGCCGGGCAGATTTTTCTCACGAGTCGTTGGGCCAGCACGCCGCTGATGGCACTCGATACCAGGAACGGCTCTACCCCCATATCGAGAAGGCGGGTGGGCGCTGTCGCAGCATCGTTCGTATGGAGCGTGCTGAACACCAAGTGGCCGGTGAGCGAGGCGTTGATCGCCACCTCAGCCGTTTCCAGGTCACGAATTTCGCCGACGAGAATGACATCCGGGTCGTGCCGAAGAAACGATCGCAGGCCGGACGCAAACGTCAGCCCGATGTGTGGTTTGACTTGCACCTGCTGAATGCCGTCGAGGTAATACTCGATCGGATCCTCCACGGTGAGAATCTTGATCGTGTCACTACGGATGGCGTTGAGCGCGCTGTAGAGCGTGGTGGTTTTTCCTGATCCGGTCGGTCCGGTGACGAGAATAATACCGAAAGGCTGATGGATCAGTTCTTGCATCGCGTCGTGGGCTTGGCCCTGCATCCCCAACCGATCGAGCGAGGTCAGCGCCGATTGCTTATCAAGAATACGCATGACCACCGCGCCGCCAAACGCTGTGGGGATAATGCTCACTCGTAGGTCGATGTCTCGATTTTGCGCTTTGATCTTGAAGCCGCCGTCTTGGGGCAGGCGTTTCTCGGCGATGTTCAGGTTGGAGAGGATTTTGATTCGGCTCACGATGGCCGCCTGAAACTGGCGAATCTCCGGGGGTACGTTGGTTGTGTGCAGCACACCGTCGATACGATACCGGATCTTCAGGTCATCTTCATACGGCTCGATGTGAACGTCACTTGCGCGATCACGAATCGCTTCGAGCAAAATCTCATTGACGAGTTTGACGACCGTGGCCTCTTGGGCCTGCTCGATCAGGTCGGCGTCGTCCTGATCGATATCGCTCACGACTTCGATCGTGTCGGCTCGATCGCCCATCATTCGTTCGATCGTGTCGCCGCCCACGCCGTAATGCTGTTTGATGAGGCGAGAGATTTCTTCGCCGGTGGCCAACACCGTTTCAATTTTCGCCCCCATGAGCATACGCAGTTCATCAAACGCGTAGAGGTTAAAGGGGTTGTTGGTGGCCACGCGGATCGTGCCGTTGTGACGATCGATCGGCACCACGCGGTCTCGGTGGACCACCTTCGACGGCGTCTGCCGTAGCAGTTCATCCTCAATCTGGATGTCCGATAGATCCACCAGCGGAATGGATAGCTGATCGCTATAGATGGACAGATAGTCACGTTCGGAGATAAAACCCAGCCGCGTGAGGCACTGCTCGATTCGCTCCGACGGCTTGCGCGCGGCCTGAGCTTCTTTGAGCTGTTTGTCGCTGACTTTCTTTTGCTTGACGAGTACGTCGCTTACTGTCACGGGCATATCCTGATTCGGTACCGTGGTCTCAACCGGCCGCGAAGATATCACTATCAAAAACATCGGCAACACGGACCGCGCCGTGCTAAGTTATACCCATCGGACGTTGGCGGGATTCAACGAAGGAGGATTTCTCCTAACTTATGGTAGCTTCTGTAGTTAGGCCCTTCTTCGGCCTCTGGTGGCTGTCCAGGTCTGATATTTCCGGCTCCCGCGGCCCTCCACGTGGCGTTACTTTCGACGCCCCCGATCGCGTGTCGACCTGGATTGAACACGCGGCAGAGCCCGAGTACCCTGCCCGCCGATGAGCTTCTCTACGAACCTAACCCAACGTCTGACACGCTGCCGGGAGACGCTGGCTGCGCGAAACCAACAGCATGTGCTGCGTTTTTGGGAGGAGTTGAGCGAACCTCAGCGGGTCACACTGTTGGAGGACGTAGAATCAATTCCGTGGGACGTTTTGGATCCGCTGATCTCTTCCCATGTGCTCGTTGTGCCTACGCGGACCGTGCCCGGCCTGATCGAGCCGGCCCCGATATTCCCGGCCCGGCCTGCGGAGGCACAGGCGGTAGAGTACAACCGCGCGCGGCAGATGGGTCGCGAGTTGCTTTGCGGAGGTCGGGTGGCCGCATTCACCGTTGCCGGAGGGCAGGGGACCCGACTTGGTTACGACGGCCCCAAGGGGTGTGTGCCGGTCACGCCGGTCGGTGATGTGACGCTTTTTGAACTGTTCGCACAGATGATGGCGGCGGCGGGTCGGAAATATGCGACGGACATGGCGTGGTACATCATGACGAGTCCGAGCAACCACGAGGAGACGGTGACGTTTTTTGAGACGCATGGTTTCTTCGGGCTGTCGCCGGGTAACATCATGTTTTTCTCGCAGGGTATGTTGCCGGCGTTTGACATGAACGGGCAATTGTTGCTTTCGGAGAAACACCGGCTCGCGCTGGCACCGGACGGTCATGGCGGTTCGCTCAAAGCGCTCGTGAGGAGCGGTGCCCTCGCCGACATGCAGCGTCGCGGCATCGAGGTGATTTCCTATTTCCAGGTGGACAATCCGCTCGTGAGGCCCTTCGATACCCTGTTCCTGGGCCTTCACACCACAGCGAAATCTGAAATGTCAACAAAGGTCACGCCCAAGGCCGATGACCTGGAGCGGGTCGGCAACCTCTGCCTCGCGGACGGTAAACTCTCGATGATCGAGTATTCGGAATTGCCCGCTGAACTGGCCCATGCAAAAAACCCGGACGGCACGCGGCGCTTTGACGCGGCCAACTTGGCCGTTCATCTGATCGACGTGGCACTGGTCGACAGAATCGTGAGGCATTCGTTCGAGCTGCCGTTTCGCCGGGCTGAAAAAGTGGTCGGCTTTATCAACAGCGACGGCCGGCGGGCCACGCCCGAAGCCCCAAACGCCATCAAACTGGAGGCGTTCGTCTTCGACGCGTTGCCGCTGGCGCGCGACCCGTTGCTATTGCAGGTTGATCGGAGCGAGGAATTTTCACCCGTGAAAAAAGCCTCCGGAAGCGACTCAGTCGAAACGTCCCGGCGCGATCAGGTGTCGCGTGCGTGTCGATGGCTCGAAGCGGTTGGGGTGGAGGTTCCGCGCCGCAGTGACGGCACACCCGACTTATGTGTCTGCATCACCCCAAGTTTCGCACTCGATGCCGAGGATGTGGCCGCTAAGGTCGGACGGATTCCTCCGCTCACCGCCGGCTCCGCCCACTTGTTGCGATGAGTCATCGGTATGGCCGGTACCGCGTCGACTGTGAGTTGCACATGCCGTCACCCCCGGCGTTACGGTTCCCACACGACCCACTTGCCGTGTTCGTCGCGGGCGATATGGATCACATCCACGTCGCGTTTGCGTAGCTCCGCGTTGCGGCCGTCGATGCCAATCACCACCAGCCGGTCCCAGTTGATCTTCAGCTTGCCGAGGTCAATCGAGAATTGCTTCACGCCGCGCGTGTGAATCTCGATCTTGTTGCGCTGCTCGAAAAAATCGCCGGTGGCCCAGCCGCCGTCCACCTTGGGTCGAATGGCGTCGACGTGCAACCAGTCGGATTCGGCAGGCACGGTGAACGATCCGATTGTGTTGGCTTCGGGTATGGATTCCTGTGGCAAGTCCGGCTTACGCTCGGTCGGTTTCGTCAATTCCGCCGGCTCCGTCTGGGGGGCAGGCGATTGTCTTGGCGGAGGCGCTTCCACTTTGGGCGTGGTCTGGCGACAAGACGGCAAGAGAGCCACCGTGGCGGTGAGACCAAGAAGTGCCAGCGTTCCATAACGACTTTCGTTCATCGTTGTTCGGCTCCCGAACCCTCTCAACCACGCCCATGCCGCCCATCTTGGGCCTGCGGCTCTTCGCCTGTGAAGCGGGGTGCAAGACACTTTTGGCGGCTTGGCGTTGGTGTGGGTGCCCCATTCTTCGGGTACTCTCGAAGGGTGGGGGACGGACTTCGCATGCAAGACTCCATTCGCCACTGGAATCATTACTGTCTCCGTTGTTGCAAGACTCCGTCCCCCATCCGGATCATGATCGCCTCCGTTATCGTCCCCCACCCTTTGCCTTGAGGCAAAGAATGGGGCATCCGCCGATTCCGTCTTGCACTCTGTGAAGCGTACCGTCGACTGCGGATGTTGCCAATCCGCATACGTTGTTGTACGGTCCGTCCTTGCAGAGGGATGCATACAAATGGCGCAAAAACCGGATATACGATCTACAACTATCCTCACTGTTCGTCGTGACTCACAGGTGGCGATTGGCGGTGACGGGCAGGTTTCGCTCGGCGATACGGCCATCAAGCACGACGCGCGAAAAATTCGCTCGCTCGCGGACGGCAAGGTACTGTGCGGTTTCGCCGGCTCTGCGGCGGACGCCTTCGCCCTGCTCGAACGGTTCGAGGCCAAACTCGAGACCTATAAGAACAACCTGCGCCGCGCCGCCATTGAACTCGCGAAGGCGTGGCGCACGGACCGCGCGATGCGACGTCTCGAATCGTTACTTGTCGCGGTTTCTGCGGATGCGACGCTGATGATCGGCGGCTCTGGAGATGTGATCGAGCCGACCGACGGCGTCATCGGGATCGGCTCCGGCGGGATGTATGCCACGGCCGCCGCCCGTGCGATGATTGCCCATACGGAGCTAGCGCCGCAGGCGATCGTCACGAATGCGCTGAACATCGCGGCCGACATTTGCATCTATACCAACAATAACATCGCGGTGGAAACGCTCGGCGGATAGGCCCGCGCGGCACACGAACGTCACCACCCAGATCGGATCAGCGGATTAGCAACACTCATGGAAGAAAAAACTCCCAAGGAAATCGTCCAGGCGTTGGATCATTACATCGTCGGTCAGGACGCGGCCAAGCGAGCGGCGGCGGTAGCGATTCGCAACCGTTGGCGCCGCCGACAGCTCCCCGACGTGATGCGTGATGAGGTCTCCCCGGCGAACATGATTCTTATCGGGCCGACCGGTGTGGGAAAAACGGAAATCGCGCGGCGCCTTGCGACACTGGTGAATGCCCCGTTCATCAAGGTCGAAGCAACAAAATACACCGAGGTCGGTTATCACGGGCGTGATGTGGAGAGCATGGTTCGCGATCTTGTCGAGCTGGCGATCCACATGGTTCGCGAGGAACAGACGCATGTCGTGAAGGAGGAGGCCGAGCGACGATCCGAGGAGCAGCTTCTCGATGCGCTGCTTCCCATTTCCGAATTCGACCGAAGCACCCAGGACGTCGACAGCGACGCCGCTCAACGGCGACACCGCAATCGCGAAAAGTTTCGCACGCGGCTTCAAGCCGGCGAGTTGGACGATCGAATGGTCGAGGTGTCCGTCACGAGCAAGGGCGCGCCGGTCGGCATGATGGCGACGCTCGGTGTGGACCAGATGGACGCGGGTGTGCAGAGTATGCTCGAAAGCATCATCCCCACCCAGACGAAAACGAGATCCGTACCCATTCATGAGGCACGCAAGATCATCTTCGAGCAGCAGTGCGAGGAACTCATCGACAAAGATAAGGTGACGGAGATGGCACTGCGCCGCTGCGAAAACAGCGGCATCATCTTCCTCGATGAGCTGGACAAACTCGCCGCCCCGGATCAGTCTCACGGTCCGGATATTTCGCGTCAGGGCGTGCAGCGGGATTTGCTTCCCATCATCGAAGGGTCGACCGTGAGTACGCGCTACGGCACGATCCGAACCGATTTTATCCTGTTCATCGCTGCCGGTGCGTTCCACGATTGCAAGCCGAGCGACCTGATGCCGGAATTGCAGGGACGCCTCCCCGTGCGGGTGGAGCTAGAAGACCTCACGCGGGACGATTTCATCCGCATCCTCACGGAGCCGGAGAATGCGTTGACCAAACAACACGTGGCCCTGCTCGGCACCGAGGGCGTCAAGATCGAGTTCACCGAGGACGCGATCGTGGCCGTGGCAGATATGGCCGCCAAGCTCAACCAGACTACCGAAAACATCGGTGCCCGGCGTCTGGTGACCGTTATGGAGCGGCTGATGGAGGAAATCAGCTTTGCGGCCACCGACCGGCGCGGTGAGACAGTCAAGATCGACTCGGCTTACGTGGCGGAGCGGCTGGCCGCCATCAGCGAGGACAGCGACCTCTCTCGTTTTATTTTGTAGCCAATCTCGCTCGACGCTGTGGACTCATGCCTCCGCAGCGACCGGATCGTGAGAGAGTTATCGGACGTATCGGTCGCTTTGCACACCACGAACGTAAACAAATCAAAGCTACGCCCTAGCGGAATCCGATCAGATGATCTAGAA
>JAJRSP010000217.1 GCA_024278775.1 Planctomycetota bacterium
CGACTGTTTCTCTCGACGCAAGGCCACAGCCAACTCCTTCGCTGCACCATCTCGCGTTACCGTCAAAGGTGTTCTCATAAGACAAGCCTCCATGCTTGAACACCATCTTTATCGGCATATTTATGCTAGATTCAGTATGAGTGCCAGAATGAGGCATTTCACGAAACACTACAAATAGAGGGCAAATGCGACACGGTGCGAAACCATACTACAGAATACTGTAATACGCCCGGCGGGACTCGAACCCACGACCTTCGGTTTAGGAAACCGATGCTCTATCCAACTGAGCTACGAGCGCTCGGCGACATCATGCCGCGTAAGTGCGTCGCACCGGGAGCGTGCGGTGCTCCGAGCGGCCACACTGTACGGATATCATCACACCGTACAGAATCATCACCCCGTACGGCTCCGCGTCACGGGTGGTGATTCTACCAAAAGCTTCGTTGTCGTGACAGCGGCTCGCGTTTAGAATCGCGGTCATGAGCCCTTTACTGGCCGCGTGCGGATGTTTTTTGCTCTATTTTCTGGGCTACCGCATTTACGCGAATCATCTGGCGAAGCGTGTGTTCCGGCTTGACGCCGACCGGGTCACGCCTGCGCACGCCCTACGCGATGAGATTGACTACGTGCCGACGCAACGGTCGGTGCTGTTCGGGCATCATTTCGCGTCGATCACGGGACTGGCACCAATGCTTGGGCCGGCCGTCGCGGTGATCTGGGGCTGGCTTCCGGCGATGCTGTGGGTGGTGTTTGGGGCGATCCTGGTTGGGTGCGTTCATGATTTCAGCGCGCTGGTCGTGTCGATGCGCGCAGGCGGGCAGTCCATCGGCAAGGTCGCGGAGGGCGTGATCGGTCGCCGCGCGAAAGGGCTCTTTCTCGCGCTGATCTTTTTCGGCGTGGCGATGGCGATGGGCGTGTTTGTGTTCGTCATTTCCGTGCTGTTCCAAGCCGGTGCCGACTTCGACCCGAGCCGCATCGCGTCTGCCAAGACGTCGTTCCCATCCGCGGTGCTGCCGTCCGGTAGCTTGATGGTGATGGCGATGGTCATGGGGTTTTTACTCTACAAAAAGCACTTCCCGCTACTTCCTCTGACGGTTGTCGGGTTCGTACTCATGCTGGCGACCGTGGGGCTGGGTACGAAATACCCGCTGATGGGTCTGCGCCGTGAGCGCTGGCCGACGCAGACCACGTGGACTTGGATTCTGCTGGCGTATGCCTATCTGGCGTCCGTGCTTCCGGTGTGGAGTCTGCTTCAGGCGAGGGATTTTCTCAATTCGCTGCTGCTGTACCTCGGGCTGGCCATGACGTACGGCGGGTTCTTCCTGCTCGGGCCGACGTTCGCCGCACCGGCGATTAACGCACACCCCGCGGGCGCGCCGCCGCTGTTTCCGTTTGTGTTTATCGTGATCGCGTGTGGGGCGGCCAGCGGGTTTCACTCGCTCGTTGCCTCGGGTACGACGGCCAAGCAGATCAACAAGGAGACGGATGCGCGCTTCGTCGCCTATGGGGGCATGATTGGTGAGTCGCTGCTCGGGCTGCTCGCAGTGTTGGCGTGTACGGCCGGCTTCGAGACTTCCGCGACATGGGGCCATGCCTACGCCGATTGGGCGACCATCCAGGCGAGCCTGGCGGCGAAGCTCGGTGCGTTCATTCACGGGTGTACGCGTTTCATCGGCGCACTCGGTGTCGAGCACGATCTCGCGGCCGGGTTTATCGCCGCGGTGGTGGTGTCGTTCGCGCTGACGACGCTCGATTCGGCCACGAGGCTGCTGCGGTTTAACGTGTCGGAGATCGGGGCGTCGCTACGGATTCGGATATTGGAGAATCGCTATGTGGCCACCGGTGTCGCCGTTGGAGCGATCTGTTGGTTCGCGTTTTACAAGATCGAGGGAAAGTCGGCCGGGCTTGCGCTATGGACGTTGTTCGGTACGACGAACCAGTTGCTCGCGGGGCTTGCCCTGCTTGTGGTTACGCTCTACCTACGACAACGAAGACGCAACCCGTGGTTCACCGGCGTGCCGATGGCCTTTATGCTTGCGAGTACGTTTATCGCATTGGTCACGAATCTCAAGAGCTTCTATGATAAGGGTCAGACGCTGCTGCTGGTTGTCGGATCGGCACTGTTGTTTGTCGGTGTGAGCATTGTGCTTGCGGGGGTCGTGGCGTTTGCACGCGGTGAGAGATACGAGGACGACGTGATTACCTTTGCGGGTGAGTAGCCCGCAAGATGGAGCGGAAGGACGGGGACGCGATGGCAACCAAAGCGATTGGCGCGGTGCAGGTTCTTGACCGTGAGTTTCTCGACATCAGGTGCCGGGTTATTGATATTGCGGCCGCGATGGACCGTATTGATCGTGCGGAAGGCCGTGTCGAGGCGCATGCCGACCCGCGTATGGTCCGGTTGAAGAATGCGATCGCGCTGTTGGTCGGTGAAAGTCCGAGCCGTGCCGAGCGCGTGCAACTGATGTTTTCCGACGAGTACGATCCGAACTGGCGAGAACAATAGGTGAATCACCGGTTTGCGCAGGGCACGCCGTAGCTACGCCCCAAACCAGCGCGTACCGAGTCGGTATCCGGCCCATATCGCGGCAAAGCCGAGCGCCGTCGTGAGCAACAAGTTGGCCAGCGCCCTGCCCCACGCTCCCTCTTCTGCCAGCATGACCGTCTGCCACGCGTAGGTGGAATAGGTGGTGTAGCCGCCGAGCAGACCGATCAGCAGCACACCGCGAAGTTCCTCTCGTAGGGCATGTGGCCCGGCAAACATCGCGGCCAGCCATCCGAACAGAAGGCAACCGGAAACATTGACGACCAACGTGCTGATCGGGAACGAGCCGCCGACAAGTCGAAGAACCAACCCGCCGACCACATGCCTCAACGCCGCTCCCACGCCTCCGCCGACTGCAATGAGTAGTAGTTTTTGCATATATCTCTGCCACGGTTCGTCGGTTCGAGCCGGCGACGACGTGGGCACATGCTACACGCACTTACGCCTGGTCATCAAGACGTCGTAGCCGTGCTTTTTGCTTCCCGAGGCGTCAGGCATATACTCGGGTGCGGAGACCCGGGTGTCGCGCAACGTATGACCTGGAACGGATGAAACTGATACGGCGGACCTTTGTTTGATGTATTACGTAGACCCTCACATACACATGGTGTCACGGATCACGGATGATTACGTTCGGATGGCGCGGGCCGGCTGCGTGGCGGTTTCCGAACCGGCGTTTTGGGCGGGGTTTGATCGAGGCTCGGCCGCAGCGTTTGCGGATTACTTTCGTCAACTCACGGAGTACGAGCCCAGGCGTGCGGCCTCGTTCGGCATTCACCACATGTGTTGGCTCTGTATCAACGCGAAGGAGGCTGAGAACGTGTCGCTCTCGCGGGAGGTGCTGTCGATCATCCCGGATTTTCTCGATCGACCGGGTGTGCTCGGTATCGGCGAGATCGGGCTCAACAAAAACACGAAGAACGAGGTCACCATCTTCGAGGCTCAGGTTGAGTTGGCCATGAAGACCAATGAGCTGATCCTCGTCCACACGCCGCACCTCGCGGATAAGTACAAGGGTACACGGATGATCGTTGACATCTTGTCGAGTGATTCGCGGATCACGCCGGACCGCGTGCTGATCGATCATGTCGAGGAACACACGGCCAAGATCGCCCTCGACGCCGGGTTTGGGGTCGGTATGACGCTTTATCCGACGACCAAATGCACGACGGACCGCGCGGTGGACATCATCGAACGGTTCGGAACGGATCGGATCATGGCCAACAGCGCCGGTGACTGGGGCGTGAGCAACCCGATGGCGTTGCCCGATCTCCTTCGCACGCTCCGTACACGCGGGCACGACGCGATGGCCATCCACAAGATTGTCTACGAAAACCCCCTACGATTCTTCATGAAATCAAAGCGATACAACTTTCAGCCGCCGATCCCGGTCAGCGTGTAATCGGGTAGGTTGGGATATTGCCCCGACACGGTGATCTGCCCCGACACGATAATCGCCCACGCGAAAACGCCCACAGGGACCAAGGCGGAACAGCGAACGCGGCGGCGTAGGTTCCATCGTCTTCATTCCTGCTCCCGATCCTACCGGTCCAAGGTACATTTCGCTTGGGGCACAAGCCCCCGGAATACCCGTGCCGGCGGCCACGTCCAAGCCACTCGCCAAAGACAAGACAACATTATACAACCAGGCAGAGCAGGTTGGCTGCCCCCACATGTTCGGGAATACCTTGGTGTCGGGACTATTCCTGCTGTCGCAAACGCACCGTCCCCCCACAACTGGGGATTATTCTTCACCCCTCGTTTTCCCCGGGTTGTGATGATCGGTGTAGTCTGGATAATCCGCAAATCGGCCACGAGGTCGTGTGCGATACCGTTGTGTGATGGAGCCACACCTATGAAAACTTTTGATCCGATCGAATCGCTGGCCAACATGCGACATGAGTTTGGAGAGCATGGCGGCGTCAACATGTCCATCGAAACGAGTACGACTTTTACGGTCATGGCCGCCGATACAATGCCCGCTATTTTCCAGGGGCATCGCGGGCCTTCTGAGGGGGGCTGTTATCTCTACGGGCGACACTTCAACCCGACCGTATACGTGCTGGGAAGACAGCTTGCGGCATTGGAAGGTGCCGAGGCGGGCTATTGCACGGCCAGTGGTATGAGTGCGATTTCGGCTACGCTTCTTCAGATGCTGGTTCGGGGAGATCACATCGTTGCGGCCCACACGATCTACGGCGGCACCTTTGCCCTGTTGAAGGAATACCTGCCCGCCAGGATTGGGATCGAGACGACGTTCGTGGACGTCACGAATACGGCCGAGGTCGAGCAAGCCTTCAACGATCATACGAAGGTTCTCTATGTGGAGACGCTGTCGAATCCGATGCTCGCGGTGGCAGACATTCCCAAGTTGGCGGCCATCGCTCATGCCCAAGGGGCCAAGCTTGTGGTGGACAACACGTTTTGTCCGCTGATCGTCTCACCGTTGCAGTTGGGCGCTGACATCGTGGTCAACAGCCTCACGAAGTTTATCAACGGGGCGTCAGATTATATCGCGGGGGCCATCTGCGGTACGGAAGAATTCATCACGAGTCTCATGGACCTCCACGGCGGATCGATCATGCTCCTTGGCCCGACGATGGATCCGCAGGCGGCCTACGCCATTAGCATGCGATTACCTCATCTGGGGCTGAGACTCGTGGAACACAGCCGACGTGCCCAAATCTTTGCCGAGCGTCTTTTGGATGTGGGTGCGCCGGTGATTTATCCCGGACTGCCCGACCATCCGCAGCACGAGGTGATGAAACGCATCATGAACCCGGACTTCGGCTTCGGGGGAATACTGTGCATCGACCTCGGAGATTTGCGCCGGGCGAACAAGTTTATGGAAACCTTGCAACACGATGACCGGTTTGGTTTCATCGCGGTGAGCCTGGGGTATTTTGACACGTTGATGTCGTGCTCGGCTGTGAGTACGTCGAGTGAATTGTCTTCCGAGGATCTTCAAGCGGCGGGCATCAAACCCGGCTTGGTTCGAATGTCGATCGGTTACACCGGGTCGGTGGAGCAACGGTGGAAACAATTGCATGAGGCGTTGCAGGTGGTTGACATGGTCGGTTCACACACTCCGGTGAAGCCGCAGGGTTGCCACGCATCGTAGTTTCGTGATTGACCCTATAGTGCCACGTTTCACAACTATGGCGACTATGATTTTCCTCCCCGAGCCGCATGCTTTGGCTTGCGCGGCGCTGGAACGCCGAACCTCATACGAATTCTCGAGCGCGGACTGAAGCCCGCGGCTCAAATAGTTGTGGGACTTATGAAACGCGCTCATCGGATCACTTGTTTGTTATCGAACCCACGAAGAGCCGGTGGGTACGACCGGGTAGGCATACGACTGCCGTTGACTGTGGATGTGACGTTGCCGTTGACCGCGGGGCAAGTCCGATTCCGATGACGGTGCGGCGCTGGTTGGTGGTGACACTTCGGCCACCGTGGGACCAATAAACCTTGCGTCGTGTTCTTACCCCGTGGGTCGCCCGATAATTTACCGACATCGTGTTCGCTCTCCGGCGCTGTAGAGTTATCGCTCGCGATGTGCGCTTCCCAACAAGACCAAACGGATCGCCGAAGAATAGGGTGGTTATCGCCACGAAGATTTGGCCGAGCCTGTTGGGCTTCGGTCGGTGTTGAGATGGACTCTTCACGGGAACGGCGATCGAACCATCACTGTGAGGCGGAAGCCCCGTGACTGAAGTATCTCGTACAGCCCCCGCTATACTCCAATTCGCTCGGAAGGAAGGCACCAAAGATGTCTTTTCCGGAAAGCGGGCGTATGCGCGATACCACATCGGCGTGAGTACCGAACTGACCACGGATCCCGCCAACCCCGAGGCATCCTGGCCTGTTGTGACACACAATGTGTCCGGTGCTGGTGTGGGGTTGTGGTCGACAGAACGATTGGCCGCTGGAACGGCGGTCCACGTTCGTGATATCACCGAAGATTCCACGCCGACATGGCTTCCGGGACACGTTCAACATTGTTCGATGGGGATTCGTGGTTACCTGCTTGGTATTTGCTATGACTTTCCGGCGGAACCGGATCCCGTGGAGGAGCCGGTGTGCGACGAGTCTGATGCTCCCAAGCGACCGTCTCTTCAGAGTAAACTCCGTATCACACGCAGCAACACGATTACGGCGCAGACGCGCCATATCGTCGGTGGGGCGGCCAGCGCGCTGACGGCCTACATCGTCAGCCACCAGATCACCGGTCAGATGCCCTCCCCCGGGTATTTCATTCTTCTGGCGCTGTTGAGTACGCTTGTGGGGGCGCTGGTGGGCTACCTGTTCGGATGTTTGTATGCCCGAGTCGAACGGCGTCACCTCCGCGCGTTGCGGCAAATGATTCGTGACGTGTCCGAGGGACGAACCGCCCATCCACCCGCCACCATCGCTGCGACGCGTGACCTGGCGGCGTTGTATAGCTCTCTGCGGGATTTGGGGGCTCGACTGCGTTTACGCAAAGAGGACGAACGGTTACAACGTCAGAAACTCGAAGACATTACGCAAGTGAAGAGCAACATTCTCGCGATTGTCTCTCACGATATGCGTACACCCCTGACGTCCATCCTATTATATGCCCAAATGTTGCTCGATGAACAGGGTGACTTCGATACGGCCGAGTGCAGGGGGTTCCTGGAAATCATCCACAGTGAATGCACACGGCTGGCACGCCTCGTCGACGACCTGCTCGAAGTTCAGCGACTCGAATCGGATCGTGCGAGCTGGGATATACAGACGCATGATCTGACCGAAACCGTTCGGTCGTGTGTGAGCGTGTTTGAAGCGATGGCGAATAGTAAGGACATCACACTCCGCGTGGATTGCCAGCCGGACCTACCCCCGATCGAAGCCGACGCGGATAAGCTTTCGCAAGTACTCAGCAACCTCGTGTCGAATGCGCTCAAGTATACGGAACCTGACGGTACCGTCGAAGTGGCGGTCCATCTGCAGGGCGACGATTTTATTCTCAGCGTGGCCGACAGTGGGCCGGGGATCGAACGTGATCAGTGGGATCAGATTTTCGACCGATTTACGCAGATCCGCGACTTGAACACAAGTGATATCGCGGGTGTGGGACTGGGTCTGTACATCGTCAGAAAAATTGTTGAGCGACACGGAGGTTGCATCTGGCTCAACAGCGAAGTCGGTCAGGGTTCGGAGTTTATCGTGTCGATTCCCAAGGTGCGCCCGCCTGACTCCAAACCGAGCCGGCTCCCCGCGTTTGTGGGGCGAAAGGTGGTCGTGTGTGATTCGGATCCGGAGCTAGCGGCGATGGTGTCTCTGGTGTTGCGCCGTAACGGGTTGGAAGTACGGACCGCTCACTCGGCCAACCGCCTGATGACCCATCTGGATCACGGAGATGTGGATCTTGTGATCACCGATGTGCTGCTACCCGACGCTTCCGGTGCGGAGCTTCTCGAACGTTTGATGAGTACAACTAGAAAGAACTACCGCGTGATCGTCCATAGTTATGACGGCGATGCGGATACCCTTGGTGCGAAAGGGATCGACGTGTTTCTCCGCCGCCCCGTATCTCAGGACGATCTCATCGCGGCGGTCCAGAAGGCGTTGGGCAAGCGAAGCGACGAAGGACACAACATCGTTACGCTACAAGATGGCGTGATCGACATGGAGCGTCTGCACTCCTACTTTGTGGTGCGCGGTCACACGCCCATGCTTGCGGAGAGCCTTGAAGAGGCGGCTCAGCTCGTCCAGGAGTATGCGATTGATTGCGTCATTCTACCTGAAACCGCGCTGGACCACGAATGGAGCGAACTCAGCAGCCCGCCCTTCAGCCTGAACGCTCACACACGGGTGGTCGTGGCGTGCGAATTCGTTGGACAGCCGCAGCAGGAGCTGGCCGGTGCCACCGGTGCCACTACCGTCACCTTTCATCACGGACAGGAACTAACCCTCGTGGAAGCGGCCGTCGCCCCCGGCGCATCGGTCCCGCAGGAGTGTGCCCTATGAAACGCATCGTGGTTGTCGATGATGAACATCCCATTGTGGAGGGTCTGCGCTACCTGCTTCGCGCACCCGATCGCGATATTGTCGTGACGTATAGCGGCGATGAGGCGCTCAAGGCCATACACGAACAGGTGCCGGATCTATTGATTACCGATGTGATGATGCCGCACATGAGCGGACTCGAAGTCATCGCCACGCTCCGTGCCGCCTCGGCCACGAAGCATTTGCCCATCATCATCCTCACTGCGAAGGGTCGCGCGCAAGATACGGCCGCCGCCCAAGATGCGTGGGGCGCGACCGTCATGGCCAAACCGTTCCAGCCGGCCAAGCTTCGCAACCTAGTCGATCAACTCCTGTCCGAGACGCCCGTCGCGGTATAGATGCCGGACTATGACGCGGGGTGGCGTGCGATACTGGCGATCTTCGGGGATTCCACGGACACGTAATCGTGGTAGTTCATCTGGATCGAACGTGACCTTGATCCACAGTTGAAGTTAATTCGCTCATTGTCTGCCAGTCGTTCGTCGCAGATCGTCGGTAAGCCAAACAAACTACCGAATGGTGGTATGGACCCAGGCTTCAGCCCCGTCAGGTCCATCAGTTCTTCGGGCGTCGCAAATCGCATGCGTTTGGAATGGACCAGTTTTCGTGCGGCCGAGCTTCGCAGTGACATGTCGGCCGGCATGACCAACATCACGAAACCTGTTTCCGCTTTTACGATCAGTGCCTTGGCACCGCTATGCAGCGACGTCCCTCGAACTTCCGCCGCCTCAGCGCTCGTACGGACTTCTGCGTGTGAGGTTAATTGATAATCAACATCGGCACATGACAGCAGCGACAAGAGCCGTTCGACGACATGGGGGGACGGTGTATCGCTCATCGGAAATGAAGGGGACCGTTAGCTCGGCTCAAACAAAGACTGCTGTGCGGGAACATCCTCGGCGACGCGTTCACGCACATCCGTGATTTCCTCGATGAATTCATCGACGGAGGCATATTTTCGGTGAACACTCATGAAACGAACATAAGCCACGGTGTGCAGCCGTCGCAATTCCCTGCCTACGAGCCAGCCGATCTGGTCACTCGTCACTTCTCGATCGTAGCGCGAGAAGATGTCGCTCTCCACGCGGTCGGCCAGCGCCTGCACTTGCCCCTCACTGATGTCGAGCTTGATGCATGCCTTGTCCACTCCGCCGACGACATTGTCACGGTTGTACGGGACGCGTCGTCCGCTCGCTTTGATTACCGAAATGCGAAGCTCCTCCTCCAGCCGTTCCTTCGTGGTGAAACGGCGGCCGCAGCTCTGGCACACGCGGCGCCGACGTATCGCTCTACCGCCTTCCGTCAGACGAGAGTCGATCACCTTATTCGCATTTTCGCTGCAACTTGGGCAGAGCATCATTCGATCCGCTGGTCACCCCGAGTGTCTGCTCCCTTCTCATCCAAGGGCATGGCCTCCGGGTGTGTGACTGTCCCGAGAGCGTACCGGCCCTGGATAAGACGTGTCAAATCGCCTACCCTTACGACTGCAGGCACGGGTGGGTCGTCCGCCCGCGTGCTGCGTGGGAACACCGGGCGTATCGTGTGAGGCTGAGTGTGGCTCGACTGATCCGAAAAGAACTGAATGGTGTGCATATTGCGGGATTTTCGCTCGCGGGCGAGGAGACGGTGGTGGCTGCGCCCGAGTGGAACGTCTGTTTCGACATCGGTCGGGCACCGCGTGAGGTGATTTCCATCGACAACGTGTGTCTGTCTCACGGTCACATGGATCATGCCGCGGGCATTGCGTATTACCTCTCGCAGCGCGGATTCATCGGTAATGTCCCGGGACGTGTGATCGTTCACCGTGACCTCGGGCAGCCGTTGCAGCGGCTTATGGAGGTCTGGGCGGACATCGAAGGACATCATTCGCCCGGTGTGATTGAGGGGGTTGTGCATCTGGAAGATGTGGAATTGCGGCGCGGACTGATCGTTCGACCGTTTGACGTCAGCCACGCGGCCTCTGCGCTGGGGTTCACACTGTTGGATGTTCGTCACAAGCTCAAGCCGGAGTACCACGGAAAGAGTGGGCCGCATCTCGTGGCTTTGAAAAAACAGGGGATTGAGATCGAGGCACAGGTAGAGGTGCCCGTGCTCACATATTCCGGTGACACCGCACCGGGACGATGGCTCGATCACGATTTCGTTCGCACCACCAGAGCGCTGATCCTGGAGTGTACGTTCTTCGACCGCGAGCATGTGGAGCGAGCTCGCGCCGGGCATCACATTCACATTGATGATCTGCCCGCCATTCTGGAGGCGATCCCGGAGGCCCACGTGCTTCTGTCACACGTGACGCGTCGTACGGACATCCGATCTGCCAAGCGCATACTGGCTCGCAAGATTGATGCAAGAGACGTCGAGCGCGTATCGTTTTTAATGGATCGGCCTCCACGCGAAGGTCCGCCGCGAATCCCTTCTCCTCCCGTTCCGGCCGGCGTCTCCGTAGACCCCGCACGCTGATCCGATCGAATGCCTGGGCCAACACGCCACCACCGGATCCGGTAGAGGAGACTTTTTTTCTCTCATTTTTACCACGTCCGGTTATATTTCACCCGGCGGGTAGGAGGGCGTGTTGTATCGGACGCCCATTCATTTGATTGAAAATAATACCTTCTTCCTTTAGACCCACTCAAGAAATACCGATCGCGCACGCGTACAGGCGCGCACAATGTTGGGGCGCATGCGAGGGTATGTGTGATCGAAATGGTCGACGTGGTGATGTTGCTGTTCCGCCGGCCTTTAGCTGATTGCGGAGAAGCCAACAGTGAAGTAGATCAGGCGGCGGATCTACCCGACGGAGGGTTACGAGGTTAGCGTGGCCCTCGAAGGCTCTTTATTGGGAGAGTGAACCGTGAAAGTATCCATGTCCTTCGTTGCGTGCCTGTGCTTGGCATGCGGTGTCTCGTTGAGCTTGGCGCAGGAGCCGACTGCAGAACAGAACGGCGTTATCCTCAACCTCTCGGGTCGCCAACGAATGTTGACCCAAAAGATGAGCTATCCCGGATTATTCAAGCTTTCCCCTTTTTTACGACCTCCTTGTGGGATAAACTACGGTTGCTGAAACACTTATCCCAAGACAAGGAGGTCGTTAATGGTTGGACAGGCTGTTGCTCAGATTGGCTTTGACTTTTTCTC
>JAJRSP010000218.1 GCA_024278775.1 Planctomycetota bacterium
CAGCAGATACGTCTGATCCGGATTCCACGCTCGATAGGTCTTGCTCATCCCTGAGTCCTCAAAAATCGTCCCGATCTTCCCTCACGACGACCCGCATCATAGCATACGTGTCAAGCGGTAATACTCGGACAGACTCCTAGAGTCTTGGGCCGCCCAACTCGTGTCAGTGCGTGGCACCGGCGAGTTCAGCGGCCACACGGCGTATCGGCAAGAGCGGATCATCAAAGAGAGTGGCGGCATCCTCACCGGGGGGTGGCTCGATCTCATCCAGGTGCGAAAAGAAGCGGTATCGTAAGGCTATCTCACTGCCCTTTCGCCATATTTCGATAATACGCCCCTGGTGCGGGGCGTCGATGATGGACCCCACGACCAGTTCGGCGTACCCCCCTCGGTCCATGGCCGCGTGTTTGTGAATGTGCCCGGCCACGTGCAGGGCCACGCAGGGGAATTGGCGAAGCAGGGATCGCAGCGACCGACCCGTTAGCGCCGTGCCGAGTGCCACGCTTAACGAATCGCTCGGGTGGTGCGTGGCGAGAATGACGATTTCATTCGCATCCTGGGCGCGTTGCAACGACGCGCGCAGGAAATCTCGCTCGGCCGGGGAGATGGCCCCCTCGGCGTAGCTCTGCTCTGGTATCTCCAACGCCGGCGAGGCCGAGTTCAGCCCGATCAGACGAAGCCCCGGCACCGGAGAGACGCTGTACCACGTTCGATTCGGATGGGCCGCATCAAACCCGTGCCCGGCCGGGGCAGAAGTGCTGCCCAGCAGCGCGGTGATGAACTCCTCGTTGGTGATATAGCGCCGGTTGGGGTTCGGTTCGATGCGAGTCGGGGTGTTGAGTCGCGGCGGCGGGCCGAGATTGGCCGGCGTGATTGGTGCCCAGGCAAGTGCCCCCTCCGGGTTGAGCCACAGCGGCGCGACGATCCCAAGCCGATCGGGTAGCGGCAGCGGGCTGACGCGAGCACCAAGCGGCCCGTTGATGATCGGAAACACGCCGACGCCGAAGCGATCATGATTGCCGAAAACGGTGTACCAGGGAATGGTGGGTTTGCTGCCGTGCCGGCCGTTGCGATAGAGCCCCTGCGCGGTGAACGGATAATGCGGATCGAGCGCGGGGTCGGGAAGGGATGCCGGGGCTCGATCATCGGGGCCGGTACGCGGGTCGATGAGTCCGCCGTCGAACGCGGTGACCAACCAGCCGAGTTCGTTTCGCTGGGCGTTGTCCGTGCCGTCGCCCGTATGGATCACGAAGTCGATGTTCATGCCCGAGGCGTGCCGCTTGTTGATCGTGCGGATCGTGCCATCGAGCAGCTGCGTGGCGTAGGCCTCGTAGGGTCGCCAGGCACTTCGCGTGAGACGCGAGGCCACCGTGAGCCGCCCCGGCGATTCCTCATCCACCATGTGCGTATCGGAGATGTGGGCGAACCGCGCGAGCAGCGTGAACCCCTCCGGCGGAGCGGTCGTGTTCTCCTCGGGCAAGCGCTGCGACGCTGACAGGAGCATGGCTGGGTCCGAGCCACACCCGACGCACATCAGCAACGCGAAAAGGATTGCGACGCCCACCATCGCGGCCAGTTGCTTGACGAGCTTCGATTTTTCCTCCGGTGTTTTCACGGCCACCATCGTACAAGAAGGCGTAACACTCCGCGATCACGGCATCCTGCTGCCTTCGCAGAAGGACCGCGCCGCATGCTTTAGATCGCGCGGCGCTGGAACGCCGAGCCCCGCACGAACTCTCGAAACCGCGCGGGCTGAAGCCCACGGTTCAGGTAGTCGTGACAGTTATGAAACGCGGCACCTACGTCCGTGGCTTTGGTGGGTTGTCGTGACAGCCCCAGTCATTCGGGCGAAACAGCAATACGAGCCACACGATGGCCGGAAACACGAAGGAGACCACAGGTGCTTCGTTAATAGATTCGAAGATCAGCGAGAGCGCAGACCGGGTCCATTCGCCAAGCTCGTACAGTCGCCAGGGCGTGTCCGGCGTGCTAAACCAATAGATCAGCGCAATCCACACACGCACCAAGACAAACGCTTGGATGAGCATGATACCGACCCCGAGCGAGATCAAACGCCGTCGCCATGCAATGGGTGTGGCCAGTGCCAACGCGATGAACTCCACCGTGGGCAGATACCCCGTAATCCGTGGGCTGTGTTCGGCATCACCGATGTAGCGCGAGCCGCGCATCTGCGTGCTAATCATCGTATCGGCGGTGCGGTTCGGATGTGGGGCCGGCGCAAACGACACCCGACCACGCTCTCCGAACGGATTAAACACGGCATTAGCCACATAACGATAGGCCGCCGAGTATCGCTCCGCCAAACCGGGCCACGGTAGGGCAAAGAGGGTGTAACAGGTGCCAAACACCAGCACGAAATACCAGATGGGGCTACGCTGACGCATGGGTGTTTGTGGCCTGATGGAGACGTAGGCTGCGAATCCAGATCAGCCATAGCACAATCGGAAGAAAAATGAACGCGACCTGCCAGACCTCCACGTGCATCATCTCGAACGTCTCCGGTGAACACCAGACACCGGTGTAATACAGGCTGATGA
This sequence comes from Planctomycetota bacterium, assembly GCA_024278775.1. The sequence goes on from JAJRSP010000218.1 coordinate 2,559, forward strand.
TACGAACGAGGTTAATGATTAGTAGAACTAACGTGCCGCCAATCATCCAGGCACACCGACGCAAAAGAGGTACGGCCAGTGGCGAGGCCGCCACCAGCAAAGCGAAAAAGACGGACGCCTGGATTGCGTCACACCCTCGTTTGATCGAGAGCGCGAACCGGGGGGAGGTCACGGCCACACCGTGGGACGTGGCCTTCTCACCGAGCAGGTCCAACACGACAGCCGAAGCGCGCGCGTTCACCTCCAAGTAGGACTCAAAATACGTCGTCTTGGAAAACCATGCGTAGAAGAGCGCGTTGAACCCCACCATCAACACCACAAGAACCACTACAAAACGCAACACCGGTCGGCGGCGGCGCTTTCGAGGGGCATCCGCGGACGAAGCCCCTTGAGGGGAGGCACCGGCGTTATCTGAGGTGTCACTGCTCATATCCATATCCTTGTGGTCGTCAGGTAACGGTGCGGCTTGATCACCCGATAGCGCCCCGGCATCACTTCACCGGCCGACAACATCCGGCCGCGTTACCAAACCGGCAACGATCTGCTGGTACGTAACGTAAGGAACTACCGACGCCGGGATTCGAACCTGGGGCCTCCGCGTCCACAGCGCGGCGCTCTAACCAACTGAGCTACGTCGGCTCTATAGCAAAGGATAACGCACGACCCGGTTTTGGCCAAGTTGGTACGGCAAGAAGGGTGTCGGAGGACGCGGCCACCCCCCGGCACCCCGGAAGCAGCGTGTGGGGCGGGGCAAGCTTTTCGGCTACACCTTTGCGGATCCATGAGAGGCGTATGCGGTGACGCACGTCCGCACTTGTCCCCGCACTCCCATCATGCGACGCCAGCTCACCTGGCCACGCCCCAACAATTCGACATGGCTGTGTTTATAATGGCGTGGCCCAGAGAATTCGTTGCCGACACCGACGGATGGCCACACGCGGCGGATGTACGTTTCCGTGGTTGACAACACACAGTCGGCGGATACATTGAAATGGGTGCCGTGGCCGGTGTGATTTTTCTCGCGCCGTGGGGTGGCGGGGCCGTCGAGGGCTCATAGCTCAGTTGGCAGAGCGCGTCGCTGATAACGACGAGGTCCGAGGTTCAAGTCCTCGTGGGCCCAGTACCCCCCCGTCCAGTACCACCCGTCGATTGCCCCGGCGCACTACAGTGGTTCTTCGACCTCGGCTTGTCGCGTGATTTTGGCGGCGAGGTTTTCTTTGTGTCGGCCCAGGTGGGCGGCGAATTTGTTTTCGCCCTCAACTTGTAGAATGATCTCGTCGGTCGGCGCTTTGGTGGTTTGTAGAATGTCGCCGGGCCTCAACGTCAGCAGATCATCCACCGTGATGGTTGTCTCCGCGAGGTAGCCCACCACGTTGACATGGGTGGCCCCAATGGCACTGGCCAGATCAGTGCCTCGGTCCTCCGCCTGTGCTCGCCGCTGGTAGGCCAGCCAGCCCTGAGACAGGAGCTTGCCGATCACCGGCTCGATCACGTTGAACGGGATACAGAGGCTCATCGTGCCGGCCCGACCGCCCATCTTGATTTCAAACCCGATCACCACGACCACCTCGTTGGGCGCGACGATCTGCACCAGATGCGGATTGCTTTCGACCTCGTTGATCGAGAAGGTCACTTCGACCAGCTCCGACCATGATTCGGTGAGCGTCTGGAGTGCGCGGTCGGTGATTCGCCCGACGAGTCGCTGCTCGATCATCGTGAGTGGTCGTTGGGGGATGAACAGTTCGGAATTGGAGCCACCCAACAACCGGTCGATGATCGGGTAGATAATCAGCGGGCTGACTTCCAGGCACATCTGCCCTTCGAGAGGGACGGCACCCAGCAAGTTAAAGTTCGTGGGGTTGGGTAACGAGTGGATGAATTCGCTGTAGGTGAGCTGTTCGGCCGTCGCCACGCGCACCTCCACAATCGTGCGAAGATAGCCCGAAAGCGACGCGCCGAAGTTACGCGCAAACGTCTCGTGGATTCCCTCCAGGGCGCGCATCTGCTCTTTGCTGACGCGTTCCGGTCGCTTGAAGTCGTAGGTGTGAACGTCCTTCACGACCTGGTGGGCACGCTGCGTGACCACCTCCTGCGCGCTCTCCACGCCACCGGTAGCTACCGCTGCGAGTAACGCATCCACTTCACTTTGATCAAGGACATCGGCCACGGCCGGAAACTCCCCAGGTAGATGATCTCGGTCTACACCGACTCCTGCTTATCGGGCTTTGACACCTTTTGACTTGAGGCTGACGGGAACGCGAAAGCCGTTCCCAGCCCTGAAAAGCGAGCCGCGTCCTCGTTGGAAATCGTTAGTCGTCCCTGAAAGACGGTTATCGCGTGCAGATCGCCGTATTTTTCGTCATTTTCGTGGCTTGGAAATTGTAGGGTTTTGTATCGATTGATGGTGAAACCTTGCAATTTTCGTACAGGCACGGAGGCCCTGATGAAGCCGAGATCCCAACCCCGCGATTCTTTTGAACTGTTTCAAGCCCACTTCCATCAGTTGCTCGATCCCGGTCACGAA
>JAJRSP010000219.1 GCA_024278775.1 Planctomycetota bacterium
CGCCGCGAGAACGCGCCGAGCGCTTTTCAAGGCCATTGGTGACGCGCTACGCTCGGTCACGCCTGACGACTGCCATGGTTTCTTCCAGGGATGCGGCTATGACGCTACACAATAACGTAGAATGCTCTAGCCGCTTATCTTCAGCAGGATTTTGAGATTGCGCGGGTCTCGGGCGGCGGCCATGGCCTCGGCCACGCGCTCGACGGGAAAGGTCCGTGAGATCATGGATTGAACTTCGACGGCACCGCGGGTGAGCGCGTTGATCGCCTCGGGGAAGGGGCCGCACCGACTGCCAAGCAGTGTCACTTCGTCGATAACGATCGGGGCCGGGTTGATCGGGCTCGGTTCGGTGTAGGTACTCTTGAGTACGATGGTACCGCGCGGGCGGACCAGGCGCATGGCCAGCTCCAACCCCGCGGGCGAGCCGGTGCAATCCACGACGACGTCGTGATCCTTCCCGGCTCGTAGCTCATCCACGTGGATGCCCTGGATCCCTTTCTTCTCACATCGTTCGAGCTTCTCGCGGTTGCGTCCGACGACGGTGAGCTTGCAGCCCGTGGTGGCCAGCACCTGCGCGGCGAGCAGCCCCAGGCGACCCGGACCGATCACGGTCACACGAGATCGTGCGTCCATCGGACACTGCACGAGAATCTGATAGGCGGCGGCCAGCGGCTCGACAAACACGGCTTGCTCATCAGCCAGGGACTCCGGTACGGCGTGCAGATTTCGCGCGGGCACGAGGACGTAGTCGGCGAAGCAGCCGTCGCGCCCGAGGATGCCCAAGACGGTCCGGTCGCGGCAGTGGGGAGATAACCCGCGTTGGCACATGTCGCACCGGCCGCAGATGCAATTGATCTCGGAGACGACGCGTTTCCCCAGCCACTCCTCCGGGCCTTGTTCCACCGTACCGACCATCTCGTGCCCCAGGACCCCTCGAAAGTTCATGTAGCCGGTCTGGATATGCAGATCCGTCGCACAGATGCCGGCCTGATGAATCCGCACGAGACACTCGTCGGCATCGGGCTTGGGTTGGGGGTGGTTCGTCTCGACACGAAGATCACCATCGAAGACTACCGCGCGCATATCAACCCTTTCACGAACCAACAGCCGGACACGACACGTCCATCCCGCCCGCAGGCTACCTATCGGCTCACGCTATCCGGGCTCTTGGCCCATTTGCAGCAAAAGCAGGGGTACGATTGCGTCGACGGGTGGTTCGGGGATAATAGCAGGGCGAGTCGACGATTCCCACTCCCTCAATCGTGGGCCGGATCGCCCGAGGGCGGCCCCACCGTGGGAAAGGGCACGGAGCACACGGACGAGACAGATAAATCGCTATGAAGCCAATAACCAAACCTGTGTGGTGCGCTTCCATCGCGGTCATGGCGGCAACGATTGCCCCCTCCATGCTCCGGGGGCAGGAACCGCGGCTGCGCACGCTGACCTATGAGACGGGAACACGCGAATGGGTGGAGGTGGCGCCGCCCCTACCCGGCACGAACGAGGGCGATCTCTTCCTGATTCGTGACATGCTTCGCCGTAACGATTTCCGCCGGGCGCTGGCGGCCACCGAAGCATTCATCAAGAAATACGGCCCGGGCGACGCACTCCACCCGGACGTGCTGGTGGCCAAAGCGGATGCGCTGATCGGGCGAAAAGATTTCATGGTCGCACACGAAACCCTGCAGGCGATGTTGGGGGAGTATGGAAGCACCGCGGCCACATCGGACGCGCTTCGGCTAGAGTTCGTAATCGCCGAGTCGTTCCTCTCCGGAGCCAAACGAAAACTCTGGGGCATGCCGCTTCTTTCGGGCGAGGACGTCGCCCTGCAAATCCTCGGTGAAATCTCCGCGGAATATCCCGGTAATCGTTATGCCGAGTTGGCGATCAAAACCAAGGCGGATTATCAGTTTAAGACTGGTTCGCACGCACTGGCCGAGCAGGATTATAACCGCTTGATGCGCGAATACCCCCACAGCCGCTACTACCAATATGCCATGCGGCGGGCGGCCGAATCAGCGCTGGCGAGCTTTGCCGGTGTGTGGTACGACGATGCGGCGTTGGTCGAGGCCGCTGAGCAGTTCGGTGAGTATCGCACGGCATTTCCGTCCGAAGCAAATCAAGAGGGCATCGGGCTCGTGCTGGATAGTATTCGGGAGATGCGCGCGGATAAAGAATACCTGGTCGGCCGGCAGTACGAAACAACGAACCACCTGAGCTCGGCCGCCTTTTACTACCAACTGGTGCGAGACCAATGGCCCGATTCCATAGCCGCGACGAAGGCGGCGACACGCCTGGAGTTGATGGGCGTGTTGGAGGTCGTTCCGGTGGCACCGATAGGAGAAAACCCCGGTGACTCCTAGTGTTCCCACATACGTCAAACGGCGGATGAGTGGTCGCTCTCTTCTCGAAGCACGGCTCACGGGGTCGGGGGCTCGTGTGGCCCACAGATTCGCGTCTTGCCCGGCCAAGACCGCGGGGCACCCAAGCCGAGTGCCGCACGCACCATGGCGAACACGGGCTCGGCAGACCCGCGCCACCGCGCTCCTCCTGGCATTGGCCGCCGTATCCGCTGCTTCCGGGTGTGGTTATTCGACGAAGCGTCCCTTTCGGACCGATATTCAGACGGTTCATGTTGAAATGTTCCAATCCCGAGAGTTTCGACGCGAGTTGGAGTTTCGGCTGACCGAAGCGATTATTAAACGGATTGAGATGGACACGCCGTACCGGATTGGGTCCAAGCAGACGGCGGATGCCACGCTTTCGGGAGAGGTTCTCAGCGTAAAGAATCAGGTATTCGGTGATGATCTGAGTACCGGTCGACCACGGGAAATTGGGGCTACGGTGGTCGTGCGATTCCGTTTTCAGGACATGCGATCGGGAGAGATCCTCGCTGAGCGACCCCGATTTGTGTATCAGACGAGTTACATTCCACCCGTGGGAGAGACATTCACGGTCAGTATGACTCGGGCCCTCGATGGCATGGCCGAACAGATCGTCGAAACAATGGAAACGGACTGGTAAGGCCTCTATGATGGTTGTTGCGTGATGGTGTGCATGCAACGGGGCTGATTCAACAGGAGCAGGCTATATGGCCGATGACAACGGATCGTCGCAGCAGAAACCGACGGACCCCAAGAAAAACGGTCCACCCAATATGAAGCTATCCCGTAATGTGGTCAGTTGGATGGTTTTGTTGGGTCTGGCGATGCTTCTTGTCGCACTGCTAAGTGACTCGTTTGCCCAGTCCACGAAGATTTCGCTCAGCGAATTCGAATCGCTGATCCGCAACAAGAACATCGCAGAGATTATTATTCGCGATGGGGAGGGTTTGCTTGAGGGGCGCAAAGCGCGCGCGGCTCAGGGCGATCAACCCAACACACCGCTCAATTTCACGGTGAATTATCCACGAGAAGCAATCGACGGTGATTTTCTACGTCGACTCAACACCGAGTTACCGGACGCGGTCATCAGAAAGGAAAACCCAAATCAGTTTCTGCTCGTGCTCGCGAGCACGCTGCCATGGATATTGATTCTCGGGTTTATCTGGTTTTTTCTGTTTCGGCAGCTCCGCGGCGCCGGGGGCGGAGCGGGGATGCTCGGCAACTTCGGGCGGTCGCGTCATCGTCTCACGCCCAAGGAGCACACGAACATCACCTTCGCGGATGTGGCCGGCATCGAGGAGGCCAAAGAAGAAGTCGAAGAAATCATCGAATTCCTCAAATCCCCCAAGAAGTTCCAGCGGCTCGGCGGGCGCATCCCGCGCGGCGTGTTGCTGGTGGGGGCACCCGGATGCGGCAAGACCCTACTCGCCAAGGCGATCGCCGGTGAGGCCGACGTGCCGTTCTTCTCGATCAGTGGTTCCGACTTCGTCGAGATGTTTGTCGGCGTCGGGGCGTCTCGTGTCCGTGATCTGTTCAAGCAGGCAAAGGAAAACTCCCCGTGTATTATCTTCCTTGATGAGATTGACGCCGTGGGTCGCAAGCGCGGTGCCGGCTTCGCCGGAGGCGGACACGACGAGCGTGAACAAACGCTCAACGCCATCCTGGTGGAAATGGACGGGTTCGAGACCAACTCTCAGGTGATCGTTTGTGCGGCCACCAACCGCGCCGACGTGCTTGATCCGGCCTTGATTCGCCCCGGTCGGTTTGACCGGCAGGTCTATGTTTCGCTGCCGGACCTACAGGGTCGCTACGAGATTCTCAAGGTCCACGTACGTAAGATCAAGCTCGGTCCCACCGTGGATATTCGTCGACTGGCGCGAGGCACGCCGATGTTCAGCGGTGCCGAGCTCGCGGCCATGGTCAACGAGGCCGCACTGCTCGCGGCGCTGCACAACAAGGACTACGTCGAGCACTGCGATTTCGAGGAATCTCGCGATAAGGTTCGTTGGGGTCGGGCGAAGAAAAGCGCCTCCGTCGACGAACGTGACCGCAAGATCACCGCCTATCATGAGGCCGGTCACGCCATCATCCAAGCACTCGAGGAAGACGCCGACCCGCTTCACAAGGTGAGTATTATTCCCCGCGGAGAGGCCGGCGGTGCCACGTTTTCTCTACCCGAACGAGACCGGATGGTTTACACCAAAAGTTACCTGCTCGCGACGATGCGTGTCATGTTTGGGGGACGTATCGCGGAAGACGTGTTCTTCGACGAAATCAGCAGCGGCGCGGCGCAGGACATCAAGCATGCCACGGAAATCGCCCGCCACATGATTCGGGATTGGGGTATGAGCCACAACGCCGGATTCATCTTCTACGGCGAAGATGAATCTAACGCCTCCATGTTCGATATGGGCGGTCGAAACTACTCAGAGAAGACGGCCGAAATGATCGACACCGAGATCAAATCGCTGATCGATACCGCCTACGCCGACGCAAAGAAGATCATCCTCGACAACCGCGACAAGACGGAGACGATCGCCCAGGCGCTGCTCAAGTTTGAGACGGTGAGTGGTGAAGAAGTCAACGCGCTGATTCGCGGTGAAACGATCGACCGCGCTGGTGTGGCCGATCTGCTCGACCAAGCCGCCAAGGATGATCCCGTAGGCTTGGCCAGACCCGTCAAGGTGGACCCGAAGACCTCTCCCGATATCGGTGACGGCACCTCCGGACCATTGCCGCAACCTGGCTAACACGGACTCGATCCGCGTATCGCGGCTTTTGCCGGTGAAGCCGGTCGGAAGCGTCCCAGACACCGGCAGATTCACCGAGTCGCTACACGTTCACTGAAAACACCCAACCATCCGTCACGCGGTACGCAAACGCACAAAACGGGCGAATACGTCGAAAAACCTATGGTTTCCTCACGAAACTCATTACGCGAACGCACAAACTTCTTAGAACTTTAGAAAAATCCGGTCGCTAACTGTAAACGCCTCCACCGTCCGCCGATCTACCGGTAGCCAGAAGCCGAACGAGACGCGACGGCTTGGCCAGCACTTCATACCAAGCCCGTCGCTTCCGAGACTTACGTCAGTTGGGTCAGGTCGAGTTCTTTGGGAGGCGCAGGCAGATGGAACTTCTTTTCTGGTTCATCGATATGATTGAGGGGTGGATTCCGCTCATCGAGCTGGGATCGGAAGGCTAACTAGGAGTGTTCGCCGATGGTTAACTTCCCACTCACCCGGATGGAAACACGAGCGGTCTGTTGGGCCGGTCGTTTGATCCCGATGCTTGCGACGGCTGTCATCACATTCCTATCGGTGATGTCGGTGGCCGCGGCGCAAGGGTAAGCGTTCCGTCCGACGACAATTGAAGCGTTTCGACCTCGCGTCGCGCGCGGTCGGCGATGCGGTGCCGGTTTCGGGCGAACTCCACGAGCATGGCCCCGGCCATCGGCCAGGTGATCGACAGCACCGCCATCGCAAGATGAACACCCCAGAATCTTTCGAGCGACGGTATCGCCGCGAGGCACACGCCGCCCGTAAGGAGAAGCCCCGCGACGACGAACCCGCGGTGTTGGGTTCGATCGAACACACGCAGGGTGGCCAATCGGATGGATGCCAGGGTGGCCAACGCGGCGAGACCGAGCATCGACAGAAACGAACTCGGCGGCAGAGGGATCGCCCACACCTTTTGGCGACGCCCCAACAATCCGGCGACCGCATCAGCGATCAGAAAACAGCCGGGCACATCGCGCGTGATCTTTCGACCGTATTTGACGTCGTGGCGATCAGCGGAAAAACCGAAACGCCTGGTACGAAAATCCCCCACAATCACCACCTTATCCCGAAAAAGCTCATCGAGGCGTTGATCGGAGGCGGACAGCACCTGCTCATAGGGAATCGAACGCGCGGCCCATTGCTTGGGGCTATCGAGCAAAAAAGAACCGGCGGCTTCGATATCGCCTACCTTCACCATTTTCGTGTTGATCTTGCTCTTGATAGATCGCGTTACCTTCAATTCGTTCCGAACACGAGAATACGCACCGGGTCGCAACCGATGCAGAAGGAAAAGCGGGTCTGTACGCAATGGCCACTCCAGTTCGAGGCGCGCCTCCGGCATGATGACCGACGCCACGGCGGCCAGCGGCAGGGTCGGAATCACGACGTTGTCAGTCCGCTTCACAGCCAATACGAACTCCCCGGGGCGTTTGACCATATCTCGGGCCACGATGGCACCGTGTCGTAGTCGCGTCCCCAAGCCTTCCAACAGGGCCGGCGCAAGCTCAGGAGAGCCATCCGGCTGATATCGTGATGCCGCCAAGATCAC
>JAJRSP010000220.1 GCA_024278775.1 Planctomycetota bacterium
ACGCCGGTCGACACGGACCGTAACACAGAACACCTGCACCGGGCAAGACTGGCATTTCCCGTTCCAGCAAGAGGAGGCTCGCGGTTCAATGAACGGAGTCGCGATTCACTCATCTTGCGGGAGCCGAACCCAAAGGGCCGGCACGCATCACCGGGCGTTATTCGTAAAAATAGGAATATCGCAGCCTGACACCTGTTCTCGGTAGAGCCTTGCAGGCGAGTGTCGGAGCGGATTGGACGAACGGCAACATCTGGTGATCATCGATCGAGCAACGAGTCATTGCCATAAGCCCATTCACGAAAAAGAGTTCAATGTGCGCTGGTCCTGGCCGAACCTGGGAGCGGCACTCCCAAACCCCACGATTCTCGTCTACGGGACCGGGTAGGTGGCATGGAACGTGCTGGTTTTTCCATCCGAATTGTCGGCTCCGAGATCCCCGGTTCGTTTCGTGGGTTCTAGCCGACTTCGTTTGCGGCGTCACGGTAGAAACACGGCCCTACCGAGTCTCGTTTTGCACAGAGCCTGATTAACATTCATAGGAGCTTGCGATGAATGTGAAAAAATCGATGGCTCGATCCGCTTCAGCATTACTGCAGGCGGTAAGCCGAGTGGCTGGCAGGCTCGGCTTGATTGCGGAGTATCCGTCTTCGAGGGTGCCGCCGAACGGCACTGGGGAAGGTGGTGGAACGAGTGGCAGTGGTAGCACAAATGGAGGTGACACTCCGACCGCGTCCGCGTTTGTTGGGAACATCCGCAGTGGAAACTGTCACGCGGACCAATACAACTCCTTCATACATACGAGACGCCCCTTCAAGCTGAACGATGTGGTTGACAGCCGTCCGCCGGTGTACCCCATCACCGAATCGACCGGAACACATGCCGGTTTGACCTGGGACGATGTCGCCTTCGCAGCCAGCGATTACCGGTACATATATCGAGTGGCCGACACTGGTGGATTCGTGGTACTGGGGCCATCTGCCCAGTACAATTATCCCACCGGCCAGTTCAGTGCATACGGTGACGACGATAGCCACACCGCACCTAGTGGAACCCCGGGTCATTGGATCAGCAACATCGGACGCAAGCCAGACAACTGCGGGAGGTGCCACACCACGGCCTACGGTGCCGATGTTCAAAATCGCCGTGGCCTCGATGGGTTCGTGAGCGACTGGGAACATGAGGAAATCCGATGCGAGGAATGCCACGGTATCGGTGCCGGTCACGCTGCAGCCCCGCCGAGTGTGATCGTCGCCAAGTCCGGAGCCGATACCGTTTGCGGCAAATGCCACACCCGGTCACCTGACGGCATTGCCTCCTCCGGCGGCTTTGTTCGCCATCACGAGCAGCGGGATGAATTCAACCGCAGCCCCCATGTGGAGGTCATACTCGACAGCTGCGCGACCCGCCGTGACCCACACCAACCCCTTTTCGTTGAGGCCCAGCGAGCCGGTATCCAGGCCTTGGCGGCGGCTGACGGCGACGATAAGACACTCGATCTGCCCCCGCCTCCGCCGGGCATCATCAGGGAATGTACTAACTGCCATACGGGTATCACCGTGACTCATCCCAGCCCGAACACGCGCCGGACCTGCTATATGGCTTTCACCACGAAGAGCGTAGTCGACACAGCCCCCAACTCGGGGGATATCCGTTCACACGCCTGGTTAATCAATACAGACGCAGCAGCACTGGCGTATACTGACGTAGATGGCAATTCGGTTAGTCGAGATGACCCAAATGTGAAGTTCGCCGCCCCGAGCGCACAGGGGCACCCTTTCATCACACTGGATTTCGCGTCCCTTCGATGTCACTCCGGCAAGGGTGTGACGTGGGCCGCCGATGATGCTGCAAAAATACACAGCGGGTAGAAAAAGTACAATCACTGATTCGACCTTTTATGCCAACGACAACACTCCGGTGTTAGTCGTCCTGGGGAGTTACTAGATGTCAAAAAGAACAAACACGCTTCTCTGGCGTAACGCGGTTTCGCTGACCGGTGCAGCGCTGGCCGTTATCTCCGCCTTGTTCATCCTCAGCCTCCTCTTCCTTGACGTGGTTACCGGACAACCAAACCCCTATCTGGGTCTGCTCACCTACCTGGTCTTCCCCGGACTCGTGGTGGTTGGCGGCGTGATGATGGTGTCGGGAGTCGCGTTGGCGCTTCGGCGTCATCGGCGACAACAAGGAACGGCCAATCACGTTCGGTACTACCCACGCGTCAATCTCAATCTCCCACATCACCGTCACGTGCTGTTTATCATCGGAGCGGCGATAGCAGTCGTCATTCCACTTGTCGGTATCTTGAGCTACGAAGGATACCATTACACAGACTCGGACCAGTTCTGCGGCCTGGTGTGCCATGCGGTAATGGAACCGCAGTACACGACCTATCTGAAGTCTCCCCATGCCAAAGTGAATTGTGCGGAGTGTCACATCGGGCCCGGTGCAAGCTGGTATGTCAAGTCCAAGCTGTCGGGCGTTCGGCAGGTACTCTCCGTAGCCACCGACTCGTTTCCCCGCCCGATTCCACCCGCGATCCAGGAACTGCGACCTGCCACCGAGACGTGTCGAGAATGCCACTGGCCCGCGAAGTACTTCGGGGACGAGCTCGTCACCATTGAGCATTTCGCGTCCGATGAAGCGAACACGCGTCACCGATTGCGGATGCTGTTGAAGGTCGGCGGAAGCGACCGGTCAACCGGGCCTCCCTCCGGCATCCACTGGCACATGGCGCTCGGGTTTACGATCGAGTATGTGGCGGTTGACGATCACCTTCAGGATATTCCGTGGGTGCGCATCGTCGATGACAGCACCAGTAACGAACGGATATACCGCTCGGACGGCAAGTCCGTCGCTGACCCACCGCCTCCGGGAACTCGTCGCGTGGTCGATTGTATGGACTGTCACAATCGCCCGGCGCACATGTTCCGTTCCCCGGACCGCGCCGTGGATTTAGCGTTGAATGTTGATCCACCGCTACAGTCTCTGCCATTCGCAAAGCGGGAAGCCGTGCGAGCGCTCGTTCAACCCTATGTTTCCAAGTCGGACGGTCTGGCTGGCGTGCCGCTATCCATCGAGTGGTTCTATCAGAAGCAGATGCCCGATGTGTGGGAAGCGCGTCGAAGCGACATCGAGCGTCTGAAAAACGTGGCCGTCGACATCTATCGTACCAACTTTTTCCCGGAGATGAACGTCAACTGGCGCACCTACCAGGACAACATCGGGCACAAGCATGTCCAGGGATGTTTCCGCTGCCATGGAGGCCGGCACGTCGACGCTACGGGCAACCCGATCAGCCATGAGTGTTCGGTCTGCCACGTATTCCTCCAACCTCGCCACGTCGATGATCCTTCCTCGCTGGTTCAAACGGCTGGGTTTGTCCACCCCATGAAGTTGGAGGGCTCACATGCCATGCTGCGATGCGATCAATGTCACACTGGTGGCGTTTCTCCGTCTCGTACTTGCGAGGGATGTCACACCATGCAACATGAGTTCCGCGCCGCTTCTCTGAGCGCTTTCGCCTCGTTCAGTATTCCACCGGATCCCATGCTCGAATCCGTTAGTTGTGATGGCTGCCACGACCTGTCCGAACCCACCAACTTCGAGATGATCGACACCGCTTGCATGGATTGTCACGAAGACGAGGGGGAACGCTTCGATGGGCTTCTGGCATCATGGCACCGGGAAGTGGATCAACTGCTCTCAGACGCGGAAACAGGTGCCGACGAGCGAGGTCGGCAGCTCCTACAAAAGCTTCGGGCAGCCGGTCCTTTGCACAACATCGAAGCCACCCGAATGCTCATCCGCTCACTGGCCGAAGAGTCGGGATCTTCAACGGTGTCCGACCATAGCCCGGATTATAAATAATGTCCCCACTTTTTTCCTTGCGATGGGAAAAGGTGCATACGGCCCCCTATGCTCGAAATCTTCAGGGCTCCCGGCTGGCCACCTCCAACCGCCGGAAAACGTCCTGAGCCACCCCGGTCAGGCGACCTACTCCGCCGCAAGCTGGTAGAGCCCATGTCCGGCGTATTTGAGTCGGCCGCGCTCGACGAGCTCGTTCCAGACGGCCTTGGGGTATTGGTTCGGCGGCATGATCGCCACGATCCCCGAAGTTCTGCCACTCGACATCGGCCCATGTCCGAGGCCGGAAACATCATCGAGCCGGGCGAGTTTGAGACGCTTTTTGAACGCCTTGAGCGCCTTGCGAAGCTCTTCCGCCGAAGGCGATTCCGGCTGGGGTTGGGATTGCGATTGAGACTCAGGCATGATCATCGCTCCGATAGACAAACCTCTCACACCCGCGAGTATACCCCACGGAAGGACCGCGACCAACACTTGACGCCCACAAGCCCAAGATTCTCTACCGCCGAGCGGCACAAAACCAAGGGCGTTCTACAACTGCCGGTCAAGGCGACGAAAATGAACCGCTTCGGCCACGCGGTCGGGCGAGAGATCCTTTCCCCCGGCCAGACCAACTGTGGTTCGAGAGATACATAGGCTGTCATCGTGCATCGGCGTTCCCTTTACCCTTCCGGCTGTCACCGAATCGTTGTTCACGGAAACAGCTCTACTGCGGCTCACACTGAAGCGTATCCGGATTACACACCTCGCCGGCGGGGCAGGTGATGAACGAGCACAGGTCCGACAGGTCTGGAATAGCGGGTAGGTCCGGAATGCTGAATGCGGTGAACGTCTTCGAAACACTAGCAGACCCTACCACGTTGACTACGCCTTCGCCCGCCACGCGCCGAAGCGGCACGGAGACGGAAACGGTCCGCTCCCGCGAAAACGTAACGGTCGTCGTGCCGGTAGCAGATTCCGCGGGCAGCATGGACATGGCGAGGGCCGGGATGGTACCCGTCCCGTCATCTGCGAACTTGCAGAGGATCGTCGTATGGACCACCGTGGAGCTTACGCTCCCATCGGAATTGTCGACGGTAGACTGGGTGAGCGTAACCACCACAGTGTCAGTGGGGCTTCCCGTGACCCACGTAATGTCCCAATCACGGCTTGTGTTCAGCGTGAGGGCGCTGGCCGACAAGTCGGGCGAAGTCACCACGATATCATCAGGAATGTCGATAGACGCACTGAACGGACCAAGGTCCGCACCGCCGGGGAAGCTGAAGTCAATCGTCTGTCCGCCTTCGAAACCGAGGGCGACCAGTTCTTCCGGTGATTCGCCCGGCGAGAATATGCCGGCCAGGGACGGTGCCGGCGGATCTGCGAGGTTGGGGTCGCCGCGCAGCAGGGTCACGCTCGCCGTGCCATTCGTAGCGGTACCGGGCTCGCCGGGATCGAGGGCCCCCAGGCCACCGAAGTCGAAGCTGAATGTTGGATCTGAGACCCCGTCGCTCGAGAACGTAAACGTCTGCGTCGTCACGGTGCAACCTCCGACCTCCTGCGTCTGCATCTCCACGCCGGGGAAGATCGAGCCGGTGAGCCCCGCGCTCGCCAGGTCGTTCGAATCCGCCACAAGGAAAGATCCTCGAAGTGCGAAAGCTGCGGATTCTCCCGTTATGTCCGAGAGTATCGTTTGAGTCTGGGCAAGTAGTTCCCCCACATCATCCCCGTCACCGGGAAGCGTCAGCAACAGGTCGGCCTGAGCACAGATACTCCCACCGCAGGATGCCGAAACCGACGTCTGCACCGACACCGAGGGTCGCCCCTGCGAGAACACAAAGACCTCCTGTCCGCCCACCGCCGCGGCATAATAGCTGCCGTCGCTGCCTGTCGTCGTCGTCCCGCCCGGTACGACGAAGACCGTGACACCGGAGGCTGGCGTCCCATCATCATGGAGCACCGTGCCAAATACGCAGGAGTCCAGGCTGACAGAGACATCACCTACCTCGGTGCAGGTTCCCGTTGTGCAATCCGCCGGAGTGTCTGAAGCTACGACTTCCCGCGTAACGACCGGGGTGGCCGACCCGTTCAGGCGAACTTCGAGCCGCACCGACGAGCCGCGTTTCACCTCGACGCAGAACGTTCCGTCTCCCCCGCTGCGAACCACACTGGTTCCGTTGTAATCCAGACCAACGGCCGCAACCTCAGCGCCGGAAACCGGGCCGTCGCCAAAGACGATACGTCCGCTCAGGCAACTCTTCTCCGCCAATGGGGCATCGCAGTTCCACGAACTGAAGTGATCGACGGTGGCGAACCACGCCAAGCGACCCGATCCGTCGGAGGCGGTACCGATCGTTCCCGTCCCGGCCTCCTCCCACACGGCGGTCTCTGCGACAAATTCCCAGAGTGGGATGGTATCGCCGACCGCGAAGCGGTCCTGTGCGTTGTCCGGTAGCAGGTATTCGATGTCCGCACTGCTCCCGGGTGCGAGGTTCACTTCTTCACCGTTCTGGGACAATTCGTAGATCGCGAATCCGAACGACTCGAGCGTAGTCGCACCACCGGCCGCGGTCTCGGCGTCTTCGAAGGAGCCGGGGAACGCCATCACCCCCCCGGTGCTCGGGTCGAGGAACGTAGCCGTCAACTCAACATCGCCCGTGACAGCCGTACCGCTTCCGTCAACGAGGGAACCGGCCGCCAGTGTCACGGCCGAGTCACCGCTACGCTGCGTCGAGGAGACGTCGGCGCTGATCGTCACCGTTTCCGCCGCTTCGGCCATTAGAACGCAACCGGGTCCGCCGCCCACGACGAACGCCCTTGAGGTGCTCGCAAACCCCGCTGCACGGAACGATACCACGACGCGAGACCCGGCGGAAAGCCCGTCGAATGAGTAGAAACCGTTGTCGTCGGTCGAACTGGACCGCCCGTCGCTCAGCGACACCACCGCGCCGGCAATGGGCTTGGCCGCAAGGCTCGATACCTGCCCGGCGAGCACATCATTCGTGTCATCACCGGCCGTGCCGCCACCACCTACTCCACCCCCCGTGCCGGCCGAAGGGCAACCCGAGGATACGGCCAGACCGGCGACGGCCAGCAAAACGAAGGACAGTTGGGCAACGATTCCAGTCTTCATGTGAGTCCTCTCCTTGGATACCAATCAAAATTCGGTCTCGACTTCGCACTCGCTTCCCGAGAAGCCAGCACGACTGACGCGAGGCGAACCGGTTCACCTCTCAGGCTGTCCGGGCTTCTCTCGAATTGCCCGGGGCAGTCGCAGCACCGCCGGGGGTCATGATAACGAAGAGACGCGGCTTTTCCAGCTTTCGGTCAAGAGGACGACGAAATGTGAGAATCGACTCGATTGAACATCCGAAGGGCCGGCGATGGTGGCGGTATGGCGGTATGAACGGCGAAACGATCGAGAGGACCGCCGCTGCTCGCGAGTTCTGCGTTACAACTGCCGGTCGAGACGTCGATAATGAATCGCTTCGGCCACATGGTCGGCCGAGAGGTCCTTCTGCCCGGCCAGATCGGCGATGGTTCGAGAAACACGCAGGATTTTATCGTGTGCCCGGGCCGAAAGCCCCAGCTCGGTCATCGCCTGGCGGAGGATGGATTCTCCCGCGCTGTCCAGTAGGCAGTGTTTTCTGAGCATCGCCCCGGTCAGGCGGCTGTTGACGATTGTACCGCTCTGATAGCGTTCGCGTTGAATGTGACGAACAGTGATCGTCTGCTCGCGCATCGTGGCCGACGACGTACCCTCGCGATCGCTTCGCAACTCGCTGAACGCCACACCGGGTACCTCGATGTGAATGTCCACGCGATCAATGAGCGGGCCGCTGATGCGCGAGAGGTATCGTTCGATCTGAAGCGGACTGCACTTGCACGCCCGACGCGGGTCGGTGTGATAGCCGCACGGACACCCGTGCGTTCGATAGCGGCTACAAACCTTACCACATAGTGTTTCCAGCGCTGAATGTTCTTATCAGCGACTATCCTGTCAATCCAGCCACGGCGGGACAAGCTCTCACTAAGGCACGTACCGATCTTGGTTTGACGAAAAAGGAGCTGGCGTCACTCGCTGGTGTAAACGAGGCCACAATCGCCCGGTGCGAGCGGGATCGCCGCTGCCAGTGGAGGTCGCTTCGTAAGATCAGAGCCGTTATGGGGTGTCTCAGCAACGAGGAGGCGAATCATGATACCTGTGCCAAGAAGCCGTCAGAGTCAAAGCTATCTGCCGAACAGGTGCGACCAGCGCGGGCCGCCGCAGCACTATCGCAACACGATCTCGCCAGACTTGCGGGACTTGATGAAGGCACCATCCGCTACGTTGAGAAGGGAAACCACAAGCCAACGGCGCGGACATTGCGGAAAATAGAATGTGCCCTCGGTACGATGAAGAAGTGACAGCGATTCGCTCATTTGGGGCTGCCCACCACATTCAGTAACTCCGGACCAACCACATCTCATGTGCGGGAAACCACGCACGAAATCCCGTGAGTGGTCACTGTCTTTCTTGCCTCTCCGATGTCTCACGCCGGCGTTCATGTTCCTCAGCCACATCGTCTACGATAGCCCGCTCGCCGAAGCTGCTGGGCATCCAAGTGTAGTACTTACCGATGGACGCAAGGACGCGAGTGCAGTGCGTATTCCGATCTGACAAGTCCCGAATGGCTTGGCATAGAAAGTCCACTTGAGCTGTGATCTCTCGATCTCGCTTGGGTAACAAAAGCGTGCCGTCCTTCCGTGTTCCATACAACCCATGTTTGGCGAGATGACGTTTGCGAATGTATCCGTAGTCCATGTCGATGTGAAATCTCTTTAGGGAATCGGCTATCCTCAAGCCGTCAACCAAGTAAACCGGTTCCTGTCCATTCTCTCGCCTAATCGTCGGTTCCTCCCTCATCATCGCAAGCAGAATCACGAGATCGCTAATTCGGTCAATGTGTTTTGCGGTGTCGAACGACTGAGTTGTCAGTGCTTTCACTTCGGGCATTGTCTTTGCTCCACACTACCCGCCGATAAACTAGAGCGGATGCCTATCTTGTTCCGTCGGATACGCCATTAGCATTCCGATCGGAACGGCTTGCCGTTCCGATCGGCACGCGTCACCTCGCGCATATCGGAAGTCCAGAGTTTCAACTGGAACCCGCACAGCTACCGCTTCCCACGCACTTTTCCAGCATTCACAGCGTGAGCCAGATCGCGGAATCAGCAATCCGGCGTTCCGGTCGGCACGTCACCGCGCCCCGAATCGCCATAAACTACTGCAAACAAAGAACTTACGCACGATGTATCGTATAAATAGGGGTGTTAGAACGAAGCCAGACGCGGGACAGTAAGGTCGAAACACGACCCGGAAACGCGGAAGCGGTTCCAGTCAGTCCCAAAACGGCGCAGTCAGCGGCGAGTTGAAATCGAAGCCGCGAAGGCGTGATCGGACGGAAGCGGAGAGAAGCGAACGGTGGCAGCGAGACACAAAAAGCGAGTCACGCGAAGACGCGCGGGAACGAATCGGGGGGATTGGAACCCCACCGTCCGTGTCCGCCAAGAACCGTTCGACGATTCGAGCGCTGCTGATGAAGCATACTCCGCCGCTGTGAATGTCGCACGGGCACTGCTTGAAAGTGGCACGAATGGAACGGAAAGAAACAAAGGTGACGGGCGTGAGTAACGGTCTCGCTGTCGGTTCGACTCAGACAACCCGTCGTTAAGCGACCACCAACCAAATAGCTGTTTTGAAAAGCCGGCTCGACCGGGGATGGGAGGTCTGCGCGCATCGAAACGTCAAAACCAGTCTGCGTCGCAATGGGGGAGACGCAGGATGGTGGTTCAACTGTCCCTCTACGGAGACATTCATATGTCTACCAACGACAAAGCTAGGAGCGGTCGTGCCAAGGACGCGGCATCGGACAACGGCGCAAGCAAGAAGGCGAGCGCGGGGGAACGCAAGGATGGATGGGGCAAGACTGGCGAGTTCTCGGTACTTCCCAAGTCGGCTGGCCTCGACCAGCACAAGGTCTACATGGCGATGCTCATCGGGGCGATCGCGCGGTCGATGCGGGTGGATCTCGGCAGTTCCTGGTGCCTCGGCTACGAACTCATCAGGATTAAGGCCAAGCTGGCGCTCAAGGGTAAGGACTGGGACAAGCACTGCGTTGATGTGGTCGGCAAGACAAGCCGCCAAGTGCGGGACTACATGGTACTGGCG
>JAJRSP010000221.1 GCA_024278775.1 Planctomycetota bacterium
CCTTTGTTTTCGTCCTTGCGATTCGCTCCGATTCGTACGAAACTTTTCATGACACGGCTCCTTGTTTGATGGATTTCTCAAAAACCACCGTCATTCATGGAGCCGTTCGTCTCAAATTTCAACTAAAATTAGCACACCCCCCACCGCGGCAGGTTGTTTTAGATTTGAGATGCACGCGAGAAGGCGACGGCAACGCAGACGCGGTGATTGACTTCGCCGATTTCGGAGCGATGCAGCGATGCTTCACCGGCAACGTTGGGCCTATCACGCCAGCCGCCTTCAAACCCGAATGCCGTTGTCTAGACTCAGATCACGACGGCGACATCGACCATCATGATTTCGCTGCTTTTTTGGATATCTCCGATTCAGCGCGGTAACCGTATGGAAATTCATCTACCTACGGTACGCAGCACATGGGCTCGTGAGCTGCCATGTTTACATCACCCCACATTTGCGTGGCGGCGCCAGTTCCTAAGTAAAACTGTCGAAACCTCAGATGATCCAATGCCTGCACCGCGCCATTTCTGACCACATCGATGTAGTCAGGCACAGTGCCGCGATCCGGCTCCACGGATTGCCCAGTGCGTTATTGGTACGGCGAACACAGCGAGCACCGAACCTCGCCCTGTGAAATGTCTGTAAAAGACACAGAGTTGACGCTATTTACGGTTATGACGCGGTTCGGCGAAAGCGATAAAATGCATAAGTTGTTTAATTTCAACAACTTACGAGACTGGGCGATACAGGACTTGAACCTGTGACTTCCTGCGTGTCGAGAACATGCTCATTGCAACCACGAATCTCCGAAAACACTCATAAACAAGCCGAAAACGCTGTTTGTCTTGCCGATGGATGTGAAGGGAGTTATTCTTAGGGAGTTATTTTTCGCCCCGGCTGAGCAGGCCACCCCGCTCCCACGGCGGCTGCACGCCGATAGGATGTTTATGGCAGGAACCGACGGGAACGGCACGACGAGACGCGGCGGGGGCCGACCGCCCGGCAGGGCGAGATCGCCCATCAGGACGCTCAAGGGGCAGGCGCTCCAGCGGTTCGTCAACGCCCGCAAGAAGACCATTGCTGCGTGCGATGCCCGCCCCGACACGAAGGCCGTGGCGACGGCCAAGCTCGACTTCATCGCGGCTGAGGTCGGCCTGTGGAAGATCAACCGGACGGACACGCCGGGCCTGCCGCACCGCCCGTCGTTCTACCCGATGCCGGGGACGGGCAAGAGCTACAGCCAGATTCCGATCCCCCCCAAGCACCGGGACGCCTTCAACGGACGCAAGCAGCGGACGAAGAAATGGTCGGGCGGCGGCGTCACTGCGTGGTGCCACTACCTCGCGGAGATCGACGAGCGGGTGGCCTACTTCGCCGATCCGCCCGAAGCCGCGAGGCTGTCGCTGCCCAAGCCGTCGCGGGAGAACGACCTTCACAATCTGGATGCCCTCAAAGGGCGCAGCGACGCGGCCATCGGCGAACTGGCGGCGTACATGTTCGAGTCGAAGGTGGTCACCAAGCAGGTGACCGACGAGCAGCTCACCGCGATCAGGAACGGGTGGGGGTGGGCGCTTTCCTACTTCGAGGACAACCACCGCGTCCGCATCGACTCGCTCGACCTGAACACACTGTACGGCTTCCGAAACTTCTGCGCCACGATGCTCGCCAAATCCGAACGATCCCTTCGGACGGCCAACGGCTATCTCGGCGCGACCCGCAGGGTTCTTGGTTGGATCGAGGCGCACTGCGAGATTGCCCTGCCCGCCTTCCGCGCCATCCTTGCGAACTTCACGGGGAAGGAGGCGGACGACCTTGGCAAGCGGGAGGGATTCGGCTCCGGTGCCAAGCAGTTCGGACGCGGCGAGACCGTGGCCTTGCCCATCCCGGCGCTGAAGAAGTGGTTTGCCGCCGTGAAGGACGATCCCTTCGGGTTGGCTATGACGCTCTGCTCGCTCAACCTCGCCGCCGGGGCGTCCGACCTGTCCGATTTGCGGCTCCTGGACGATTCCGTGCAGAACAAGCGACCAGCCGTGGACATGAAGCGGGGGTACTTCGTCACCTACCGATACAAGACGAGGTTGGCGCGCTGGACGAAGATTCTCAAGAGCAGCAACGAGCATGTCATTCCCATGATGGCACGAACCCGTGCGGCGCTGAAGGCGTGGCTCAAACACAGGGAAAGGCTCATCAAGGATTTGGAGAGACGGGCCGACATCCCGACGCTCATCAAGCAGGCCAAAGCCGCTCGACGGCTCCGCGACGAGGGCAGCACGCACTTGGAGATCGCGGACGAGCTTGGCATCAGCAGGTGGAAGGTGAATCAATTACTGGAGCAGCCGGAAGACCGTCGGGGGTGGGCGCGTTCCCTCGTCGAATCAGGCTACAGCGTGAAGGACGCGGCTGGCCGGACGGGTCTGAGCGTCGGATCGGTGTCGAACTACACGCGCGACATCGTGCGCGACAAGACCCCACGGGGGAACCGGAGCCGGATCGTCATGCCCGACCCGAACCGCATCTTCTTCGTCCCCAGCACCGGGCTTGTGCTGGTAGACCGCAAGAAGAAAAGAAACTTCGTGCGTGATCTGTTCGACCGAACCTGCGACCGGGCCGGGATCGCCCGCGAGACGGACAGGGAGAAGCCCGGCATCGGGCCATCGACCAACGGGTTCGTGCTGCCCAAAGGGAACGGCCACTATGTGTTCCGGCGCACTGCCGCCACGGTGGCGGGGATTCTGGGCGGGGTGAGCGAACCAACTTTGCAGCACTTCCTCGGACACAAGAACCCGGAGATGACCCGCAAGTATCTCGTCGATCCGCCCGGCCCGTTCGACGGGACACCCATGACCTACGAATGCGAGTGGGACATCAAGCGGAGCGATGACGATCCGATAGCCGTCATCGACGACTTCCTCACCCGCGTCCTAGACGACGCTTGAGGTCGTGGTACTTGGCGCGCCGGCGTTGGCTTTCCTCGGTCTCCGTCGGCAGCGCCGCTGGGCGCAATGCCCGTCGAGATCGCTTTTTCTTCAAGACTTGCCGCGTTTCCGTGCTGGCGGGGATCGAACGCCTCCGCCGCAGCCAATCAACGATGTCTTCCGTGAGAAAGACCGCGACCTTGCCGTTAAAGGAGGCGGAAACGAGATGACCGTCTCTGGCTTCGCGTTTGACCGTCTTGAGTGGGACGCCCGTTATCTCGGGAATCTCGTGGACGGCATACGCAATCTTCCAGCCCATCCCCGAATCCGCTGGGTCGATGGAGACGGGGATGAGGGATGGATTCTGTCTCACGGCGGAATCGCCAGCCAGCGGTCGGGGCGGGCAGCCGGAGCGGCCTGCCCGTGCGTCGCGCCCGTCTGCGCGCGAACACGCGGAGGCAGACGCAGGCAAACGACGAGTGGCACGCTCGTTCCCTGGCGCGGCATCGTCTTGCCCGTTGTCGGCTGTGTTGTCGCGCCGCGTTGCCACTGCTTTCCTTCCGCTTTTGTCTTGACCGCTTCCGTAGCGGGGCCTTGCGGCCTGCCAGTTTTTCGCACCCCGTGGGACATCCGCGACCAAGCGTCGCCGCCGTTCCCCTGACGCATTCTATCGGAGCCGATTTTTTGCCAGCGTCCATGCCGAACTCAATCCACACGCCGCACCAACGGAACAAACAAACCGACCTGATCGATGTCGTCGTTGCCGGATCACCCCTGTACGGCATGAAAGGGTGCGAAGAAATCTCGGTTCTCGATGGCCAGCCGCTTGAGCCGCGCACCGAGACGGCAGCAGGAGTGGTAATACCTCTCAGACAGGTGGTCGGATTCGTAGTGGTGGGCGAACTCGTGGATGAGGAGTTCGTCCACCTCGGTGGTAATGCCGAGGTTGAACCAACCCTTGCCGAGACGACCGACATTCAGTCGTAGACTGCCTTGCCCATAATCCGCCATCGTGCCGCAAGTGGCATTGTTCAGGACTTCGACGGAGATGGGTTCACCCAACAATTCCTTGCCGATGGCTTTGGCGTACCGGACGACCAGTTTGATGCCATCCGTCCATTCCGATTCCGGTAGGTATCGCGGCTCGACGCTACCATCCCGGTTGCTTGGCGTCACCTGACCAGCGGGCTTGGCCGCACCAGTCCTTTTGATATTCCCCCATTCACCCTTGCTGCATGCGCCGCCGGGAATGACCGTGCGGCCTTCGGCGGCAGATAGCTTGTTGGCTTCCGGGTCGCTTGGATCATACGCCACGGCACCGTCGCCGAACCTTTTTCGTACCATCGCTTCCGTCGCCTCGTCGGAACAATCTTTGTCCGACGCGGCGCTGCGCGTCCAAGGCTCCGTGGCATCCTCCGGGCTGAGGTCGGTGTGCATCTCGTTCAACACGAGGACGCGCACCTTCTGCAAGTACGCGGGCGTCACATTGTCCCGATCCATGTTGAGCGGAACCTTCTGCTGGATGTCAACATGGTACTTGTCCCCGGTCTCCACGACTGGGATGCCCATCTCGTACAAGGTCGCCACTTCGCCGTCCTGCGGCGCATGGATTCTCACCGTGGTCTTGCGTTGGGTTCGGCGCATGTTGCCGTCTTCATCGGGAACCACCGTCGGGAGGCTTGCCTCCACCTCGCGCAGGGGTTGCCTATGATGCAAGAGGTCGCCGTTGAAACGGATGGTCACACCGTCGGGCGGGATCAGGGAGCGGATGGTCTTGCAGGCTTCTTCCAACTCACTGCGGGTCATGCGCATCTCGCCTGTGAACTCCGAACCTGCGTCGCGCACCCGCCGCGTCTGCTTTCGTCCATCCTTGTCGAAGACAACCGTACCCTTGGTCGTCGTGATTTGAGCGCTGCTGCATTGCGAAAGCGCGACCTTCTCTCCCACATTCATATACCCACGCTTCGTCGGGTCGCCCTTCTTCTTGGACGGGCGAAACAGGATGAAGGCGTCCTGCAAGTCGGCGAACCCTTCCGGGTTGTCGTCCAGTACCATGAGTCGGGCGGCGGGGCGTCCCGGTATCGGCTCCAGCAGAATCTCGACGGTGGTAGTGCCTTCCTCGTCCACCGCGTTCTGCACCAATTCCAGAATCGTTCGCCCCCGATCCTTCTTCGCGTTGATCTGACCAAACCCATCCGCATCCACCTCAAACCAATTCTTCTTTGACATCTTCGATCTCCTCCTGATTCTGTTTACCCTTACCGATTCTCGTCCCAGTAGACACCGCGCTGCACGCCGCAGCCCGTTGCGCGATTCGCGTCTTCAAATCTTGGCCTGTTTCGACAACGCTATTCCCTATTTGATTTGTCCAGCCGAGCGTCCCCATCGAACAGGTGCCGGAATTGTCCGCCCCACAGATTCGGCATACCGTCCACGCGCTCGCCGAGCGTCACGCCGCTGCCGTTGCGTTTGATGCGGCGTATCACCGAACGGGACTCGTCAGCCGACTCGACGGCGACGACCAGCACTTCCGAGCGCCCAGGAATCTGCGAGGCTCGAACATTCGGTGGAGCGTTTCCCTTTCCGGTAGCCATCCACGCTTCTCCGACGGAGACGACGGCCACCGCTCCATGCCGCCGTGCAGTCTTGGCGACACGATCAACCGCGCGGCCTCGACTGTTCGCATCGGCGATAATGTGAACCCGTCCCGTATTGCCGAAGACCATGTGTACGGTCGCATGATGGCCGTCGCGCAGAAACAACTCCGCCGCCATCGCCTCGATCCTGTTGAAATCGTTGGAATTGAACGACAGGTACTCTCTGGTACTGTCCTTACGCTTCGCTCTTGCCTTTGCGTTCGCGCGTCGTGCCTTATTCATCTTGTTCTTGTCACGCTTACTCATCTGGCATCTCCTTTCCCTTTCTTGTGGCACCCCACATACTTTGTCTGGAACATTCCTCGCAAACAAAGCAGCCGCGCTTCGTCATGTTCGTCTACCTGTTGTAGACCTGTTATTTCGGAAATCAAGTTGGCGTAATGAGTGCCAATAGACGGCACCCGTGTCCGTTTTCCTAGCCGAGAAAACGGACAGCAAAATCGCGCGTATTCGTACCAAGAAGAGGGGGGTGTCCGACTATTCGCCAGAACTCGGACAGGCTAGGAGGGGGTGGGCCTCCCAATAGGGGGGGGTACCCCCTCCTACTTGAACGAACGGCATGGCACCTCATGGGCTGCCGTGCTGCTCGAAAGTGCCGGCGCGCGGCACTTCGCGTCCGGCCTTGACTTCCATAATCTCGACACCAATAACAGTAGACGAACATGACAAAGCGCGGCCGCTTTGTTCGGCAACGGAAACTTTGAACAAGTGGGTATAATCAGATGGAACGGCGCGACATGGGGGCGCGGCAGAGAAGACGCTCGAATGACGGGCATTGAATAAAGGGAGCGGTTATGCGGGACATAGACAGCTACGACAGGTTTCATAGGCACATCCGCGCGTGGGCGAAACGGGAAATATCTAACCTGATGGTTGTTGGAAGGGGCGGGTTTGGTAAGTCGTGGTCTGTCGAGACGGTGCTTGAACATCTGCCGCATCACTGGTTCAGTGCTAAGGTTTCACCCCTGTTCCTTTACCGAGAACTCTGCGACCACCCAGACTGGCCTGTGGTGTTTGACGATGTGGGGTCGGTGTTACGAAACGCTCAACTCATTGAGATGTTCAAGAATCTGTGCGAGGATGGCGTCTCCACACTTCGATGGGCAACCACCACGAAGTTGCTGGATGGCAGACCCACCAGTTTTCGCTGTTCCTCTCCCGTCATTGTTCTTCTCAACAGGCTCCCCGAAAAGAATGAGGATGTGCTGGCGATTCTCGACCGCTTCGACGGCATCAACTTCGTCCCGACCAAAGCGCAGGTCATCGCGTACATGATGACCTACTTCCCGGAAGACGCGGAGATTATCAATCTCCTGGCGCAACTTCCGGTGACGGCGAGCATGCGCGCGCTCAAGTTCGCCCGACAATGGGCCGGGTCAACCGAGGTCAACATGAATGTCGAATTGCTCTCCGAGTTCGGTGCGCCCAAAGGTGTTGTCCCGCTGATGGACATCATGGCGAAGTACCCCAAGAAGGAGTGGTGTCGGCGGTTCGTGGAGACCACTGGCTTGGGGGAACGCACCTACCAGAGGCACAAACTGATCGCCGAGGACTTGCTGGATGCACGCAAATCTCCAGATGCGTGTCGGATTGTCAAGTTGAAGCCTGTCCAGCCGACCAAGCCCGATGATGACGACGGACAATCCGACACGGGATTCTCATTCCGCGTCCCCGCCTGACTCCTGAACCGAGCGCTGGAGGGGGGCGGGGTCTCCGAATCTGACTCGCCGCACCGTCGGTCGTGGCGGTGGCACGGAACTGGCGGCGATAGACTACAAACAGGGGACGGGTACTTACCGACCCCCGCGATGGGGGAGAAGGGACGGGACGGATGATCGAGATCGTGACTGAGGGGCAGAAGGACATCCGGCTGAAACTGGTGCCGGGGCTAGTCTTGGCATTCGACTGGCACACAGGGGACTTCAACCTCGCCGTGCCGAGTTGGGAACTGGCGCATACGATGACTGAGGTGTATTACAGGACCGCTGGCAAACGCGCCGACGCCGCGCTGGTGCGGATCGACCGGGTGGACGGCACCAGCAGTCCCGGCGTCGTACAGATGACCGCGCAGCGCTACCGTGGCCTCAAGGCCAGCCAAGTGCCGCAGTCGGATCGGAACATCCCGCTGCCGAAACGGGTCGCCGAGCGTCTCAACCAGATTCTACTCGACTCGGTGCCGGAACTAGGTAGAGCGACTGACAACGGGAACTCGCAGGATTCGGACTGAGCTGGTCAAATCCGTCCCCCCATTCCGCGAGTTCGCTCAGCCGTGGGACG
>JAJRSP010000222.1 GCA_024278775.1 Planctomycetota bacterium
CGCCGCCGGTCTGCGCAATGAGTTCGGGGAATGATCCGTGCCGTGGCTGCACGACCGGTACGCCGGCGGAGAGCGCCTCCAAGACGAAGAGGCCCTTGGCTTCGCGGTATTCCGTGGGTACCGATAGCACATCCAGAGAGCTTAGCATCTGGATTTTTTGATCCCGGTCGACTTCGCCAAGATATTCAAAGGCGGTTTTGACGCCGGCCTTGTCGATGTGCGACCGGATGTCAGCGAGGTAGGACTTGTCACCGGCCGACAGGTAACCGGCGACGCGCAGTCGACAGTTCCGGCCGCTCCGGATGAGATCCACAAAAGCGTCGACCAGGTTCGCCAGCCCCTTTTCCGGGCAAATCCGGGCGAGGTAGCCGATCGTGAAGACGTCATTCGGTGAGCGGACCGGTTCGGGGAAGTCGCTCACCGCGATGCCGAGCGGCACGACGTACACGCGATCTTTCGGCAAGCCGAAATGCTCCGTCGCAAAGCTCGCGTAGTAATCGGTGACGGAGATAAAGGCGTCTATGCTTTGGGCGGCGCTGCGGATCAGGGCGAACGCCTCGGTTCGTGATGGATCGGGCAGCCGATCGAGGAAGATGTCTTCCCCGGTGAGCGTACACACCACGGGGACACCGAGAGCATCTCGCAGGGGTTCGGCCATACCGGCGAACATCAGGTTGGGCAGGTTAATGAGCGAGGGTTTGATGATGCGCAACGTTTCGATGAGCCGTGTCAGCTCCCGGCGCTGGGGGCCGTGCGCCCCGCGCAACACGGAGATGGTAAGGTTGGCCACATCCTCTGGTTGGGTTTTGGCGGCGAAGCGCCCGACGAGCCCAAGCAGCGTCGGAGAATCGAGAAGCTGCGTGATGGTTCGCGGCGCGCGGCGATACAACGGAAATCGATCTTCGAGGTAGACATTGATCCCGCCGTAGTGAACGCGATGTTGGCTGACGTCGTGCTCATCCGTTCGGAGCGGTGTGTAGAGCGGCAGCAGCACGATGTCGCGCCCTTGCTTCAGCAGGGTGGCGGCGAGCCGGTTGTCACGCAGGCAGCTTCCGCAGTACATACCCGCGGCACCGGCGGCGAGATAGGCGATGCGTGGGTTGTCGTGTGTGGTGGTCATGTGGCTGCGGTCGCGTCCGATGGTTCCCGTGTCGATGATCGGCACCGGTTGTGATTGTGGCAAGGGGCGGCGGCACATGATCGGAATCGGATACGGCTTCACCATGACAATATCTTACAGGGTTCGGGCGTTGGAGGTCGTTCGATCTGGTGCCGGCCGTCGATTTTTCTCGGCGCGAGGCTATGATGGTGGCTTAGAACAGCGGCGGTCTCCGCTGTCCTCTTGCGGGCTTGGGTAAGATAGATCTCCCCCTTCGCTTGCGACTCTGTGATACCTCCGTAGATTCCAGCGGTTTCGATGGCATACTTTCTCCCTGACGAAGAAACGCTTGACCCGGCGGCACTGGCCGCGCTTCAGACGCGAAAGCTGGCGTCAATGTTGGCGGAGGTGGTCGGCAGTAATGAGTTCTATCGCCGAAAATTCACACAGGCCGGTGTCGATGCTGCGGTGTGCTCGCTTGTTGATCTGCCTTTCACCACGCGCGCCGAGTTAGAGGCCGACCAACGAGACCACCCGCCCTACGGCAGCCATCTGACGTTCCATGTTAATCAGTACACCCGGCTGCATCAGACGTCCGGCAGTTCCGGCGTTCCGCTGCGCTGGCTTGATACGGCCGACAGTTGGGATTGGTGGAAACGCTGCTGGGCGGTGATCTATCGGGCGGCCGGCGTGACTGAGGCCGATCGCTTTATCTTTCCTTTTAGTTTCGGTCCGTTCATCGGATTTTGGGGTGCGTTTGAGAGTGCGGCGGCGCTGGGGAATCTGTGTTTTCCGGCCGGTGGTATGACCACCACCGCGCGACTTCACGCGATTTTGGACCATCGCGTGACGTTCGTTTGCTGTACGCCGACCTATGCGTTACGCATGGCGGAGGTCGCGGCCGAGCTTGGATTGGATTTGGCCGCTTCCGACGTGCGCGGGTTGGTGGTGGCCGGTGAGCCGGGTGGAAACATCCCGAGTACTCGATCGCGCATGGAGCAGGCGTGGGGCGCTCGCGTCTTCGACCACGCCGGGATGACGGAGCTTGGCCCGTGGGGGTTCGAGTGCGTTGAGGCTCCAGGCGGAATGCATGTGATGGAGCATGAGTTTGTGGCCGAGGTGGTTGATCCCGTGTCGGGAAAAGCCGTGGGGGAGGGTGAGCCGGGTGAACTGGTTTTGACGAACCTCGGGCGTGTGGGCAGTCCGCTGATTCGATATCGAACCGGCGACCGGGTGCGGTTGACTCACGGGGCGTGTTCTTGCGGGCGCTGGTTTGCTCGCGTCGAAGGGGGTATCCTGGGGCGCAGCGATGACATGATCGTGGTCCGAGGTAACAACGTGTTTCCGAGCGCCGTCGAGGGCATTGTGCGCTCGTTTGATGAGGTGGCCGAGTTTCAGATTGAGTGGGACGAGCGCGATGCGATGAGGGAGTTGCTGATTCGGGTCGATCCGGTTCCCGGCACGGGCGACGGGCTTGCGGCACGGCTGACGGCGGCGATGCAGGATCGGCTTCACTTTCGTCCGAGGGTGGAGGTCGTTCCGGCCGGGTCGCTGCCCCGGTTTGAGATGAAGGCGAAGCGCGTCGTGCGGCGCAGGGGGGAATAGCGTGGTGGGTGCCGAGATGAAATCAAGACCCCACTCGATCCCCCCTTGGTAAGGGGGGAAGGAAGATTGCGGCGTAGTGAAAACGATCGGCGTGAG
>JAJRSP010000223.1 GCA_024278775.1 Planctomycetota bacterium
CCTGTCCATGACTATCTCCCGATTGAATAAAAGATCGTAACACGCCCGGGATTCTGACAGCCCCCCGCGCACCGCGCAAGTAAAGTGAGGCGCGAATTATTCCACAGCGCCGAAGGAAATAGCCACACCCATCCTGCGAAGAACTCGCTTCCGGGCTACTCAAACGCGGGGTGAAGGTAGAAGAGCGTCGCCAGATTCAGGAAATCGAGCATCGCATGGCCGATAATGACCGGAATCAGCGTCCGCCGCCACCACGTCAGCGATGCCCACGCGACCGCCATGACGAAAAGCGGCACGAGCGTGATCGTTTC
Organism: Planctomycetota bacterium; assembly: GCA_024278775.1. The sequence goes on from JAJRSP010000223.1 coordinate 312, forward strand.
CTGCGAACCGAAGTGTGGCAGGGCGAAGAGCATTGAACTGACCAAAATGGCGATCGGCACGCTTCCGGTCAATCGCCGCAACCGCGTCAGGAGAAAGCCGCGGCAGATCGTCTCCTCGTAAACCCCGACGGAAAGGGTCATCAGGATCAGCCACGGAAGGCTCAAACGCGGTATGGTTTCTGCGATTTTTTCCGGATTGTTTTGAAGCGATTTGAACAGGTCCGGAAAAAACGCCCACGTCACACCGGCGGTCACCATCATCGTAATGTAAGGGATCGCCAAAGCCAGTAACGCGGTGGGCCAAGTCAACCAGTTCGGGACGCACCACCCCAGCGTGGGTGCCCAATTCTCATGTCGCCGCCAGCTCATCAGGATGACCGCACCCAACAACGTGAAACCACACGCGATGGTCAATATGACGTTGGCGTGTCGCATGTCCGCGCCTTCACCGATCAGGCCGGTGATGGATCCGACTACCGGTATGAGCATGGACGTTACGAAGATAGCCAGCATCAACAGGGCGATGTCGATGGCCGCTTGTCCGCGCGTCATGTCTGCCAGAAGCATTGGATGCGTATCGCAGTGAGGCGGCGGGGGGCCGTACGTGACGATAGGCCTCGCCAGGGGCACACCGTACGCAACCGGTGTTTCGGACGACAGAGTGGGCGGGATGTCTTGCGGCGGACGTGGCGGAATCAACGTGTCGCCTCCGCCGGTCGGGCCTTCGATTCGCACAACAAGTGCCGCAACGCTACCTGTCCGCTTGTTCCGGTGTGGCACCGGTTTTCAACCGGTGTAGACGATGACATTCCACGAGGCACTGATTTCTTGACCGCTGAATATAAGCGCCGGAAGCCTGTGCCACTCTCTTTCAAAGGCCCCTCAATGATGCGCCGGCGAACCGGTGAGCATCGTCTTCGGCTCGCCTGGCACCTGGAAATCGACTTCATCCCATGTTCCGTTGGTGGCCCGCGCCGACTTGATGAATGTGTTGAACGCACCGGCGTGTTGAGACACAACTTCAGACGGCCCGACCAGCTTTACGATGTAGTCGCCTTGCGGTGCGACCACGTACGCAGCCAGCATGCGATGCCCGGGCTTGTTCACGCGCACATTGCTGCCCGGTGACGATTCCGCGATGTACCGACCCGACACGTCGACCATGTGTACGGGCATACCGTTGATGAGATACTCGGAACGCTTCATCATCGGATTAGTCGTGCGGCCATCATCCTGCGCGAACTGCTCGCCCCACCGTTTGATGTTCATTTCGATGACCCGCCCGCCGCCGTTGTCACGGATGTTCTCGATATTCCAGACGACCAGTTGCGCGTCAGCCACGTTCCTCTTGTGGGACGGAATGCGGAACTGCAATCGCCTCGTCGGATGCAGAGGCCTTTCCGCCATCCACGCCGTCGAAGCGTGAAACGTCAGAGAATCCGCGTGGACCGCTGCGGTCGACGCGCAGCCGCTTCCGAAAACCGCCGCCGCAACACATCCCACTCCGATCATCGCCAGCCGATACATAATTCGCGCTCCCAGATGGTGACGTTCGACCGTGTTCGTCGCGATGCGTCGTAATCGGCCGAGGAACCTTATTGAGTCGTTTTCGCACTCTTGAGGAACGCAATGATGCTCGGACGGTATCGCGCGACCACCGCATCAGGCCCGGTGACCTTGACGAAGTGCGGGCCTTTGTCGTGATCGACGATGGCAGCCAGCAGGCGAAAATTCTCCTTGCCGCGTCCGCCGCCCATCATGGGCCCGCCGCCTTTGAGCGTGCCCGGCACGTCGATCAGAATCACCTTGACCCCGCCGACGTCGAATTCCATCTTCTTCGCGACTTCCACGCTCGACCTGCCGTCCGGCTGGGCTACCTGCCCGCACCATCGGGCCAGGTTGCTCCGATTCATCTCCGGGCCTTTCATGCCTGGAAAGTGCGTGATCGCGATCTCAGCGTCCTCAGGTTCATTATCGGTTTTCGGCAGGCGAATCTGTGCTTTGCGGGACAGCCCCGGCGCGGAGGAATTCATCCCCGGGTCTTCCCGTTTCCACCCGGCGGGCAGTTTGAAGCTGACGCCGGTAAGCGTCAGGACATTATCGGTCATTGCGACGCCGGTAATGTCGATTTCGCCCATCGCGCCGAGTTCAGCCGGCGAGGCGGTTGGGGTTTTTCCGAGCGGCGGGTGATTCGGCGGCAGGGGATCCGTACTCCGAACGGGTGCGGGCCGACCCGCCGTGCCGTCAACCGGCGGATGGTTGGCCGGCAGTCCAGACGAATCGTCTGCAATGGCAGGGCCTGACCCCGGCGGGCGCGGCTGTCCGGCTTCCCCCTTATTGCACGCCCCCGATGAAAGCATGGCGATGGTGAGCATTCCGTACGCGATCGGTCGCAGTAGATTCCATTGTGTCATGTGCCTGTCTCCGTTGTGGTTCTGTTGATGTCTACCGGTGAGGAACCCGCAAGGACGCGGCCTCTTCTGAATCGAGTGGCGAGCGACCGGCCGGTTGGGTGCCCCACGGTTTTGGCCGTAGGGGAGTCGAAACCGGGGGCTATTCGAGTCATCAACCCTCGATTTGGGTTGGCCACCCGTCTGCTGTTTCTAGGCCTGCGCTTTTAGAACAGCGAAGAAATTCCCGAGCCGGACAGGCCCAGCAGGTTCAACACGATATCGCCAAGAAACCTGAAAAACAGCGGAATGACCTGCGCGACGAACTGTGCCAAAAAATCCATTTCTTACCATCCTAATGATCGGGTCTCGATATCCACCAGGTGGTGAGCCAAGCTCGGCATCACCAACCTCCAAGTTTATAAGACTACTTCCGAAAGGTCGAATCTACGCCAATCGCTTGGCCATCTCTTCGCCGATCGTCGCGGGGGATTCGGTTACTTTGACGCCGGCTTCACGGAGCGCGCCGATTTTGGACTCAGCCGTGCCTTCGCCGCCGCTGATGATCGCGCCGGCGTGGCCCATGCGCTTGCCCGGTGGGGCGGTTCGACCGGCGATGAACGCGACGACGGGCTTGGTTACGTTGTCGCGAATGAACTCGGCTGCGGCTTCCTCGTCGGTGCCGCCGATTTCGCCGATCATCACAATGCCGTCGGTTTCGTCATCTTCCTGGAACATTTTCAGCAGTTCGATGAAGTTCAAGCCCTTCACCGGGTCGCCGCCGATGCCCACGCACGTCGATTGGGCGAACCCGCGCGAACTGCACTGCCAGACGGCTTCGTACGTTAGCGTGCCGCTGCGTGAGATAATGCCCACAGCCTTCCGGCCGCCCTCGCACGGCGTGTGAATGTAACCGGGCATGATGCCGATCTTGCACTGCCCCGGCGTGATAATGCCCGGGCAGTTTCCGCCCAGAAGCAGCGTCCCCGCATCGTCGAGGTACTTGCGCGCCTTGACCATATCGAGCGTCGGCACGCCTTCGGTAATCAGGATGACGAACCGCATGCCCGCAGCCGCAGCTTCCATAGCCGCGTCGGCAGCGAACGCCGGCGGTACGAAGACCAGGCTGACGTCCGCACCGGTGGCCTCAACCGCTGCTCGGCAGGAATCGAAAATCGGCAGATCGTGCTCGGATTTCGTTCCGCCCTTGCCCGGCGTGACGCCGCCGACCATTTTTGTCCCGTATTCGAGGCACTGCCCCGTATGAAACGCGCCGGCTTTGCCCGTGATGCCCTGGCAAATGACCTTGGTGTTCTTGTCAACAAGTATGCTCATGTACGCTCCCGCAAACAGAATCACAACGGCGGCGGAGCGGCCAAAGCCCGCATCGCCGCACGGGGCGTAGTATCCCCGCGAATTGTGAGATTGTCCACCGCCTCAGCGTGCGGTGTGGCCAGCCGGGTGGGACCAATATTTTTGGTATGAGGTGGTCCGTCCCGAAAGGGTCGGTGAGTGTGACCGTGGCTTGCTGTTTGGCGGACTTTACGATGTCAGAGGGGGTTCCTTGTGAAAGCTGCGTCCGTCCCCAACGAGCCGCGGACTTCAGTCCGCGCGGACGCAATCCCCCCAAGAGTGTCGCACAGCAACAAAGGCGCAACGCGCCGAGTGAAACCGCTCTACCTGCTGAGCGCGTCCTGAAACCCCGCAAAGTCGATCAGATCAACGTCGAGGTCATATTCAAAATCAAACACCTCGCAGCCATCGGCATACGCCCCCGCATCCGTACCGGTGAAACACGCCTGAAGGAGGCCCCAGTCGATCAGGCCGAGTTGCCCATCGCAGTCGTAGCTGCCGATTCCGAACTCGTACGCCCCCATATCCACCCGACCACACAACACCCGAGCATGGCCATCAAGGTCAGTCACACCCGGCTGAAGAAATCCACTCGGATCCCCCGCATTGATGGCCGGTGAACCCGCCGCCAACCGCAGATCGCCGTAGTCGTCATCATCCGTCCCCCACAAGCCATCCGGCCCAGCGTCGGGGATGTGTACGAAAAAGGGATCGTCGCCAATGTTCCCGCCACCACTCAGTGTGTCGAGGCCTTGAATACAACTGTGGGTCACGGTCGCCAATGAGTCACCGTAAATCTGGGCTGACTCGCTCGAACCATCCTTTTCGGTATTGTGCCAAAGGATGCAATTAGTCAATATCGAACTCCCGGTGGTTTCATTAAAAACACCACCGACGTTACGGGCGGTGTTCCCACTGAGTGTGCAGTTGGTCAGCCTTGGGATGCTGGAGGCTCTATTGAACATTCCGCCACCGCTGCCCTCAGCGGCGTTTCCGAGAAACACGCAGCTTGTCAGTGTCGGGCTGCTGAAGTTGATGTTGTACATCCCGCCGCCCAATTGGGCCGTGTTCCCACAAAACGTGCAGTTCTGCAGCGTCGAGCTGCCGGAGAAGTTGTTGTACATCCCGCCGCCACGAGTCGCCGCGTTCCCGCTGAGCGCGCATCCAATCAGCGTCTGTGTTCCGGAGTAGTTGCGCATTCCACCACCTCTAAAGGCCGTATTCCCGACGAGAATGCAGTCGGTTAGCCTCGGACTGCTGTTAAAGCTGTACATTCCGCCACCGTCGCTCGCAGCTGTGTTCTCGCTGAAGAGGCAACTGGTCAACGTTGGGTTGCTGGAAGTGTTGTTAAACATTCCGCCGCCGTCCTCATCTGCCTCATTCCCATTGAAGGAGCAGTTGTGCAACGTCGGGCTACTGGAGGATCTGTTGATCATCCCGGCTCCGTCTTTCTTGGCCGTGTTCCCGGTGAAGGAGCAGTCAGTCAGGGTCGGATAGCTCGAGTAATTATTGTACATTCCGCCGCCGTCCTCGCTGGCCGCGTTCTTGTTGAAAGAACAGCCGTACAAGGTCGGGCTGGTACCGAAGTTGTACATTCCGCCGCCGCCGGAATCGGAATCCCCTGTGCTCGTTGAAGTGTTTCCATTGAATGTGCAGCCGACCAATGTTGCGTCGCTGTCGCGGTTGTGCATCCCGCCGCCATAATCGGCTGTGTTCCCGCTGAACGTGCAATCCGTCAGTGTCGGGTTGCTAAAGGAGTTTTGCATTCCACCGCCTCCGAAACCGTTGATTGAACCTATTGCCGTGTTTTGGATGATCATGCAGTTGGTCAGTGTCGGGCTGGATTCGGAGTTGGAAATACCGGCACCAGAGCGGGCCTTATTCATGCTTATTGTGCAGTTGATCAATGTCGGGCTGCTAAAGTAACGAACTGAGTCTCTACTTCGCTCCGGCGGTTAAGTCCTTGAATGTCAATGGCTTGGCACTGACGGCGGCGACGACGAGGCGGTCGAACAGCTTGGCCTCCATCCAGCGACGGTTGGCTCGATACACGAACGCAGCCAAGTAG
>JAJRSP010000224.1 GCA_024278775.1 Planctomycetota bacterium
CAGGATGGAATGGCGGTCTTGGCTCCACTTGTGTTTCGACAACCTGTCCGGCTTTCGAGGCGTGTTGCACGGATTGGGGATGCATTGACCAGCCGCCGGATGTGTGTACCAACAATTATGTTGGTATGCCGCAGGGGCCGGGGAGTACCTGCGGCTCGACAACTTGCCCAAGTCGAGCCTGCTGCCTGTCAGACGGTACTTGTTCAGACCTGCCGTCCGGGGATTGTCCATGGGACGGATGGTCCGGTGGCGTGGGCTCGACCTGTGCTTCGACCACCTGTCCGGCTTTCGAGGCGTGTTGCACGGATTGGGGATGCATTGACCAGCCGCCGGATGCGTGTACGAACAATAGGGGCGGGGTACCCCAGGGGCCGGGGAGTACCTGCGGCTCGACATCTTGTCCGAGTCAGGCTTGTTGCATGCCCGATCTTTCTTGCTCGGATCTTCCGCCCGAGGACTGCTCAGGATGGAATGGCGGTCATGGCTCTACTTGTGCTTCGATCACGTGCCCGGCCTTCGAGGCGTGTTGCACGGATTGGGGATGCACCGACCAACCGCCGAATGTATGCATTATCAATTATGTAGGTACGCCGCAGGGGCCGGGGAGTACCTGCTCGCCCACGGGCTGTCAGAAGCCAGGAGACTTGGACCACAACGGGAAAGTGGACATGCTGGATTTTGCGATCATTCAGAATTGCTTTGGCGCGGCCGATCCGCTTGCGTGCCACCCCGCGGCCACGCCAGACCTGGACGGCAATAGCCACGTGGACCTTGGTGATTACGCTTTGTTTTACGCCAACGTGACTGGACCGGGTTCGTGATAGACGAGACAACCACGGTACGCACACCGAGGGGTTGATCTCGAAGATTATGCGGGACTCTGCGAGCGTTAATGGTGGGAAGCAAGAACTTCGGAGGCGTTGCGATGTGTTTTCCAAGAAAAGGTTGGGTCGGCGCGGTGTTGGGCTTCGTGATCGCGACCGGTTCATCATACGGACAGACTATCATCCATGTCGATGACGACGCACCACTCGGCGGTGACGGTACCAGCTGGGTCAGTGCCTTCAAATACCTGCAAGATGCACTAACTGTTTCGACTGCGGGCGATGAGATTCGGGCGGCAGAGGGAACCTACAGGCCCGACCAGGACGAGGCCGGACTTGTGACACCGGGAGATCGTACGGCAACGTTTCAACTCAAGAATGGGGTGGCGCTTAAAGGTGGGTATGCCGGTGTAGGCACGCCCGATCCCGGCTTGCGCGACGTCGTTCTCCATGAGACAATCCTTAGCGGCGATCTCAGCGGAGACGACGGACCTCAACTGCTGCCCGAGTTTGTAGCCTGCTTCAGCGGCACCCAAGTACCACTGGAATCGGGATGCGAGGCATTCGATTTCGATGTCGACAACGACGTGGATTCTACCGACGGCAACCCATTCCTCGTGAGCAACAACTACGGTGAGAACAGCTTTCACATCGTCACAGGTAGTGGAACCAACGCCACGGCTGTTCTGGACGGCTTCACAGTCAGCGCTGGCTTCGCAAACGGACCACTGACCCCTGATCGGCGCGGCGGCGCCATATATAACTCTTCCGGAAGCCCAACGGTGACCAATTGTGTGCTCATCGGAAACGCGACTGGCGAGTCGGGAAAAGGCGGTGGGATTGCCAACACCAACTCCAGCAACACCGCGGTAACCCAATGCACTATCACCTCGAATTACGCTAGCTCATCCGGCGGTGGGATGTTCAACGACGCGAGCAGCAATCCAACGGTGACCCACTGTTCCTTCAGCGAGAATCTGGCGGGTTCAGGAGGCGGGATTGCTAACCCAAACTACTTTGGCGGCGGCAAAAACAGCCCAACGGTGACCGACTGCACTTTCAGGGGAAACGCGGCGGAATTAGGTGGGGGAATGTACAACTACAATAGTAGTCCTACGGTGACCAATTGTACCTTCAGTAGAAATGTTGCCGGTAGTGGTGGCGGAATGAATAATGTTAGCAGCAGTCCCAATGTAGCCAATTGCACTTTTAGCGAAAACCTTGCGAGGTCCGAGGGGGGGGGGATGGCTAACGCTGGGGTCTTTTTTGCAATAACCGACTGCACATTCAGCGGGAATACGGCCAAGGAAGGTGGGGGGATGTGGAACCATAATAGTACCCCCAGGGTAACGAACTGCACGTTCAGCGGAAACGTCGCGACGTTTGGTGGCGGAATGGACAGCGTCGGCACCGTCGGCAATCGACCGGTAGTAACCAACTGTACTTTCAGTGGGAACCTTGCTGCGGTCGACGGTGGCGGGATGCGCACATCGGGCTGGCCAACGGTGACTAATACTATCTTCTGGCGAAATACTGATGCAGGTGGAATGGACGAGTCGGGACAGATTCACACCGCGGGCGGCGTGCCCGATGTGCGTTACTGTGACATCCAGGGCGGCTGGACGGGTGCGGGCGGGACTGGAAACATCGACGCTGACCCACTGTTTGTCGATGCCGATGGGCGCGACAACATCCCCGGAACCGTGGACGACAACCTGCGATTGCTGCCCGGTTCTCCGGCGATCGATTCGGCGAAGAATGGGAATGTTCCGGTAGGGATCACGACTGATCTGGATGGCGGACCCCGTTTCATCAATGATCCCCACACGCCGGATTGTCCACAGCCGGGAGCGGATTGCGGTATCGCACCTACTGTGGATATGGGAGCGTTTGAGTTCGGTGCCGGCGATTGCAACTTCAACGGCATTCCCGACGAGTGCGATCTGGATTGTGGTGTTCCGAGCGGGTCATGCGATGTGAACGGTTGCGGACTGAGCGCGGACGGCAACGGTGACGGCATCCCGGATGAGTGCCAGCCTACGCCACAGGTGTTGTTTGTCGATGATGACGGAACGCCGGGGAATAATTGCACGAGTTGGGCCGACGCCTGTCCGGATTTGCAGACCGCATTGGCCAAGGCCCGACCCGGCGACGACATTTGGGTGGCCGTGGGAACGTACGCGCCGGCGGGTCAGGGTGGGGATCGCACGGCGACGTTCCAGTTGCTCAGCGGTGTGCGTATTTACGGGGGCTTCACCGGAACTGAATCGACGTTCGCACAGCGCGCCGGCTTGTTTGACGAGACCATTCTCACCGGTGA
>JAJRSP010000225.1 GCA_024278775.1 Planctomycetota bacterium
CAAGCCGAGTCGAACGCGCCCACCCCCCCGTCGCCCGCCCGGGCAACGGATACGGACAGAACGATACACAGCAACAAACCGCGCGCTGAATTGAACTTCATAATCTCTGCTCCTTCCCACAAGCCACCCCTATCCTAGCGATATCCCGATGTCGTACCCAGCAAAACCGCACAATTGACAGGGGCTTCAGCTACGCTTCGTTTTCCCGCCCGCATCGCGAATCGCTGTAACTCCGATCGAGGCTGCGATACGAGTCGCCTAACCACCCTCGTGGGAAAATGTCGGGCTTCATGGCCTCAGTGCGTGACGTCCGATATCCTTGGTATGAAGGCGACCGCGCGACGTCTCGTTACATATTCGTTGCGCCATTTCGCGCGATCTCGGTGTCTAATCCGTAGGAGTGAGTAGAATAAGCGAGGAGGGCAAACTGATACTTTAATAGCGGGCGTGCCGCAACGGACGCCCGTTTCGGGCGTTATAATCATTGGCTGTGAGTTTAATTGACCTGCGGCCTCTCAGGACGCACATTATAGGGGCGGGGGAGACAGTCCGTCCGATGCGAGATCGAGGCCGGCATCGGCGCGGGAATCCTTCCTTATCGGCGATGAGACCCGGTGTTTCGTGCAAATTCGGGGCTTGCGTGGTCGCAGGATGTTTGGTAAAAGTACGGTCGTTTCAAAGCGAGAGCGATGACCCCATCTGACCCCGAAAAATCAGCCGCCAAAAGTGGTGGATCGCGAGCCGATTCGGCTGCACAGGCGATTATTGGGCGCGAGATCGGCGGCGATTTTCTCATTCGGAGGAAAATCGGCCAGGGCGGGATGGGGACGGTCTACGAAGCCTGGCAGAATTCTCTGCGCAGGATCGTGGCCATCAAGATTTTGTCCAACTCAGCCGGGTTGACCGAAAACGCGATCGCGAGGTTTCAACTCGAAGCGCAAGCGGCGGCCAAGCTGCATCACACGAATATTGTACCCATTTTCGCGCAAGGCGAGCACGAAGGGCTTCATTACTACGCGATGGAATTGGTGCCTGGGTTCAGTTTGAACGAGCTGATCGCGAGCTTACGCGGCGAATCACCCAAGCCGTTGGATTTGACGGCTACGCGGGTGGTTTCGACGGACGGGACCGGCGGCCGATCGTTAGATGGTTCCGCAGCATCGAGCGGCGGCGGGGACAGCGGGAGCAGTTTGTCGAGCGTTCTTTCGCAGGCGTCGCAGATGCGATTCGACCGTGTGGCTGAGATGATTGCGTCTGCGGCTGACGGCCTGGAGTACGCACACGCGCACGGGGTCATTCATCGGGACATCAAGCCTCACAACTTTCTGTGTGGGGAGGATGGCCGGCTGCGCATCGCTGATTTTGGGCTGGCGCGTGTGCTGGAGCAGCCGGGAATGACGGTTACGGGCGAGTTTGTGGGGTCGCCGTTGTACATGTCGCCGGAGCAGATCACGGGAAGCTCGGCGGATGTCGGTCCGCATACGGATATTTATTCGTTGGGCGCGACGCTTTACGAATGGCTTGTATTGCGTCCGCCGTTTCCGGGCGAGACGCGTGAGCAGGTCATTTCGCGCATCGTGCAGGAGGAACCTGTTCCGCCGCGATCGGTCAACCCGAAGATTCCGGTTGATCTTGAAACGATCTGCCTCAAGGCGCTTCAAAAATCGCCCAATCGCCGTTACGCAGCCGCGGCGGACATGGCTGCTGATCTGCGACGGTTTGTGGCGCGTCAGGCGATCAAAGCCAAGCGTGAAGGCGTGTTTGGCAAGTTGGGAAAATTCGTCGGGCGTAATCGTGGGGCTGTTCTCGTTGCGGGGATTCTTGTGGCGGTCGGATCGCTCCTTTGGGGGTTGCAGTCGAAGCGTGTCAACGTTCTCAGTGAGCAGAAGAACGAGGTCATTGCCTCCAACCGTGACGCTCAAAAGCGGGCTGACGCGGCGGAAGAGCGCGTCGATCAGTTGGAGGAAGAGAAGAGGCGATTAACGGAAACACTGGGCAACGCACCGATTGAAAGCGGTTTGGCACAATTGGGTGCCGGTGTGTTGGGCGATGTGGCCGACGCTTTGCGGGCGAGTGTTTCCTTCGACGTTGGGGATGGTGAATTGGCTTCGGCGCCCACGCCGGAAAATATCGACGAGAACATCGACCTGACATCCGAGGATCGCCGGCTAATCGATCTGTTCGTTGAGGAGTTCCTTCAGGCGATGCGTCGCGATGAGCGGCGGGTTGCGGAGATGAGTTCGTCCGGCAACCCCGTTGACGAGCGGGCGGCGATGTATTTTCGCGAGGCGTTGTTGGCAGACGGCGTGGAGCAGGCGTTGTCGCTTGCCAACCTTACGCTTCAATCTCAGTTCGACCATTCGGGTGCGTTGCAGCTTCGGAGCCTGTTGAACCTTTCTCGCGGTGAATACGACAAAGCCATCGCCGACGCGAATCTGCTGGTCAATGTTCGTGGTGATTCTTCGGCGGGTTTCCTGGTGCGTGGTCTGGTGCGTTTTTTCGCGGGGCAGCGGGCGGAGAGCTTGGCCGACCTGAATCGTGCGGTTCAGATCGAACCGCGCAACCCCGTTGTGTGGGTTTCTCGCGGTGCGGTGCGTTCGCGTCTTGGGCAGTACATCACCGCCATCGATGATTTTCAAACGGCGACCGGCCTCGCACCCGGGCATGTGGCTGCGACGGAAGAACGTACATTGGCCCTCGATCGCTTGCGCACATTTGTGACGAAGGAATTGGCGGAGCAGATCGATCAGAATCCTACGAACTACGAGTTGCGCGTTCAACGCGGAGACCTCTATTTTTATTTTGGCGAATACGACAATGCGATGGCGGACTTTTCGACAGCCAGCAATCTCGTGGAAGAACCGCCGAGTACGCTGATCGGAAAGCTGTACATAACGCAGCAACGCCTTCGCGATGCCAAGAGGCCTGTTTCCGATGGCAAGCCGCGGGCCTCCACCAGACCACATCGCGAATCGGTCATCAAGCCGGTACCGATCACCTTCCGTGCCTTCGTGGTGCGATTCGTCGGCGACTGGATTCGTGGCTGACTTTACGCTCGACAATGATTTGACGATCACGCCCACGCTGCGTTTGCCGGCGGACTGTTTGCATTACCGGTTCACACGCAGCAGCGGCCCGGGCGGGCAAAACGTCAACAAGGTCAGCACGCGCGTTACGGTTTATTTCGACGTAGACGCCTGCCCCGCTTTTTCCGCCGCACAGAGATACCGTATTCGCGAACGGCTGAGCACGCGGATCAACAAAGCTGGCCAGTTGTACGTGACCGCATCGGCTGACCGTTCGCAGGCAGCCAACCGTCGGGCGGCTCGGGAGCGATTGGCGGAGCTCATTCGCGAAGCGCTCGCGCGTCGCAAGCAGCGTCGAAAGACGAGAACACCGGCCTCCGCGAAACGACGCAGATTGCAAGACAAGCGCCGCCGCAGCCAAACGAAGAATATGCGATCCGATCGCGGCGGACACGGCGACTGATCGCACTCTGTAACTCTCAATATCCGCGAGAGAAAAGTACGCAGTAATGCCCCAACGCTTATGAGAATTCTCATCACAGGTAGCGCAGGCCATCTGGGCGAAGCACTCGTTCGATCGTTGCAGGACAGCGACCACGAAACCGTCGGTATCGACATTATGGATTCACCATTCACGACGCAGGTCGGTTCGATCACCGATCGCGCATTCGTGGCACGTTGCATGGACGGTGTGCAGGCCGTCCTGCACGCAGCGACTTTGCACAAGCCGCACATCGTCACACACACGCGGCAGGACTTTATCGACACGAACATCACCGGCACGCTCAACCTGCTTGAGGAGGCGGCGCGGATCGGCGTTGGTTCGTTCGTTTTTACGAGCACGACCAGTGTGTTCGGCCGAGCGCTGCGTCCGCCGGTCGAAGCCCCTGCTGTGTGGGTTACGGAAGCGCTTGCACCCATGCCGAGAAACATCTACGGCGTGACGAAAGCAGCAGCCGAAGACCTCTGCGAGTTGGCACATCGCAAGGATGGGCTGGCTTGTGTGGTCCTGCGAACGTCGCGGTTTTTCCCCGAGCAGGACGACAGCAAGACCGTGCGCGAGGCCTACGACGATGGGAATGCAAAAGCCGTCGAGTTTCTGTACCGTCGCGTGGAAATAGAGGATGTAGTCAGCGCCCACCTGTGTGCGCTCGAGCGTGCGCCGACGATCGGCTTCGGGCGGTACATCGTCAGCGCGACGACCCCGTTCACACCGCAGGATGTCGCGGACCTTCGCCTCAACGCTCCGCTGGTTCTTCGGAGGAGAGTTCCAGATTTCGAAATTGAGTTCGCACGCCGCGGCTGGTGCATGTTTTCCGGAATCGATCGCGTGTACGACAACACGCTCGCGCGCCGCGATCTGGGCTGGGCACCACGGTATGACTTCGCATATGTGTTGAGCCGACTGCAAGCCGACGAGGATCCGCGTAGTGCGCTGGCTTGCACGGTGGGTTCCAAGGGCTACCACACTCAAACGTTCACCGACGGGCCTTTCCCCGTCGATTGACACGCCACGATGCGGCAGAGCGTGTTCTGTCAGGGTGCAGCCCGCGCGACGAAACCACATATTGGAGTCAGTCTTCGACAGGTGTATTGCGTTCAATCGGGTGGATGTTTCCCGGAGGTTTTTCGACATGAGTGAAACAAAGAGTGAACGTCGGCCTCTATTCGCCAAGTGGGTTTGGTGGGTCGGTGGTACGCTGGCTGGGGCCTTGATGCTTCTGTTGACTACCGCCCTGGCCACGCGGCAGATCGGGCGGACTGCGTTGGCGCGGGAAATTGATCGAATTCGTGAATCCGGCGGAGCGCTGACGTATGACGACTTGCTCGCGGGCGTGGCGCCCGTGCCGGACGAGGAGAATTCGGCGCTGGTGATCTTGGAGCTTACTGACGAGTTGGGCGTGATCCGCGAGGGACCACAAAAAAGCGACGATTACCCTTGGCTTGGACGGGCGGAGACGCCGGATTGGCCTGCCCGCTGGCCTGATGAAATGATCGCGACGGTTGATGAATTTCTGAGCCGGCAAGAGGCGTTGCTGGCCAAGCTCGATGTGATTGCGGACATGCCGCGCGGGTCGTTCGGTCGCGACTACAGCGGGGATGCGCTATCGATCCTGCTCCCGGAAACCACGACTGTTCGCACCGCCGCAAAGCTCATGGTGCTCGCGGCGGAGCGGGAGGCACGGCTGGGCGATATGGAACGAGCAGTGCAACGGCTCATCACGGTGCTGAACATCGGCCATTCGCATGCAGATGACCCAATCCTCATCAGTATGCTCGTGGTAGCAGCCGTCGAAGAGCTTGGGGTGAATGTGTTGGAGCACATCCTTACTCAGCACCGGTTCGACGAGCCTGCGTTGGAAAGGTTGCAGCGTGCTTTTGCTGATCGCGGGTCCGTCAGCTTGATTGCCCGAGGCTTGTCCGGCGAGCGTGTCGGGCAACTTGCACTTTCCGACTACGTAAAACGCCACGGCATCCAATCGATCTCGAATGCAGCACTGGGCGGCGGAAAATCGTGGAGTGTAACCAATTGGGCGTTGGCGGGGATTCTCGATCTGAATCTGGCCAAGGCGATTGAGTTGCTGACACCGGTCGTCGAAGCCGCCGATTCGCACGCCGCCGCGATCAAGGCAGCCGACGAGATGGACGCGGCGTTGGCGAGTACCTCTCCACTGAGCGTACGCTACTTTATCACACATTCATTGGTGTCGTCTCTGTCCCGCTCCTGCGTGTTTTTCGCCCAGCGTGCGGCACATATGCGTTGTACGGTGGCGGCGCTGGCGATGGAGCGGTATCGGTTGGGCAATGGTGCATTGCCCGAATCGCTCGATGAACTCGTGCCGGAGTATCTGGACAGCGTGCCGCTCGATCCGTTCGACGAAAAACCACTGCGCTACGCGACCAAGGACGGATATGTTGTCATCTATTCGGTCGGAGAAAACGGCGTTGATGACGGAGGCGATGTCCAAATGTCCGTGAAGAAGAAGGGGTGCCCAAGGGTCTTGCCGGATATTGGATTCCGATTGCTGAATGTAGAATCGGCTGGGCGAAACGATCACAAGACAGACGGCGATTGAATCTGTGACGCTGATCCCGGAAGCGAGTATGCTACAATCGCTACCGCACAACGGCTGAGTCCTGGCAGCCGTCGGCCTTTCGGAACGAAACCCTGTGGACCTGTTCTCACAACAACGCGAAAAACACCTCGGCTCGGTTCAGCCGCTCGCGGTCCGCATGAGGCCCGTGTCGCTCGACGAGTTCGCCGGGCAGGAGCATTTCATAGGCCCGGGCAAGCTGCTCCGACGCATGCTGGAGGTGGACCGTCTGACCAGCGCAGTTTTCTACGGCCCACCCGGAACGGGAAAAACCACGCTGGCACACCTGATCGCCCGGCACACCAAAGCCCATTTCGACGAGGTCAACGCAGCCGCTGTCGGCGTAAAGGAAATCCGCGAAATTCTGGCAGCCGCCCGCGTTCGACTCGAAACCGAAGGCCGGCGAACGGTCCTGTTCGTCGATGAGCTGCACCGCTTCAACCGCGCCCAGCAGGACGTGTTGCTCGGGGATGTCGAAAACGGCATCGTCATCCTCTTGGCAGCCACCACGGAAAACCCGTTTTTCGCCGTCAATACCCCGTTACTGTCCCGCAGTCAGGTTTTCAAGCTCGAACCGCTGACCATCGAGCACATCGAGGAACTGCTGACGCGCGCCCTGAACGACGTCGAACGCGGTCTGGGGCGTCATAAAGTCACAATCGAACCGGCGGCCCTTCGCCATCTGGCCACCGTCTGCGACGGCGACGCTCGCCGGGCGCTCAGTGCGCTGGAAATCGCGGCTTTGAGTTTGTTGAGCGAATCCGATCAGGCAAACTGCGTCATCACGCCCGAAATTGCGGCTGAGTCAATTCAGCAAAAGGTTATCCAATATGACGGCACGGGCGACGATCACTACGACGCAGCCAGCGCGTTGATCAAAAGCATGCGCGGCAGCGACCCCGATGCCGCTATCTACTGGCTGGCACGAATGTTAGAGGCCGGCGAAGACCCGCGATTCCTCGCCCGGCGGATCGTCATCGCAGCCGCGGAAGATATCGGCAATGCCGATCCGATGGGTTTGGTTTTGGCTCAGGCGGCGGCGGACGCGACGCAGTTTGTCGGGCTGCCGGAGTGCCAACTTCCTTTGGCGCAAGCTGTTATCTATCTGGCCTGTGCTCCGAAATCCAATTCAGCCACGCTCGCGATCGGTGCGGCCCGTGAGGCTGTTCGAACCAACCGCACGATCCCGGTTCCGAAACACCTCCGCGACGCCCATTATCAAGGGGCCAAGCAACTGGGCCACGGCAAGGATTACCTATATCCACACAACGCGCCAGGCGGCATGGTTGACCAGGATTACCTCGGCGTTGACGCAACGTTTTACACCCCGACCGATCGCGGGCACGAAGTGAAAATGGGGGAATACCTCGAACGGTTCCGCCAGTTGCGACGATCGTGATCGCCCATGGAAAAGACCGGCTCGGCAAGCTCGACCGCGGCGGCGGTTGGTGTCAGGGTTTTGAGCCGATGGCGGCTTGGAAGAGCGTCATGTCATTCAGGTCCACATCTGCGTCGCGGTCCATGTCGAAGGGATGACACGGGTCGTCGGGGTCGTCGTCGGTCGTCGGGATTTGCATGCAGCGCTGGAGTGCGC
>JAJRSP010000226.1 GCA_024278775.1 Planctomycetota bacterium
GATGCAGGTCCAATGACCGGCCGGTATCACCGAGTCGAGCGTGATCGTCACGGTGGTCATATCGAGCACGGCACCAACAATACTCGGCGCGGTTACGTCATTGGGAGATACCGTGACGAGGAAATCGCCGATCGCGATCGAGCCGGGATCGCACGACAGTGTGAGCGCGAGAGAATCCCAACCAAGCAGGGTCGCCGCGTCATTCTCCGCATGTGGATACCTTGCGTCCACCAAACAAGAAGCGGGATGGCTGGAGACGATGCTCGGATCACAAAGGTTGCACGCACCAGGTTCGCAGAACGCAGCCGCACCCAGGAACACGCCGTCGCATTCGTGCCGGGGCAGATCGTGGCAGGAGTCATCCGCCAGGCAGCACCCGCCAACCGAACAGATGT
This sequence comes from Planctomycetota bacterium, assembly GCA_024278775.1. The sequence goes on from JAJRSP010000226.1 coordinate 396, forward strand.
CGATCGGTGAGCATGTCGTAGCCGCACCCAGGTAGGTACCGTTGGCACAATCCAGTCGGCTACTTTCGGTACACGACTCACCGGTGCAACAGGCACCCACCTCGCAGAGGTTGCCCGCCTCGCACAGTGTACCGTCGCCCGCATAGGTGGCACCGGCAAAATCGTTGCAGTCAACCTCCGACAGAACCCGGCAGGGGTCGGGGCCGTCCGGCAGGCAGCAGGCACCGCGAGGCCGGCAGGGCGGCGTGAGGTCGGAGCAGAAGGAGATGATCTCAAAACGATCGCCGGGGTTGCTACATTCCGAAGCTGGCACGCGGTTCACTGCCACTCCGTTGATGTCACAGCAGCAACCGGCGCACACGCCGCTATCGCACCTCGATCCGCCACCTTGGAAAATGTCGCCGTTCGCCTCGCACTCCGGCCCGGATAGTTTGGTACAACCGGAGTTACCGGTGCAGCACGCGCCGGCCGCACAGAAACCGGCGTCACATGTCGACCCGTTGCCACCATAGGCCCCTCCGAGTGCGATGCACGCCTCCGGTGTCCCCACGGAGCACACCGAAGCTTGGCAGCACACGCCCGAGTCAAAATCGCCGCCGGTCAATTGGCAGTTGGCTTCCGTGGAAGGAGAACATACGGGCAGGCAGCAGGCACCGCTCACCGGGCAGGGCACCTGGGCACAGGTCGCGCCGAGAGTGAACGTCTCATCGACCTGAGTACAGTCAACCCGCAGGACGTTGTCCGCGCAGGTGCCACCCAACTGGCAGCACGCGCCGAGGTCACAGCCTCCATCACACACGGTATCGGCACCCCGATAGATGCCGTTGTTCGCGGCACAATCGGCGGGCGTCCGTATCGCGCATGATCCGGCCTCACAGCAGGCCCCGGTTTCAACCGCGGCACACGCCGGGTCGAGATTCCGGCAGCTAACACCCTCGGTCCAGGATTCATCCGCGCCGCTGCAGTAGAGCGCCACGACCCCGTCGTTGCACACATAGGTGGTGTTGTTACAGCACGAGCCCGTCGGAGCCGGCACGCAGGGCGGGTTCAGTTGGCTGCACACCGTGAGCGCGGTCCATGTGGTGTCCATACCAGTACAGTCGGCCTCGATCACACCGTCGGTACACGTTCGGTTGTTCGGATCGCAGCACGCCCCCGGTGGTTCGCAAGTGATTTCTGTACACAGTGCCCCGATCGACCACACGCCGGCACCGCACTCCGCCTGTAATACGCCGTTGAGGCAATTGCCGCTGCTTTCGTCACAGCAAGCGCCGCGAGCGGTGCAGGCCGCAGCGTCGGCACAGTCTGATCCCACGCCGAGGAAGACGCCATTTGTGTCGTGGCACATGATCGCGGTGACGTTCGCGTCGCAAGTCCCATCGGACCGACAACAGCCGCCGACGCCAACGCAGATATTCATCCCACCACAGGTCGTATCCGCTCCGACGAAAACACCGCCGGCCGGCTCGCAGCCCTGACGCGTGTCGACCGTGCAGGTGGCGTCTTGGAAACAACACGCCCCGTTGCTGCATAGATCGTTTGGCTCGCACGCCGTGGCATCACCCGAGTATTCCCCGCCCCGGTTAAGACAATCAAATCGATCCGTCACCTGGCAACCACCAAGTGGCAAACAGCACGCACCCTTCGCGAGACAGTTTCCGCAGAATCCGCCTACGGTGAAGTCATCCGGGTTGGCACAGGCCGACCGGACCGTACCATCGAAGCACGTGCCATCCGCGCTACAGCACGACCCGCGATCACACACGCCCGGCACACCGCAGTCACCATTGGGACCGAGATAGACATCGAATTGATTCTCGCAATCTTGCCGCGTGAGTTGCTGGCAGGCGTTGCCCACCTGTGTTGTGCAACACGCACCGACCACGCAGAAGTCCGCCGTGCAATCCGTGCCCTCACCACTATACACACCACCGGCGGTTACACATTCCGTCCGCGTGGTGATACGACAGTCGTTGGCCACGCAGCAGGCCCCGCGCGCGACGCACACATCCTGACACAGCCGTCCTGCAAAGAAGTCCGGCGACGGGGCACCGGGGACAGCCATACATTCCGTATCCAACACGTTGTCGACGCATGCGCCGTCTCGCTGGCAGCAAGCGCCGAGGTTGCATGCCAAGGCGTCCTGGCAGGTTGTCGTGTCGCCACGATACACGCCACTTACGGCCAGGCATCGCGCCTCGCTTGTGACCGAGCAAGTGGCCCCGTTGTTTTCGCAACAGGCACCGACCGGCGCACACGGCACGGTCAAATCGCTGCACAGCGTGCCCTGGGTCCAGGTGCCGCCGGTATCGATGCAAAGTTGTTGGACCGTACTGTTGGTACAACGCCCGCCCGTGGATTCACAACAAGCCCCACGCGGCTCACAAAGAGGCGAAAGGTCGGCACACGCTGAGCCTTCGGTCCACTCGCCAGTGCAATTGGCTTGTACTACACCGTCTCCACAGGTGAGCGCCGTCCGATCGCAGCAGGCCCCCGTCGGCACGACGGCGCAGGCACCGGGAGTACAAGAGGCCCCCGCCGTATAGGTACCGTGTAGGTCATTCGTACAGGTAGCTGCGCTGTCTACCTCAACGCAGAGTCCATCGCCCACGCAACATGAACCCGAGTTCACGAGTCCAAGGCATACATTGACCGGCGCATTTTGACTGGTGTCGCACACCGTGGTGTAGCCAATGAAGAATCCTGTCGCCTTGGTCACGCATTCGGTGGGAGGCAAGTTGTCGATGCAGAAGTCCATCCCGAAGGCACAACAGGTACCCGGGCATCTCGGTTCGACCGTGTCGCACGAAGCGCCGCTGCTGAAGCTACCCAAAAGTCGATTGGTGCAGAATGTTTGTGACACTCCTGCGCCGTTGGCATCCTGGCAGCCTGCGCCCGGCACACAGCACGCTCCCTTGCCACAGGCGATGGGCAGCGCCGCGCAGTCGGTGCCGTCACCGCGATAGATGCCACTTAGTGACACGCACTCCGACGCAGACACGTTGCTACAGACATCATTCAGACAGCACGCGCCGGTGGCCGCACAGGGGCTGGCGTCGCAACTGGAACCGGCCCCGCCGAACGTACCCCCGGCCAGATCACAGTCGAATCTCGTAAGCACCAGGAGGCACGACGGCCCCGTACAGCACGCGCCGGCCGTACAGGGCGGAAACGCGTCACAGGCCACACCGTCTCCGCGGTACGTTCCCGAAGCCGCGGCGCACACGGTCCTGGTCACATTGTCCAGACAACTTTCATCGGCCAAGCAGCAACCACCACGCGGCGCACAGGGTTCGATCGGGTCATTGCACATCACGCTCTCGTTCCATGATCCGCCCAAACCCTCACAGGCAAACTGATTGAGGAACCCGCAGGTACCATCAGCCAGACAGCAGGCACCCCGTGTAAACGGGCAGGGGACCACCGCGCTGCAGGCGACACCGGCCGCGCTAAACTCTCCACCCCGACCCAGACAGTCCGCCTCGGTCGTGTCGACACAGCTACCGGCCACACAACACGCCCCGGTAACGCAAAGTTCCATCGAATACGCGTTGCCGTTGATCGACAACGAGAAAAACTCACTCGGAAGTGGGAGCGACGTGTTGTTTCGTCCGACGCGTCCGTCGATCGTGCCCAGTGCAAACGCCCGGGGATACGACGCAAGGTCTTGGTTGAAGCTTACGGTCTGTGAACCCCAGCCGAAACCAATAGCGTACTGAGCTCCGGCCGCAAGCAGCACCGGCGGGTCAAACACCCCCGAGCGATAGAACGAACGTGTGCCCGTACCAGTGAAGGATTGAATCACGGGGTTGGTCAACACCTGAACCCAAGACCCGGTCGCATCTTTGATATAGACTCCGAACTCCACATCCGCAATCGTACCGTCAGCGATCAGCAACTCCGCGCCGATTTCAACGAGGTGGGCGTCTGTGCTCATCGTGAACACGTTGCCGCGAAAGCGGCGGCTCCCGCTCAGCGGCGGGACGAGTGTCCAGTCACCCACCACCTCACACGCAGCCCCAGCGGCAGCTACACCGCCGGCATCAACCGGGACCACCTCCCCGGTGGTAACGGTGACCGCATCGACCCGTGTGTCTGTGAGTCGAGCCTCTTGGCCCGACGCGACGCGGCTGTACGCGGCACAGGTCGATAAAGCACCCAGCACTAGAATTACGGAACGGCATCCAGACCAATAGCTACGCATCGTCTCATCTCTCCGGATCAGTTGTAGGAAGGGTGATGACGTTGGACCAACCGGCCCGGTTCGAGTGCCCCGTTACCCCTAACGGTGCCCCCTATCACGGCTCCCCCCCATTTCACTCAGCCACCATTGTAACGGCATCAGGCAGATGTTACCAACCGGTTCTCGACTTTACCGGACGCTTTCTGCTCGATATTTCTTCTCATCTCCACGCGTCAATCCGTAGAAGAGTCGGAATACGCCGATAACGTACCACCGCCAATCCGCGTGGGGGCGGGCTCGCCCAGCAGGATCGGCAGCCGATCCAACGTCTCCTGAAAGCGAATCGCCCGTTCGTCGATCTCTCTGAGCTGCTGCTGCCGCAGCACCGGGTTCATCGACAGGTTCCCGTTTTGCGTGGCCTCATCCACGGCCGCCGGCGCTCCCCGAATCGCACCATACACCGTAAACACGTGCGACTTCACCGTCACCCAATCCGACAGCGCCGCCAGACCGGCCACCGCATTGACATAATCGCTATTATTCGGAGCGAGGAAGATCGTACCGCGATCCATACGAAAATCATCGACGAACCCACCGACCGCGGAGGATGGCTGAGGATGACGCACATTGGCCAACTCGCCCACGGTCAGAAAACCCGTCCCGCGTCGCGCGGCCGGTGCGCCGGTGGTCGTCGGGTTCATGTTCCATCCACGCCAACCGATAGTACCGAGTGTCAAGTCGCCGTCGCCATAGTCGCCGGAAGACTCCTGGTTTCCATTGCTATCAATCCCATTGAACTGGCGCGCCTCACGATACCCAACGATACCCTGCCCCGTATGACTTCGGAGGATTCCCGCTTTAAGCTCGGGGTTGGAGATGCCGGGCGGTACCGATCCCATCAGTGTGGCCATCATGCGGTTCTGGTAGATGTCGGGAAGAAGAGCAAGCGGCGCGTACGGCACACCGCTTATCACCTTCCACGGGGCCGCGTTCAGATCGATCCGTCCGTGAACGCGAAGCCCGTTCATATCCACCCGAGGTCGGGCCGCCTGCCAACGATCAATCTCATTATTACCCACACGGTAGGGTCCGGGGTTCGACAGCGGCAGCGCCGTGAAATAATCAAACACAAACTGCCCCCAAGGCAACATGGCCGCACCGCCCGGTGTGCGCGGCGCGGTGAACTCCGGTGACAGATGATGCGCCGAACGCAGCACGGTAGCACCTCCGCCACCCGGAAGCGAAACTTGCGAACCGATGTCGAACACCGGCATCCGACCATTATCAATCTGGTCGTGCTCCTTCACGGTCACCAAAGTCGGTTCGTATTGACCGGTGGTATTGTTAAAGAAGATTTCATACCATTTCGTCTCCTCAACGAGCCGCCGCGTGAACGACAGAGCCGTGTAGCCAGCCGAGCTGTAAGAATGGTAATCAGTATCCGCATGATTCGCGTGCCGCGTCAACATGAGCATCATACCCGTTGTCGGGAACGCGACCTGTGGCGTTAACGACCGAGAATCGAACAACGCAAATTTGTCCGACACGCCGTCTACCGTCATGGCCGAGTCGATATTCAACGGCCGCACCTCCACCGGGTGCAAGTTGTTGTTCGAACGGTTGTTAAACGTGCCGAGCGTCTGAATCGTTTGCCCGCCTTCCGCCTCGTCCGGTATGGAGGCCGTCCAGTGGAGGCTCGGGTTCCCAGGCGAATCGGTAACAACACGCTGAATCGTATACAACGCAGGATTGGCGGAATCAAACCCGCTGATCATTGCCTCCAGGTCGGTCCGGTTCTTCCCGATCCCCGATGTGCCGGAACCCCCAACCTTCATCTGATCCACGACGATCCAAGTGGGCGGAGGAGTGGCGTTTCCCTGCTCCGGATAAACCACGCTCCGTACCAGCCAGATGGTGTCCCCGCTGGCGAACTTGAGCTTCGGCTTCGCGGCGGAGAGGTCCACAAAGTTTCCACCGGGAGGGGAAGCTCCCTGGGTGAGGTCCGCCTCCGCACCATTATACAGCACAGTAAACCCGTTACTGACACCCCCTCCGGATAGGTTGTCTCCCGCGGCCGGAAGGTTTCGATTGATCGGAATTCGGACGGCCATCGTAGGATCCGTTCCCACGAAAATCCAGAATCGCGAATCGCCGCCGGACATCCCCGGAATCGGTGCCGGATAGGGGTTGTACAGCTCCACCGCCCAGGAGGTCACGTCCATGTCTGTGGCCGGGTTTAGGAACGTCGTGACTTCCGTGATGTAGGGCTGCCGCTCTACGCCGTACACATAGATCGGGTTGCCGTTGGCATCGAGCAGTTCCTGTCCGGCCGAAGTGGGGTTGGCGTTGTCATTCACCGTCGAGAAGTCAAACGACCGCAGCGCGATGCGCGTCGGCACCTCGTCCGGGTCGGTGATGGCGTTGTTAGTGCCGGACACACCATCGACGTAGTCAATCATGTTGGCCGTCAGCTCGGCCGCCGCCCGTGAGATCAACGCCAGGGGGCGAGGCATCTGGACCGGTATGGCCGGTTGTCCTGCAGGCTGACGCGCCCCCGCGATCTGCGCATCCACGCAGGTATTGCCCGCGCAGATATACGGACCCGGACCGCACTCGGCCGTGCTATTACAACTCGGCGGCGTGTACCAATAAGGTGCCGTGGACGCGCAGTAACCCAGAGCACCCGGACTCGGTGAGACATTACTCGGAAAACGGCAGAACGTGCCGCTCGGGCAGGGCTGTCCAGACGGCTGTACCGGTGCGCTGTTAAGAACGTATTGACACGTCACCGGCGTGTCCCAATACGGGCCCACCACATTGGCGATCATCATCGCGAAGGTGTCGTAGATCAGTGCGTTACGTTGCTCCTTGGTGATCGCGTCATTGTCTGCGTCGCCGTCGTTGCTAAACGCGGTGTCCAGCCAGGAGAGACTGAGCTGCAGCCGTCCCTTACGAAAATCAAGCTCACACGCGGGATCGCCCGGGCAGCAGCCGTTCGGTGCCGCGGACGTCTGCGGATTGGCGATGGACTGCGGATAGTCCGCGTACTCAAACGGTAACAGGCCGGAAGAACAATTACCGCCGCTGTCGTACCACGCGCGGAAGTTCGCCGCCAACATCGCCTCACGAAAATCAAGCACTTGCTTCGTGCCGTTGTTGTCGTACGACACCGTTTTCGCCCCGCGAGAAAGCAGATCATCGTGGCTCGTGGTCGTAACCAGATGCCGCCGGTCATATTCGGGAGGATCCTTAACCGGTGGCTGATCAGTCAGAAGCGGGTCCATCCGCAGATCGAAAAGGGGAATCCCGTCATAAACCGTGGACATTTCATCGTACCGGACAGGCCAGAACCGGATACCGTCGCGGGACGTGTCCGGCGGGAAGAGCCGTTGTATGTCGGACGTAAAGAACACGGCCGGAGCGGACGCGTTGCGAGCAAACCGATCACCGTGCAGACGGGACGCGATCGTCAATCTCGGCGGCAGGAACCCACGACGCCTCAATGGAGCTTCATCCAACGCCGGAGGATAGAACACCTGCGGCACAAACGAACTGTCAGACTGCGTCTGTGTCGGCGTATGGACGAAGAAATCCAGCGCCGGGTCCGGCGGGTTTCCGTTTTGTGGCCAATCATCAAACCTAAGATCAAACACCGTTTCGATCAGCCGGGGGTGCGCCTCGTTGAGGTTCACCATGCCGCCGTGCGGAATCACACGAAGCCCGAGAAAAACATCGTCACGAACCTGACCCGGTTCGTTGACGGCAACCGACAAAGCCACCTGCTGCTCGCGAGAGAAACCCAGGTGCTTGATGTTCACCTGAAAGGAATCACGAAGTCCGTCGCCGTCCACATCCACCGGGGCCACGTAGTCTCCCTCGAACATTTCGTACGGAAGCTGACCGTTTCCGGGGTCGCCGCTGATGGCGGGATCACCCGTGCTGAAGGAAAAGCCGGACGCGAGAATCTCGCAGCCACGGTAGGTACCCTGATTGGCACCGCCCTGGCAGGGGATTGCGGGGTTTGTCGGCTGTTCGATCGCGTGTTTGCCGGTCATCGCCCATTCGGTGTCCGTGTACCAACGGTAGCGAAACTCGCTTTGGGTGCCGGCCGCGTTGTATACGCGATACGGCTCGATCGGGGCGGCCAGACTATGAACACCGGGAAGGTCGACCACAACGCCGGTCACCGTAGATGACACCACGGCACCCGCCAGCGACGAATCCGATCCACCGATGAGCGCCTCTTGCATTAACCTATCGACCGCGGACTCAGCACTCCGCACACTTTCCCGCGTCCGCCCGATGGCCCGCTCCGCGACGATCATCTCCGCCTCGAAGTTCATCGTCGCCAGAAACGCCACGCCAATGACAAACAAGATACTCAGCAGCGTGATGATCAGAATCATCACCGAGCCGCGGCGGCGCACGACGCGGCTACCGGCCCGTGCGCCGTCTGCGTGAAGATGATCTGGTGCATTCAAACTCATAACGTTCCTATGGCGTCTCACTCTCATTCACGTCGCGGCTTGGAGAAAACTCCCGCCACATTCCATCCAACTTTCGGGGCCGTCCGACTCCCGAATGGCTACCCCACCCTTCACGGGTCGCCCACCCCTTCAGAGGTGGGGAACTCGAATCGATCCCGAATCACGTCCTTCGTGGCTCAAACCCTTGGGCACCCGGACCTCCTCGTGCTATCCCCCCACCGTCGCAATGATGACGTGTCGCATGGGCCGATCGAGCCGCTGCTGCGGATCGTACACGTCCACCGTAATACGCAGCGCGGTGGGAAACACATCATCCGGCACATAATCGGGCGGTTCCACCAGCGCGCCGTACAAATCGCTCACCCGTCTGGTGGCCGTGAACACATGCGTGTTGGCCCGATGATCGCTCGAATCATGGAACACCGTCGATAACGGCATCCAAGGATCCGAAATCGTGTTCGTCGTAGGCAGGGACGTCTGATCGCTACGAAACCGATTGACCAGCGAGTAACGCGATCCATCCGCGTGGATCTTCGGCTCGTGCAGCAATAGCGCCAGTTTTTCCTTCGGCCCGGGCGGGTTCGGCGGAGGACTGGGCGGCAACGCGTCCATTTTCGCCTGCAACGTGTGGAGCGGATCATCCAACGCGGGGTCGGGCCTGCCCACGGGGTCGGCCGTCTGTCCCGGGTCAATCCAAAGAATCTCGCGGATACCGCTGAGCCGTCCCGATACGAAATCGCTCCGCGGATTGAGCGACCACTCCACCTTAAACGACGCGCAGTTCGGCAGCATGTAATGTCCGAGCCGGTCCGCGTAGAGCGGCGGCGGCGTCATATCAAGCATCGATCGTTGAAACGGCGACTGCGCCGCATGATCGCCACGGCGTCCCATCACCCACGGCAGATGCCAGTTTTGAATACTCGGATCTTTGATGGTGGTGTTCCCCGGGTCCATCGTATCGTAATTCACGAGCGACTCGTAATCAAAATTGACGACGACGTCGATGACCCCTTCCAGAAGCCGCGGATCTCCGAGGAAGGGTCCCCGGGCGTTCTGAAAAAGATCGGTCACCCAGTCCAACGCTTTGCCGCTCGCGGTGAGGTCCGGTGCCTGGGAAGAGATAAGCTGTATGCTGCGGCGCGCCAGATGCCACTGCTGCGCGGGGAACGGGGCGGCCGGCGTACCGCTCGCGTCCGACGGGAACATGCCCGCCCCCACGATGGCATTCTCAAACACAAACGGAGTCGCCGCACCGGCGTTGGGGTCCACGACATACTCCCCCGATTCGGCGTGACCATACACCACCTGTTGAAGATTCGATTGAATCTCCGGATCGCGGAAGCTGCGACCCTTGCGGTTGGTGAACATCATCAGTATGTCCGCACGCGGCAGCGTCCGAATGGCTACGCCGGTGGCGTCAACCACGGCCGTACCCGCGGCCGTCGCCGCGTCTCGTTCAGGATCGGCCGGGTGGGGATAGCCGGCACTGGGCAAGCCGCCTCCGCCGGCTTCGGCATCCTCCGCAGTCCAAAAGGCGTCAACCGTATTGCCCTGAATGACCATAACCGACCGACCGGGATACACGCCGCGAAGGTCCGCCCGGACCGTCTCCTCAAAGGCACGAAGCGCCTGGTTAAGGTGAACCAGAGCCGTCGCCTGGCCGGTCGATTTCACCGTCAGGCTAAACACCTGACCGACCAGCGCCAGCATAAGCACGAGAATACCCATCGCCACGACCATCTCAGCAAGCGAAAACGCCCGCCGCTTTGGTCTGGCAACACCCCGTATGCTGTTGTCTCGAAAGCACTTATGCATCAGCTCGTCCGATCCGTGTGGCAGTTCGATCCGCGTGGAGACCGCGCCGGCAGTGAAACCTCCCACCTCGTGCCACGATTATCGCGTCCTGTAGGTGTCGGTAAAGGGTTGGGAAGTGCGTTTCCCGTAAAAAAGCAGAACATCACGGTCCGAGAATCTCCGGCCCGGCAACCTGATGCGCCGCCCGATCAGTCGGGCGTGACGGTAATGGTCTGGACTTCGATATCCACCACGGGCGTGCTTCCGGCAAAGACGGGGTAGGTGTCTCCGGCTTCTCGTTCCTGGACGGGCGGCGGATAGACCCAGACCGTACGCACCCGCTCCTCCGGTTCAAGCACCCCCGGTGCGCAGACACCGGCGCAGCGGGGATCGTTCGCGGGTAGATCGAGATCTTCGAAAAAGACCTCCCGATCCAGCGTGAGGAACGTCTTGTCACCCAGCGGTTCCAACACACGCGCCCGCGTGACTCGGTACACCTGCCCCGTGATCTCGTCGATGAAAATCGTCCCGCGTGGAAACATAGTGACCAACATCCGCTTGGCCGCATCCGAGCCGCTGAATCCCTCCGGAGGAACCTGCACCACGGTAGGGATGTTGGTGGCCGTGTTCACCCCGGCGTTGAATTGGCGGACGATCGTCGCGGGAAACTCCACCTGAACACGCCACGCTACGGGCAACATCACGTCCTCGCTCGGCTCCATCGCCTCCGGTACGACCGGCGGCGGCGTGATATCGTAGGGGTTCGGCAGATTGGTGGGCGCGTTGTCTTGTCTCGCGTATCGGTTGGTCGGCTGCGGTCGGCGAAGGGTGACATAATACATGTCGAACACACGCACGGAAGCGGCATCCTGCGTTGTGGCCGCTAACTGTTTTTTCTGCTGATGGAGAACCGCCCAGACAAACCGGCGCGATGCAACCCGGTCGTCCCAGTTGTCGTCATTATCCACAAAATTGGCGGTGACATCGGTCGGGTTGAGACGCGGGATGTGTTCCTCGATGTTGCGGCGCTGAGGCAACGGCGGGTGAAGTCGCTGATACGCCCGAACCTGCGGATTGTAGTACGACGAGCCGATCACACCCTGGTTCAGATTGAGACCCGGATTACTGAGGTTCAACGCCTGCTCCAACAGCCACGGGTCCTCCGCCACGAACGCCGGATCCTCCACACGGATGTTTTCCATGTTGAGGGCGTGGACCCAGGTATCGCTCGGCCAGTTTGCCACATTGGCCAGCGCAGCGTTCATCTGCGTACTGTAGATCAGGTCGCCCGCAAAGCTGACGCCCACGTTGCTTGGCTGGGTCGGGACAAACGGACCGGGGGAGTGCAACAGCATCCTCGCCAGATTATCAGCCACCGGCGTGATCGAACGCTGCTGCGTAAACTCACCGAGGTCTCTCGCGCGACCCCACGCCACGGGGAACATGGTGGCCACCATGACCAAGCCAAGCCCGAGGATCACAATCGCCATCATCAGTTCCACCAGCGAGAAGGCGGCGCGGCGCACGGCTCCCCCGTGCGTCCGGCAGTGGGGCTGGCGTGGTGCGTGTGTCATGGTGTCTCAGGCACCTCCCCCACCGGGCCCTGTACGATGGCACCGGTGAGGCGGTTGATATATACGGGCAACGCCGCTTGCAGCAGTGCGGCTCGCTTGTCTGCGGGGTCGTCCAAATCCCTGATTAAGGAATCGTCATACACCAGGAGTCCGTCAACCGAGGGGAAATTGATCGCGGTAGTGGTGCTGTCTGCGTCATTCACCAAAAACGGGATCGCCAAGCCGGAGCTGGAAGTGGCGTCGATCGGCACGCCCAGGACGGAGTCGTTCTTGACGAAGTACCGATCGACCGTCGCAGTGTCCGCGCTGGCATTGTAACCCACGGCCAACCCGGTGACGTCGCCCCGGGGAGGATCGCTGTGGAGTGTGTCCGCGTCAAGAATCAGCACGCTACGCCCCGGAAGCACTTCACCACCGGCAGTGAAGATAATCGTGAAGAAGTTTCTGTGGCGCTGGTTGTTGTCAATGCCGACGTCCAATGGCTGGTCCAACATCTTTTCGTTGGCCAGTTCTTCATCACTGAACAATTGCCACACGTCGGCACCCGGTCGGTTGGCGCTATTCTCTACCACGTACCTCGGAACAACACGCGAGGGCGCAGGGATCGTATAGATGCGATCCGACGTCACCTCGAACACGTCCCGCAACGCCAACTCGTAGTTCTGTATTTGTGTCGGGTCCGTCAGTGCAGCCGGCACGTTGTAGCCGTTTTCTTCGAGCAGGGTGCGCACACCGCTGGTCGTGGCCCGGCGAATCGAGGCGATACGTTGTACCCCTTTGGAGTCAAGAAAGAAGAACAAACCAAGTTCGCCTTCGCCGCTCTGAATCGCCTTGGCCCGCGTCGTGGTCAACATCCCCTGGATGGTGTTCAGCGTGTCGATTCGTCGCTGGTTCGCCCACATGCTCTGGACGGCCGGCGTCCCCACGGCGACCAGGATCAAGACGATAGCCACCACCACCATCATCTCGACCAGCGTAAAGCCCCGGTCCGTACGTCGTCCGGCGTGCCCCCGGCTCCGTCCATCGTTCCGATGCCGGCCGGCCGGGAAGCAGTCACGGCGATCAACAGATGGTCTTCGCGCGATCATGGCGCGGGCGGGCTTTCTGCGGCGAGTCGATCGAGGAGCGCGACGTCAAGGTAGACATTGTCCTGATTCGTCATGTGCTGCACCCGCCCGTGAACATTCGGCGAATTGGCGTCCTCAAAATCTCCGGTAAGCGAAGCGAGACCGGCGGTGTTACCATTCCCGTCCATGATCTCTTGGGTGAGTTGCTCCTGACCGTCGGGACCGTAGGAAAACACCACTGGCTGACCGTGATTGAGCTTGATGATTTCCGTGGAGGCCTCGTTCCAACTATCGTGGTTGTTGGAGGCGGTGTCCGCCCCGGTGGCTGCCTGATAATCTCGCTGAGCCAGATAACTGATGGGCGTGCCCCAAGCGTCAACGATATACCGAATCTGCCGATCGCCGGTATCCCAGGCACCATCTTGGTTGCGATCGAGAAAGACCGCCGGGAGACTCGTTGCGGGATCAGTCACCGACTTACGACTCCGGTCATCCAGCCGATCGAGCATGCTGGCCGAGGCATCGCCCAACTCTTCGATTGCGACGATCATGGCCACCTGGTCACGAAACTCTTCGAAGTCCTGGCTCGTGCCGTCGGTATAAAAGCGCATCGCATTGTAGCCGCCGCTGTTCGGTGGAACGGGAAACATCACCGCACCGCCCGGTGCCAAAGACCCCCCGCCGGGTCGCGCGGGTGTGAACCATTCGAGTTCGTCCGGCGGATAGAGATCGAAGCGCCTTCGGTAGGCGCGGTTTTTGGTGATGGTGCCGCTGGCCGTCTGCTCGCGTTTGAACTCTTCCACGGCATCCGCCACGATCTGCAGCACGGTGCGGGTGTTGCGAATCTTCTGCTGTTCCAACACGGTAGAGGTAGCGACAACCACTGCAGCGGCGAGAACCGCCATGATGCTCATGACCACCAGCAACTCGATCAGCGTAAAACCACGTGCCACACGGAGCCGGTGGGTGTTCTCGAAGAAAACGTACGTTCGCCTCCCCACGTCCTTTCCCTGGCAGCGGGGAAGGGGGGTGGGCGGCACGGTGATGGGAGGCACGATGGTTGGGAACATAGCGGTTTGTGGTCTTGTTTTTCCAGCGGTCAAGACCGCCTCGTTACTCGTCCGATTTCGTCCAGTTGATGATGTCGTCCTCGGTGCCGTATCTCGAGTCCGGCCCCGCACTGATGAGCAAGTAAGAGTCCGCCCGAACCGGCTTGTTCCGCGCCTTTTGCGAAGGGTCAAAGATAAATCGCGTGAAGGTGTCCTGAAACGCCGGATCATCCAGGACATCATCACCACCTGACGACAGCGGCGCGGGTGTGGCCTCCTTGATCTTGGCGAGGTCATGATACAGCCCCTCGGCATCTGCACCGCCGCCGAAGTCGAACCCGGTATAGCTCAGCCCGCTACCGCCGACCGACCCCGTGATCAGCCCGTTGTCCTCCTGATCGTAGATGCCTCGATTGCCACC
>JAJRSP010000227.1 GCA_024278775.1 Planctomycetota bacterium
CCGCACGCTGCCCTCGTCCCGGCGTTAACCGCCGTGCTTGGCTACGAACTGCGTCTTAAAATCACCCACAACCTTTTTCAACTTATCGCTGGCCTCACCGGTCAGGACACCTTTGGTCTCCAATTCGGTGATGATCTCGGGGAATTCATCACGGACATGCGCCAGCAGTCCCCGCTCAAACGCACCCACCTGGGCAATCGGCAGATCATCCAAAAAGCCCAAAGAACCGGCCGAAATACTAATCACCTGATCGTACACGTTGAAGGGTTCATACTGCGGCTGCTTTAACAACTCGACCATGCGTTGCCCACGGTCGAGCTGACGTTGCGTGGCCGCATCCAGGTCTGTACCGAGCTGAGCAAACGCCTCAAGCTCTCGGAAAGACGCAAGGTCAAGCCGCAGTGAACCGGCAATCTTCTTCATGGCCTTGATCTGCGCGTTACCACCCACACGCGACACGCTGATACCCACGTTCACCGCGGGGCGAACGCCGGCGAAAAACAAGTCCGGCTCCAAGTATATCTGACCATCCGTAATCGAAATCACGTTCGTCGGAATGTAGGCCGACACCTCACCCTCCATCGTTTCAATAATCGGCAACGCCGTCATCGAACCACCGCTATCCGGGAAACGATGAACCTTGAACTGATCCCGATCCGAGAGCGACTCCAGCCACGCCTTCGCGTGGGCCAGACCCTCGGGCCGGTGGTATAACCCCTGCGCATCGTCCGGGCGATGCTCTTCCTTCGCGTTGAGCCCCTCGGGGTGCTTCTTAATCACACTCCGGTCCACGCAATCGTCGGGCGTCGACGTGGGCACCACGCCGTATTCGTCACGGTTCTTAACGCTGCGCTCCAACAAACGAGAGTGCAGGTAAAATACGTCGCCCGGATAGGCCTCGCGACCCGGCGGACGGCGAAGCAACAACGATAGCTGGCGATACGCCTGGGCCTGCTTGCTGAGGTCGTCATACACGCACAACGTCGCCTTGCCCTCTTTATACATGAAGTATTCCGCCATCGCCGCCCCGGAGTAGGGCGCGATGTATTGAAGCGGGGCCGGGTCTGACGCGGAAGCGGAAACCACAATCGTATAATCCATCGCGCCGTGCTCACGTAGCTTTTCCACCACGCCGACGATGGTCGATTCCTTCTGGCCGATGGCTACGTAGACGCACACGACGTCTTTGCCTCTTTGATTGATGATGGTATCAATGGCGATGGCGGTCTTGCCGGTCTTCCGGTCGCCGATGATGAGCTCTCGCTGGCCGCGACCGATCGGAATCATACTGTCGATCGCTTTGATTCCGGTCTGAAGCGGTTCCGCCACCGGCTGACGTTCGGCGATACCCGGCGCTTTGATCTCCAACGGACGACGATTCGGCGTTTCGATTGCTCCCAGCCCATCGAGGGGGCGACCGAGCGGGTCCACCACACGACCGATCATTTTGTCGCCAACGGGAACACTCAACAGCTCCCCCGTGCGGCGGACTTCATCGCCCTCTTTGATACCCAGGTAGTCGCCGAGAATCACCACCCCCACGGAGTTCTCTTCCAGGTTGAAAACCTGTCCGGAGGCCCCGTTGGAAAACTCCACGCGTTCCTCGGCCATGGCGTTCGCTAAACCGTACACGCGGGCGATGCCGTCGCCGACCTCCAACACGGTACCCACCTCGGCGACGTCAATCTCACCTCGATACTGTTGAATCTCTTCGGTGATGACCGACGAAATCTCATCGACTTTGAATTTCATGTGTCTGCTTCCGGTCTTATCTTGTTCCGCACGGCACCAACGCCCACGGAGCCTCATCACAAACTAACTCGTTTCCGACACTATGTCGCCGATCCTTCGACGAACGATCGCCCCGATATCGCTTCACGAGACGCACGCGCTCTCAACCGCCGCTGAATGGACCTGACTTTCGTGGCGGCACTCATGTCGTACTGGTCGTCACCGATGCGAACGATCATCCCGGCGATCAGCGATTCATCCACACTCTCGTGAAGGTCCGCCTCCTTACCGGTAAGGCCCTTGGCCGCATCCTTCAACTGCGCACGCAACTCAGCAGTCAACGGCATCGCCGTTCGCACCCGAACGTCAACGCGACCACGCCGCGCCTCATCCAACTCACGATAGGTCGTCGCCACTGCACGGATCAGGCTCAGGCGATCCTTGCGGTTCATCACCTGAATCGCATCCACAAACAGATCGCTGTAGCGACCGCGGAAGAGCTTTTCCAACGCCTTTCGACGCGACTCCGGGTCCACCGTCGGGCTCGACAAAAACCGATCAAACGCCGGATCGCGATCGAGAAACGCAGACAGATCAGCCAACTCCTCGCCGAGCGACTGCGTATCGCCAGCCTTGGCCGACAACTCAATCATGGCCTGGCTATACACCCGCGCCAATGCCAACTCTTTGTCACTTACACTTGCCATGACTTGGGGCCACCGCCGTTAGTTCTGCTGAACCGCCTTAAAATCGTTGATCGCCTCGCTCAACAAACGCTCGTGGTCCGCCCCGCTCAGTTCCTTGCCGATAACACGAGAGGCCACCTCCGTCGCCAATTTGCCGCTCAACGAATAAATCTCGCTCACCGCCGACTCGGTGGCCAACGATATTTCGCGTTTGGCCCGCTCGAGCATCTTGTCCGCTTCCGCCTTGGCTTCCTGCTCGATCCGGCTACGCACCGCCTCGGCATCACGACGGCCTTCGTCCACAATGGCCGTGGCCTCCGCCTTCGCCTGTGCCAGCTTGGCCTCGTGTTCCTTCATCGAGGCTTCTGCCGCCTCGCGTGCACTCTTGGCCTCGGCCAGAGAATCGTGAATAAACTGCTCACGCTTCTGCAACGCATCGAGGATCGGACCCCAAGCAAATTTGCCCAGCACCACCAGCACGAGCACGAAGATCACGACCGTCCAGAGTGCGTTGCCGATATCACCCGCGAACGGATTACTGGCACCGCCGCCCTCTCCGGACGCGAGAACAGGGGCCGCCAACCCCAACACCAAAGCCGTGAACCATGTTTTTGTCATCACGCGTTCCCGATCCTTACCTTAATCACACGTCTGCCGAAGCCGCCGAGGCCGCCACCCGCGCAAGGCAGGCACCCGGCATGAGAAAGAACATACCCACCCGAGTGGGCCGCCGGCGACCTCTCGTCTCACTATAAAACCGCAAGCAAACCAACCACGACGGCAAACAGCGTCGCACCCTCGATCATGGCCGCGGTGATAATCATGGCCGTGCTGATATTGCCGGCCGCTTCCGGCTGACGAGCCATCGACTCGACCGCGCTACCACCGATACGACCGATGCCGGCCCCACCGCCCATGATGACCAGCCCGGCACCAATGGCACCACCCAATTTCCGGGCACCGTCGGTCGTCAAAAACGTCGCATTCTCCGCGACGGTAGCCCCATCGCCGTGATCCTGCGCCTGCGCCGTACCAGAGAACATCAACACGAAACCGGCGAGAATCGCCGCCAACGCCAACTTAGAAACTTTCTTC
>JAJRSP010000010.1 GCA_024278775.1 Planctomycetota bacterium
CGCTGGCCAGAGAGGTCGCTGCTTGGGAGACTCAACGGAACGCCGACCAAGCCAAGGTGAACTGGCGATTTACGACAGCCAATGCCCGGATTAAGCTGAAACGCCTATACCCGAATATTTAGGTGTGGCGATACACTAGCCTATTGTGTCCAGGGTGGTGAGCGGGGGGACTCCAGCCCGGAACGTGAAGTGGGAGAACGTGGGGACGGGGAGCGTGTGGTCGACGAGCAAGTCCTTGAAGAACATGGTGTTACATTGAAAAAAATCTTTCGAAAGTCCTATAGCTTCGTCTCAGGTCCGAGAAGGATTGCTCTCGTTGTCACCATCCTCCGGAGCGCGATTTTTTGGATATTTATCTCGAATAGTGGGTTGACCAGCCTGGCATCGATCTGATAGGATGGTGAGCACGAGTGGGTCGGTTTGCCGGTTGCAAATGATCGGTTGGCAGGGAAGTAGATCGGATCGGATTGGCGGTCGCTGAGTTGGGGATGACTGTGATGTGTCGTTTACCGAGATTGAGTCACGCGGTGTTGATGTTTGGTGTGTGCTGGGCGTTCACGGGTCAGTCGCAAGCGGGTCTATCGCTTCGGTCGAACGGGGCATCTGCCGGCAGACAGGGTTGGCTTCAAGCGTTCAAGATCGACCGCGACAGGTTGTCGGATCGTTCGGGTTCGTTGGCAGTCGGCGGGTCGGCGGATTTTGGTTTCAACTTTGATCATTCGCGTGGGTCGATGCGTCTCGGATTTGTTGGATCCGGCGCTTCTCAAGCCACGAGCGACGCTCCTCGGGATCGTGTCGTACAGCCGAGTTCGCCTTCTCACGAATCCACGCAGTCTTTGTTGCTGACCTTGTCGGTGACTGATGGTGGGCAAAGTTGGGATGCGGGTGATATTTTCTCGGACGAGGACCTCCGTGATTATAGCCCGCACACGTCACGTATTTCTCGTGACGACCTGTCTACTTCCGGTGGCGTTGTCGGTGTGAGCCAGGTTCCGGTGCCGCCGGCCGTCCTGCTGGGGGCTTTGGGTTTCGGCTGCGTGGTTCTGATGCGCCGGCGTCTCTCCTCAGGTGCCTGTTAATACCTGTTAGCAGCCGACGTCTCCGGTACTGAGCTGTCTCCGGTACAGGGTTCTTTCCACCTGGTTTTCCCTCCCGCTGGTTCTCCGGCGTTGTTTCTGTCGGGTGTGAGTTGCGCTTCCTGTTTCTGCCGGCGGTTTCCGAACTCCCTTTCCTTGGATGCTTGGTTGCGTCGGCCCCCTTGTCTGACCGTTACACCGTTTCTGGTTCGTCCCCTGCGTCGTTCATTTGTTGGGTAACTGTTCGCATGCCGTTGGGTTGGCGTGTCGTGTGCGGGCGACGCCGACAACGGGGTGACGTGAAAGCTCGTCGCGATTCTCTTGGACCTTGGTCGTCTAGTCGGTACGATCCGCGTCTGTCGTAACTTGTAGAAGTCAGCCCGCGTCGGTTTGTCACGGAGGAGACCCGTGGAATCCCTCGGCGCGCTTGGAGTTAGTAGACCGCGATGCCTGATCCTTCCTTTGCTCATTTGCATGTGCATACCCATTACAGCCTTCTCGACGGGGCGACGCGGATCAAAGCGCTCGTTCAGCGTGCGAAGGAACTCGACATGCCGGCCGTGGCGATCAGCGATCATGGAAACATGTTTGGCGCGATCGAGTTTTATGAGGCCGCGCGAGCCGCCGACATCAAACCCATTATTGGATGCGAAACCTACCTGGCGCGTGGTGATCGGCGCACGCACGGGTCCGCCGAGGGGAAAAAGGAGGCGTATCACCTGCTGCTCTTGGCGATGAATCTTCAGGGGTACCACAACCTGCTCCAGCTATCGAGCATTGGCTACAAAGAGGGCTTCTATCGCAAGCCACGAATCGACAAGGAAGTGCTGCGTGAGTACTCGGCCGGTGTGATCTGTACGAGCACCTGTCTCGGCGGCTAAATCCCGCAGATGTTGTTGAACCAGGATCAGCGGGCGGCGGAGGAGCTGGCCAAGGAGTACTTGCAGATCTTCGGTCCGGATCGGTTCTTTATCGAGCTACAGGATCACGGGATCGACGAACAGAAGCTGATTAACCAGGAGCTGGTGGACATGGCCAACCGGCTCGGCGTGGGGCTGATCGCCACGAATGATGTGCATTACCTCGAACACGATGACGTCGAGGCGCACGACGTGCTCTGCTGTATCAACACGGGCAAGCTCGTGTCCGATGAGGACCGATTCAAGTTCACCACGGATCAGTTCTATTTCAAGTCGGGCGCGGAGATGGCCGGGTTGTTTCCGGATCATCCGGAGGCGATCTCGAACACGCTCCGTGTGGCTGAGATGTGCAACCTGGAGCTTGATCTGACGAAGCGGCACGCGCCGGTCTATCGTGTGCCGGACCAAAAGGGTAAGCCGGTCACCGATGCGGCGTACCTTCGCGAGTTGGTTTACAAAGGGGCGGGCGAGCGTTACGGCGAGATCACAGACGAGCTGCGCGAGCGCATCGACTACGAACTCGAAGTGATTACCAGCAAGGGGTTCGCGAGTTACTTTCTGATTGTGTGGGATTGCGTCAACTACGCCCGGGAACATGGGATTCCGGTCGGCGCTCGTGGCAGCGGGTGTAGCTCGGTCATCGCCTTCGCGCTCTACATCTCCACGCCCGATCCGATGCGATACGGGCTGTACTTTGAGCGTTTTATGGACCCGGATCGAGATGAGATGCCGGATATCGACCTGGATATCTGCCAGGACGGTCGGCAGCAACTGATCGACTACGTTCGTGAAAAGTATGGCCACGTCGCTCAGATTATTACGTTTGGTACATTGAAGGCGAAGGCGGCCGTGAAGGATGTGTCGCGCGTGATGGGGCTTGGCTTTGACGAGGCCAATGCGCTGACCAAGTTGATCCCGGCAGAGCTGAACATGACGCTCGACAAGGCGTTGGAACGTGAGCCGGAGCTAAAGAAGCGATACGAGGACGACCCGCGCGTCAAGAAGATCATCGACATCGGGCGCAAGCTGGAAGGCCTTGCGAGAAACTCCGGGATTCACGCGGCCGGCGTCGTGGTGGCGGATGAGGCGCTGGAGAATTATCTGCCGTTGTGCAAGGCGACCGGTGGCGATGCGATTATCACGCAGTACGACGGGCCGACGGTGGAGAAGGTGGGGCTGTTGAAGATGGACTTTCTCGGCCTGCGTACGCTCAGCATTTTGGAGCGGGCGCGGCAGTTGGCCGAGAAGGGCAGCGGAACAAGGATTGATCTTTCGGCGCTCGATCTCAAGGATGAGCGCGTGTATGCGCTGTTTGCACGCGGAGAGACGAAGGGGGTGTTCCAGTTTGAGTCCGGCGGTATGCGTGATGTCATCATGCGCATGAAGCCGAACCGGATCGAGGATTTGATCGCGGCCAACGCGTTGTACCGACCCGGCCCGATGGAATACATCCCGGATTATATCGCGCGTAAACACGGGCAGAACTGGACCACGCCGCACCCGATCATGACCGAAGTGCTCAGCGAGACCTACGGCATCATGGTCTATCAGGAACAGGTGTCGCGTCTGGTGAATCGACTCGGGGGGATCGAGCTGAAGCGGGCGTTTCGACTGGCCAAGGCGATCAGCAAGAAAAAAATCAGCCTGATCGAGTCGATGCGCGGTCCGTTTTTGGACGGCTGCGAGGCCAACGGCGTCAAACGGGACGTGGCCAACCAGGTCTTTGAGGACATTCTCAAATTCGGTGGGTATGCGTTCAACAAGGCGCACTCCACCGGGTACGCGATTGTCGCGTATCAGACCGCGTGGATGAAAGCCTATTATCCGGTCGAGTTCATGGCGGCCGTCATGACGTTTGAGATGTCCAGCACGGAAAAAGTGAGTGAATATCAGGAAGAATGCCGGCAGATGCAGGTTGCCATCGAGCCCCCGTGCGTCAATGCGTCGGAGATGGATTTTACGGTGGAGCGGGACGCGAAGCGCAGCGGGGAGGCGGGGCAGCCCGCCGCGGCGCGCATCCGATTTGGGCTGGGCGCTGTGAAGGGTGTGGGTTCCAAGGCGGTGGAAGCGATTACTGCGGAACGAGCTTCGTGCGGCGCGTTTACGGATTTGTTTGAGTTTTGCGAGCGGGTGGATTTGTCGGCGGTGAATCACGGCACGATTGAGGCGCTGATTTGTGCGGGGGCGTTCGATCGTACCGGTGCCATGCGGAAGGCACTCGTGGATGTGTTGGACCGCGCGATTTCCAACGGGCAAAACGCGCAGAAAGATAAGAAGAGTGGTCAGATGGGCTTGTTTGGTGAGGCGTGCGATTCGACCAACCCGGAGATTCGACACTTCATCGGAAACGCGGAATGGTCCGAGGCGGAGATGCTGGCGCGCGAAAAGGCCGTGCTCGGTTTCTATATCACCAAGCACCCATTGGCGAGCCACGAGGAACTGTTGCAGGCGTGTGCAACGGCGACCACCGTGGATTTGTCCAAATACGAAGACGGCACG
>JAJRSP010000228.1 GCA_024278775.1 Planctomycetota bacterium
ACTGATAATCAAGCCGGAGAGAAACCCAATCTTGAGATACGCGGTGAAGCCGGCGGTGGGAGAAAGCGCCGGGAGCGTGGGCGTCATCCCGTTGGCATGTTGCACAATGAGCAGCGGTGCGTAGATGATGGAGAGAATGCTCTTGCCGACGAGCAGGCAGCCGACACTCGCCACGGCCACACCGGCCAATGAGAGCATCAGTCGGAGGCGAAGCTCATCCAAGTGGTCGCCGAAGGACATCCGCGATTCTCCGTGCGGGGGCACGGTCGTCGTGGGGTCAAGCGATGGGGAGGCTTCAGTCTGGTCGGGCATCGCGGCGGATTCTAAAAGCGGTGTCATGCGGCGTCAAACAAACATGGCCGTGGGTGCAAGACCCTTTTGGCGGATTGGCGCTGGTGGGGTACCCCATTCTTCGGGTACTCCCGAAGGGTGGGGGACAGACTTCGCATGCAAGACTCCGTTCGGCACCCGAATCAATACGGTCTCCGTTGTCGCAAGACTCCGTTCCCCATCCGTATCATTATCGCCTCCGTTTCGTCCCCCACCCTTTGCCTTGGGGCAAAGAATGGGGCACCCGCGGCGGATTCTAAAAGCGGTGTCATGCGGCGTCAAACAAACATGGCCGTCAGTCGGATCGGGAAACCGGGATCCGGTTGCTCGTGTACCACCCGGCGAGGATATTGCGTGGCAAGAGTTTTCGGAGAAACTCCGGGGCGCTATCGGCACCAAGCAGCGCCGTGCCCTGGCGTTTTTGCCAGTTGCGGTCACAGAGGTTGGTGTACGTAAAGTAGAGCTCCCACCTCGTTTCGTCCACGTTGGCCCCGTGGGCGGCCAGTCGTTTTATCAGATCAGCCTGAGCGATGCGTGTCAGCTCGACGGTGGCTCCCGGAGCCACCGGGACCAGCAACTCCGGATTAAAGTCATGCCAGGAGGCGTTGGGCCGCATGATCGAGGATATCTCTCGCATGTTGCCGTCTAGATCGTAGACCCACCGTCCGTGAGAAAAAGGCGACGCGGAACCGAAATTACGGTTGATGAGGAGCGTTTTGTCAGTCCGGTTGACGAGGCTGGCCACAAGATCACGCCCCTTGCGTTCGACGATGAGCGACGCTTCCACGCCACGCCGCGAGACGGTCTCGGGCGCTGCCTTCGTGACGGTGATCGAGGCTTCGTTGCTCAAGACGCGGCCAACCTGGGCATCTGCCAGCGCTTGGTCTTCCCACCGAGGCATGTAGTCGAACTGAACGGCGTACCGTCCCGCATCGAGCAGCGGCATGCGCGCCCAGCCGCGGTTGAAATCGCGCACGATAATCGTCACGCGTTCCCCGGCTGCGATCTTGCCGATGGGTCCATGACCGAGACGAACCTGGACGACTTCGGCCACGTGGGGATCGAGGTTGATGTCGTCCACGCGTAGCCCAACGGTCCGCTCCGTGGGGCCGAACACGCGCAGCGACTCAGCCACATCCAGCATGTCGGCCACCTGGCGTGACTCGGGCGGCAGCTTCGCTCGCTCTGTCGCGTCGGTTTCCAGTAAGACCTGTGCGTCAAAATCGGAGTCATTGATCAGGGTGACCTGCAGATCAATCGGTTCATCCCAAACGATCCGCGTCTTGGAGAATGTCAGCTCGACACGAACCCCGTGGAACAGAAGATTGTTGAAGGCAAGAAGCAGTTTCTTAGCCCGCAGCACCACTTCCGGCATGTCGCTTTGTTCGGCTTCGAGGAGGCGAGCGCGGGCCGGCATGCCGATCGCCAGCAGACGATGCGTGGCAAAGACGCGCACGTCATACGACGCGTGGCCCAGGTCTTTGACGAGTCGGTCGATTTCCTGCGTCGTGGCCGGATCGGTCAGTGAGGCACGATTCACCGACGGCTCAGCGTGGACGAGTGAGACACCTATCAGAAAGATGGCGGCGCTTCGCACCGCGTGAACGCCGTACCAACCGGTGGTCATCGTGCGTCGCAATGTTTCAGGCGCTGTCATCGGTTTGCCTTCTTACGGTGCCTTCGCGGCTCGCTCCGGTCGAACCTGGTGACGAACACCCTACGGTTATCGGCATTTCGTGGCGCTCGGTTCTTTCTCATGGTTCGGTGCCATCTTCCGTGCGTCGGGGCTGACACGGTCGCCCAATCGTGCGGACAGACATTATAGGGCGTGTTGGTGGACCACGGTGGGTCTCCCCGTAGAATGGGCCGATGTTCGGACCGATAATACCAACCACCCAAAACCCATCGTCTCACGAAGCGAGCGACGTGGCCGCGGTGCCGCGCAGGTGGCGGTTGGGCGTACCGGTAGTGGTGGTTTGGCTGACACTTTCGGCGTTTATGCCAGCGCTGCTCGCGGACTTCGTACACTGGGACGACAACGATTTACTGTTCGGTGTGACGCAGTATCGGACGTTGACGGCGGAGAGCCTTCGTTGGATGTGGTCCACGTCATTCGCCGGCCATTTTCAGCCGCTGACGTGGCTGAGCTACTCACTCGATTTTTCCTGGTCAAACAATGACCCGTTTGGCTATCACCTGACGAATGTCGTGTTGCATCTGGCTAATACGGTGATCTTTTTCTTGATCGCACTGCGGCTGTTTCGGACCCGAGCCAGGAGCGAAGCGCAGTCGCGTTCGCGGGTGATGTATATGGCGGCCGGAATGGCGGCGGTGCTGTTTTCGATCCATCCGCTCCGGGTGGAATCCGTCGCATGGATCGCCGAGCGGCGCGACGTGCTTAGTGGGTTTTTTTATCTGCTTTCGGTGTTGTGGTACGTTCACTTTGCGTCCGTTCGCGCAGACGACGCCAAGACGGAGACCAAGAACGGCGGGCGCGGTTTCTATGTGGCGTCGCTGGTCTGCTTTGCCCTGTCGCTTCTTGCCAAGGCGTCCGGTGTGATGTTGCCCCTGGTGTTTCTCGTGTTGGATGCCTATCCGCTCGGTCGAATGACTTCCCCAAAGGGTTTTCGATTGAGACTACTGCTCCGCGCGATCGCTGAGAAACTTCCCTTTTTCGCTCTGGCCGTCATCGTGGGCATACGCGCCGTATACGCCCAGGACGAGGGTGGCGCGCTATACGCGCTGGCGGATCATGATGCGGCGTCGCGCGTGGCGCAATCGGTATACGGAGTGGCGTTTTATATCTGGAAATCGCTTTGGCCGAGTGGCTTGGGGCCGCTGTATCCCATTCCGTCGCGTGAGGCGCTGTTCGGTACGATGCTGTGGGTCTCTTCCGGGATGGTCTTGGGAACGTTTGGCGTGGCACTGGCGGTACGCCGTCGATACCCAATCGTGTTGGCCGTACTCGTGGCGTACGTGGTTCAGTTGCTTCCTACGGTCGGGGTGTTTCAGAGCGGACCTCAGTTCGTCGCCGATCGCTACAGTTATCTGGCGTGTCTGGGGTTTGCGCTGCTGGGCGGTGCAAGCGTGTTGGCCTGGGCTTGGCGACGTGGCCGTCAGACATTTGGGAGCGAACGTGCCCTGGTGGCGCTGGGCATGGCGCTGGTGCTGGCCGGGCTATCCCACCAGACCTTCCGGCAGTGCGGCTATTGGGATACGCCCCTCACCTTGTGGCGGCGTGGGATCGAGGTCAGCCCGGGGAGTTCGATTGCTCATGTGAACTATGCCGACGCATTGGCTGAATCGGGCGAAGTGCGCTATGCGCTCATGTCGTACGACCGTGCGCTTCGCCTGGACCCGCGCGATCCCATTGCGGCGAGTCATTTCGGTCGGGTGCTGGCCCGCGTGGGCGATTTCGAGAACGCCGCCAAAATGTTTACGCTGGCGGTGCGGCTTGATCCGGAACGGTCGGCCGACTACCTACGGCTAGCGAACGCGATGGTGGATTCGGGGCGGCCGGACTTTGCGGTGCGCGTCCTGACTGATCGAGCCCGGCATGCCCCGTATGACCTTGATATCGTGGGGATGCTCGCGGAGCTACGGGCGACCTACCCGGACGAGTCGATCCGAAATGGTGCCGAGGCCGTTCGCTGGGCCACCCATATCAACCGGGCACAGGGGGGGCAAAACCCATCGACCATGCTGATTCTTTCGACGGCGCTGGCAGAAGCCGGAGAGTTTGATCGTGCGGTGAAGGTCACCACCAAGGCGATCACGTTCGCGTTACAGGCGAAGAACCCTCGTCTCGTCTCAGAACTGCGGCGGCGGCTGGTGATGTTTCGCGAGCAGCGCCCGTACCACTTTGGCGAATAGCGGTGCTTTTAGCGATTGGCCAGCGCCTGCTCGATCTCTCGGATTTTCTCCTGTATCTCCGCGGTTTGTGACGGCGAGAAACGGTGAAGCTGCTCCCATTCCAATCGACGATCATCAAGTGCCAACGCCTGGCGGTACCCTTCCAGCGATAGGGCCAGCAGCGTACGATCGTTGTCGGCTAGTCCGGCGGCGCGTCGGCAGTCGGCCAGGTCGGCGATGCCGCGCGGGTGTTGCGGATACAATTCCAGTGCGGCCACCGCCGCTTCTATCGCTTTTGTGAGGTCACGATCACGATGCGTTTGCGTGGCGCGTTCACGATAGAAATGCATCTGCTGTCGGCGTAGCGAGGTGTTGAACGGATCACGCTCGATACCGGCGGCGAGCACCGTCTCGGCCTGTGCCAGCGCCTCGGGTCGCCACTCGGAAACGGTGGACGCCCGACGCAACCAGCCGACCCACTTGGCGCAAGCGTAGGGATCAAGCGGATCGGCCTGCGTGGCCATCTCGTACGAATGGTACGCTGGCTGATCCTGAAGCGAGCCGCGAGCAAGCTGATTAACCTGGGAGTCCGCCTGCCGGATGAAACGAGCGGCCCGGAACGGCTGTCGCATGGCGAGGAAATATACACACGCCACCACAACCGCCGCGACCATCGGCGTGGCCAGCCGGCGCAAGTGCGATCGCTTCCAACCCGCCACCGGGTCCGTGTCGCAGGGACATGCCGCGCAACGCACGGCGATCAACGCGAATAACGTCGTCGCGGCACTAGGCACGAACACGGCGAAGTTCACCAGTTCATGAACGCCAAATGCGAGCACGCCGATCGAACAGGCGGTGCCGATGATGTCGGACGTCTGTGGAGCGGTCTTATGCGAAAACACGTCGTGGAAAAAGATGATCGCACCGGTGACCCAGGCGAGCGCGGTAATCATTCCGGTGTAGTACAGATAGGCACTATCGGTTGAGCCGCAGAGCGCCAGCCGCCCGCTCACCACCACCGCCCCCACTATCAGCAACAACACGGCACCACCGATCGGACCGAAAGCAACTGAAGATGATACGCTTACAGAATCCGGATCTTCGCCGCTTGGCGACTGGCTTGCCGTTTTCGTCATGACGCGCGATAGTCCCCACACCATCATCAACACACCAACCAGCCCCAAAAGCCCCCATTCGCTAGCCACCTGAACGAACAGATTGTGCGGGTTGGAGACTTCCTCCGGGCTTTCGATGGACTTGTACGCCAGATAATGATTGCCGAAGTTCTCGCGACCGACACCCGTCACCGGATGGTCGGCGATCATCCCTGCGGAGTTGGCCCAGTATTGCCACCGAAAGTTGAGCGACGAGCCCGGCAGCGACCCGTGATACAGACCGTGCCCGACGACGGCCAAACACCCGAGTAGAAAGACGGCCCACCCCAACGCGAACAGCCTGCGGCGGTGTTGACTGATCCAGTGACCAAATCGCC
>JAJRSP010000229.1 GCA_024278775.1 Planctomycetota bacterium
AACGCGATTGGCACGAAATCAGCGTCGCGTTCGACGATCTCGGCAGCATGTACAATGCATTCACCAGCGCTGACCGCACGTTCTACTTTGGCTGGGTGCCGCAAAATCAGATATCCGCACAAATTGAAATTCTGGCGGACATGATGAGACCGGCGATTCCGGAAGAGGAATTCGCCATGGAAAAGAAGGTGATTCTTGAAGAAATCGCCATGTCGAAGGATTCCCTCGAGCACGTCGCGTTTGAGTTTGTGCTCGAAAAAGTCTTCGAGGGGCACGCGCTACGCTGGCCAGTCCTTGGCTACGATGACACCGTCGGCAACCTGACGCGCGATCAGCTTCACGCCTATTTCGAATCGCGCTACGCACCCGACAACATGATCCTCATCGTGGCTGGGAACGTGAATCCCGCACAAATCATAGGCCAAGCTGAGCAACTCTGCGGCTCGTGGAAGCCGTCGGGAGAATTGCGCAAGCGTGTCACGCCCAGCATCAACAAGGGATCAGCCTCGCAGGTCGTCTCGCGTTTTAACCAGCAGGTCATCGCGATGAACTTCCCCGCGCCCGGCGGCAGCGATCCGATGCACGACTCAGCCGAGGCAGCCACCGCGATTCTCGGCGGATCGAATTCGCGATTCTACTGGAACATCGTGCAGACCGGTTTAAGCCCCCACGCGGGTGCCTACCGTCTTGACTTCGACGACTGCGGGCTGACCATTCTGTCCGCCCAGACGGACGCCGACGACGACGGATTGAACAGGCTGGTCGACGCGATGCGTAAAGAAGCCCACGCCATCTGCACGGAAAAAGTACGCGACGAAGAGGTCCAGCGGGTCAAGAACAAGCGGCGTACGACACTGGCGGTCGAAGGGGAATCGCCCTACCATCGCCTTGTCCAGATTATGGACGATGTCGATTACCGTGGCGCACCGCGAACCGTCGCGCAGCGCTTGGAGTCCGTCGAAGCGGTGTCAGCCGACTCCATCGCGGATTTCTACGAGAAGTACCCGATCGACACTGACGGATTCTTCATCAGCGTCGGCCCCAGGGAATGGCCTGCCGGGTCGAACTGAGCAGCGTTGCGACGTCCGGCGAACTCGCAACCCACCGGCGAAGGGTGTGTATAAACTTCCGCCGGGATTCCTGCGTTTTTTTCGAGGGGAAGACGACGACGATGACACAGGCTCGTCGAATTGAGATCATTACCATCTACAGCGCCTCCCAGACCAAGGGTGCGCGCAATTGGCTTCGCATCATCGCATTCGCCAGCCTTCTGTTCGCGGGCGGTTGGTCGTATTGGGTTCACGATACGGCTCGGCCTTGGCTGACGGACAAGCTGATGGTCAAGGGCATCGATGAATTTGCGGCGATGATGGCCCTCATGCCGTCTAATCAGAAAGCGTCCGGGGAGCAAGCCACGGTGCTCAATGATCTCAGGGCACAAGGCAAGATGCGCGCCAATCTTCTGCCGGGCATGCTGCTGGGTTGGCTGGGTATCGCGTACGCTGCCGGCGCATGGAACGGTCTGGGCAGCCTGTTCGGAATCATCGGGTTCAGGTTCGCCCGAGCGATGTTGCGTCAATCAGCCTTGCTGATATTGCTCTCGACCGTGGCCAGCGTGGGGGGCATCTGGGCGGCCGTCAAATGGGGCGGCATGCCGGACGTACCGATCCAATTTTACGCTCGAATCGGCGTCTTTCAGGCTTCGTTCGGACTCTTCCTTCTCGTGGCGGTTCGCCCGAGACGGGGTTGAACGATCCGAGCGCACGGTTACTCCTGATTGCGCACACCCACGCCAACCGCTCCCTTACGGTCGCGGCTCTGAAAAACGGTTGAGCGCGAATCTCAATTCAAGACGGTGAGCAACTCGTCCGCCCTGCCAGGGGCTTGGTTGCGAATGTGCTCTTCGAATTCCCCACGGAATTTTTGGATCAAACCGCGAAGCGGAAACGTCGCACCGTCGGGCAGTCCGCAGATGCTCAAGCCGGGCATCATGCCCATGCGCCCCGCGACTTCCTCGAACAAGTCGAGGTCTTCCAAACGCCCCGCACCGAGGGCGATGCGCTGGGCAATGCGGTACATCCAGCTTGTGCCCATTCTGCATTGCGTACATTGGCCGCAGGATTCGAGGGCGTAAAAACGGGCCAGATTCCGCAGCACCTCGCGAATGTCCGTGTCGGCGTTGACCACGACCGCCGCAGCCGTCCCCAGCCCGAGCAGGCCGAATTTGCGCGGATCGTCGAAGTCCATTTTCATGCCCATCTCGTCAGCCGACAGCACGCCCATACTGATTCCGCCCGGAAAGACCGCCTTAACCTTTGCGCCGTCGGTCATGCCCCGGCCAAACTTATCGGACATGATCAATTCTTCGCAGGTGATGTCCATCGGCGATTCGTAACAGCCGGGGCGCTTCACCGGACCGCTGACGCAAAAGAGTTTGGGACCGCTGCTGCCCTGTGGGCCGACTCCCAGAAACCAGTCCGCCCCGCGCTCGATGATGTGCGGAAGATTGCACAGCGTTTCAACGTTGTTGACGACGGTCGGTTTGCGAAACAGGCCTTCGATGGCGGGGAACGGCGGTTTGATCCGAGGCCAACCGCGTTTGCCCTCCAGTGACTCGATCAGCCCCGTCTCCTCGCCGCAGACATATGCCCCGGCTCCGCGATGCACGTAGACGTCGAGATCGTAGCCGCTTCCGAAAATATTTTTCCCCAACATGCCAGCCGCGTAGGCTTCGTCGACAGCCGTCTGCATGTGGTGAAACTGTTCGTGAAACTCCACGCGCAGGTAGATATACGCCACCTGCGCTTTGGTAGCGTAGCCCGCGATGATAACGCCCTCGATAAGCTGGTGCGGGTCGTGCTCCATGAGCACGCGGTTGCTGAACGTCGGCGGCTCGGACTCGTCGCCGTTGACGCACAGGTACGTATGCGTGCGATCTTTGGGCAGAAACGTCCACTTCACTCCGGCGGGAAAGCCCGCCCCACCGCGCCCGCGAAGGTTCGCACGCTTGACTTCCTCGATCACATCATCGGACGACATCTGCGTGAGCGCTTTTTTCGCACCCGCGTACCCGCCGCGAGATTGATAGACAGCCAGCGTACGCGAGTCAGCCACGCCGACGTTTCGCAACAGAACCGGTTCATACTTACCCATGCGTACCGTCCACGACCCGGCGAACCCGAGTCAATACAAAATGAGGCCAAAGTAAACCACGCTCCACACGACGAGCAGGGGCGTCAGGTATCGACGACGCCCGCGCAACACCTGCGGTGCGATCATCACCAGCAGCGGAAGCACGAAGTCCAACGAAAATCGGTTGAACCCGCGCTGACCATAGCCATTATTGTGGTAAAGCATTGTCACCGCAAACACAACACCAATCGCCGCCATAAGCGCCCGGTTCTCCGCCAGGCGCACCAGCCTGCGGAAATCGAACGCAGCATAGATCAGAAGCGGCGTGGTCCACAAAATCCCGCTGCACTGGGAGTTGTGCATCCAGAACCATCGCCCGCCGCGTACGAAAATATTCGGCAGGCCCAGGAACATCCAATAGAGGTTTTGCGGCACGTAGACCGGCGAAAACACGCCATGCTCCCACGCCCGCTGCGCCAGCGTCCCCGCCCTCTGATTGTAAATGTACGCGTACCCGGTATCCAGCGGATGGCCGAACTTGGCCATGTTCAACACCAGCGGGCACGCAAAAAGCACAACCGTCAGAATAATCCCATTTCGGAGACTTCGCCGATCCGCTTTTTGAATCAGCCCCCAAATGTACGGAACCGCATAGATCAGCATGTGCCAACGCGCCCAGCCACAAACCATCAGCCCCAGCCCGCCGACCCACCACCGCCGTCGGCCATAAAAATCCAACAACAAGATCAGCAGGCCGATCTGGGTCACGGTGTTGTTGACGCGGCAAACGTTGCCGGTCGCCACCGATTTCGACGCGACGGGCAGGACCGAAGTCCCCAGCACAAACAAGCCAGCCATCAGAAGCGCTGCGAACGAACTCTCGCACCGACGAAGAAACAGCGCATACGCCAAGCCCGGCAAAGGAAGCACAAACAACAACGAGAGCAGCGTGTAGGGAAAACCGGCAGGCTGGATCAACAGCACGGGGATCGAGAGGATGGACACCAGCGGCGGAAAGACATTGTAAAGCTGCCCCTCATACACAGCCGCGTCCAGTTGCATGTCGCGGACAGCCATAGTGCCGTCAAGCCAAGCCTCCGCCTCAGCCACGTTGAGATTTTCACTCGGCACGAGGAGCACCCCAGGTCGCCACAGCGGGCGAGGGGCGAGCACAAAGAACAACACATACAGAATGAGAAGGTTACGCAAATGCCGGCGCGTGCCGTCGCTGAGGCGTATCGGTTTGCGAAGTGTTTTCGCGAGTGATTCCATCTTCGTGAACGTTCAGCCGCATATAGTGTTGGATGTCGAAAAACGCTTCAGAGCGAGACGTCTCGGCGATGGCAGCGCTTTCAGCGGTCCGCCGCGAATTCTATCGCAACCTGTCATCCCTTTCATCGCACGATTGAACTATCGTCAACCTCCGTCGCCAGATGCCGTGCGATCGGACCGACAGGCTCGGGAGCGGAGGAGAGTCGTGCCAAGGTATCTTCGGCCACGTCCAGCAGTCCGTGGGACAGGAGTCCGCGCAAAATCGCAATAGCGGCGACAGTATGACCGGCGGCTGAGGGGTGAAGCTGATCAACGCCCAAGGACCAAAATGCGTCACCCTTGAAAGACAAGAAAGAATCCGTCAGATCGATGGGGTGAAGATTCTCCTTCTCGGCAAGCGCGAGAACCTGCTCATGCACCTCGCGGAACGGATAGCGTTCCGGATCGACGAGCAGGGGAAAAAGTGCGAGGCTGACGGGAACTTCTTGTTCTCGAGCGATGCGACCAATGGCAGCCAGCCCATCTTCCAGACGCGTCAGGCCCGGCGGTTCACGATGAAGCCGGGTGAAATACTCAGCGTGCGTCCCACGATGCAGGTTTTGAAACTGCGGGTCTTTGCGCATGCCGCGAAGGGTCATTCCCTCCGGCGTGCTCGATTCCACCGCGAAGCGTGCGAGCGCATACAACCGGGATCGCAATGACAACCGCCGGGCACGACTGACCATGTGATCCCGGAATCGCATTTCGGCTTTGTTGAGCTTGATGCTGAGCGCATCAAACTCGTGACTGAAGTCCTGCGGATCGTTCAGGCAATAGGCATAGACAATCAGATCGGGGTCGAACTCAACGACCCGCTCGCGTAAATTCTCCGTAATCTGAACAATGTTGTAGCCCGAAACACCGAAGTTGAGCACCTCGAAACGGCGCCCCTGCGAGGCCGGACCGGCATTGAGACTTTGCTCAAGTCGTGCGGAAAAAGTCTCCCGCTGCCCCACAGCGTATCCGAAACAGATGGAGTCGCCGATGCATACGATTCGAAATGTATCGGAACTCTTGCGACGCGAAACATCAGACCCGCGAAAACCGTGCGTGTTGATGTACGCGCGATCGTATTCGGCATTCGGAACAAGCGTGTATCGCAGGAGTGGGTCGTCCGAAAGTTGAAAAAGGCCGATGAAAACAGGGTGGACATCCGGCCCGAATCCCCCGATGCGCACGACGATTTCACCGAGAACAAGTGCGACAAAAACACCGGCAGACATAAGCATTGCGCGGTCGAGCACCCTTCGCAGGCGCGAGCGTGTTTTCGCCGGTGTCATGCGCAACCTTCCGCCGAACAGCCAGGGCCGATTCCCCGCGCATGCAGCCCGAAACAAAAATTCCTATTCACACCAGTCATTCAATGATCCACACGAAATAAACAATGCTCCACAAAGCACATGCGACTGCAAATGTACGGGCCGCCCGCAATTCCAGACACGGTGCGATCAACGCCAACAACACCAGAAGGAAATCAAGCGAAAACCGATTATACCCGCGCTGTGCCCAGCCGGTCGTGTGATAACACATCAAAACCGAAAAAACCACACCGGCTGCGATCAGCATTGTCGCACGATTCCGGTCGCGGACAATCCGCCGAACCTCGGGAAAAAGCAAAAGCAGAATCGGCGATGTCCACCAGATACCCACCGATTCCGTCGGCAAGACCCATCGCGTCCGCCCGGATTTCGTTTGAAAATCCGGCGGGCCGACGTTCATCCAATAGAGGTTTCGCGGGACATGACGCAACGCGAAAAGCGCCTCGCCCCCGTCCCGAGCCAGCCGATCCGACGCGGCAACGCGATCCGCGTAAATCTGACGATAGCCCGCATCCCACACAGAACCGGTCCGCGCCCGATTGAACGCACCCAAAACCGCGACCGTCCCGACAACCATCGCCAAGCAGCACCAGCGGTTGGCCCGTCGATCCGAACGACGAAACAACGCCCACAGGTAGGGCAAAGCATACACACCCATCGTAAGCCGCGACGCTGTCATGATCGCGAAACCGATTCCGCCAAGCCACCACCGACGACGCGAAAAATAATCCGTGAGAAAGATCGCCAACCCCAGTTGCGACACGGCGTGATTAAGCTGATACACACCGCCGCCCTGCAGCGAACGCTGTAAAATCATGAACTCCGATGTCCCCAGCACAAAAGCAAACGTCAGCAAACACGCCGACGTGACCCGCCGCGTCAATACCGCAAAGAGCGCATAGACCACCCCCGGCAACGGCACCACGAACAACAACGCAATCCATGTAAACGGCAACCCCTCGAACCCCGCCCAGGCTGCCACGTACGCAACCATCGTGACCAACGGCGGAAAAATGTTGACCACGCGACCATCGATAACAGCCGTATCCCAAAGACGATCACTGAGCGTAACGTCGCCGGTGGCATAAAGTCGCAACCCCTCAGCCACGTTCGCATTCTTATCCGGCGAGAGAAGTCGCCCGGGTTGCCAGATGTGTGCATCGCTGGACAGCGCTGCCAAGCTC
Source organism: Planctomycetota bacterium (assembly GCA_024278775.1). The sequence goes on from JAJRSP010000229.1 coordinate 6,947, forward strand.
ACGACGTAAATCAGAAACAGGCCGACAACGTGCGCCTGCCATGTGGGCGTAGGCGTACCTGCATGATTCGTCTTCTCGCCCGCAGAATTGAGGTCGGTCTGCATCGCTCACCGAAAATATCGAGGGATGTGATTTCGATATCACGTGTGGCACCGGTTTGCAACCGGTGCAGACCCAAGCCACACTTCTTCAGCAGCCCATCCGCCGTCCGACCACGATCAATCAGCCGCCTTCATCTCAGCCACGTCCGATGTGGCGTCGGCGGCGTCATCGCCGGGTTGACCGGCCACCGGCTCGTCGGGCGCATCGTACAGATCGCTCCGCTGTGCGTCGATCCGATCATTCCCCGGGTCAGCCAGTATCTTCTCGACATCTTCGAGGCGCACGTTCTTGTGCAAGCGCTCGTTGATCAACATACACGGAGCGTGATCGCAACCAGCCAGGCACTCTTCGGTCACCAGACTGTATTCGCCATCCGGCGTCGTCTCGTGCTCACCAACGCCGAGCTTGGCTTTGACGGCATCGAGCATCTCGCGCCCGCCCATCAACTCGCAACTGATACTGCGACACACCGTAATAACCTTCCGGCCCTTCGGCTTGGTCCAGAAATGCGTATAGAATGATATCGTATCCAGCACGTCGGAGGGCGGAATCTCCAGAATCTCCGCCACCTCTGCCATCGCTTTCCACGAAACGTGTCCCAGCGATTCCTGCACGACGTGCAGCGCAGGCAGAAGAACCGCCCGCTTGGTCTCGTAACGCGGAAAGTAAGATTCAATTTTCCGCCGCACCGCCTCCGAAAGAACAGCTGGCGCGTCCTTGTCGTAAACAGGTTCGATTCGATCGAGTGTTTTCCAAGCCATGATTCACCAGTCCCAATTACCGAATCAATGTCGCAACGACGGGTGGCATGCCCGGCTCCAAGGCGGGCATGTTTCGCCCAAAGCCTACTCAAGGTTGCACTACACCCAGCCACACCACACATCTCACCTCGCAAGGCTGAAGAGCTACGACGATCCTATCTCCTTGCGTTTAGAAGGTCCATAATTCCAGCCGATTCGCTCGACTTCGGAACCCCCAAATGAACCACCATCAACAACGTCAGGCTGCGATCTCCTTTCCGAGATTCTCAAGCCCGGTAATCCAACGATCGAAATGAGGACACTTGCTACGAATCCTCTTGACCCCGATACGCTGCGCAATTTGCGGACCGTATGAGGCCTTGGCACCCTTGTAATCCGGGAACTCGCCAACGATCCGCTTGGAAGGCGCCGAGTGCTGCCCATCGTCAATCAACTCGGGGCTTTCCCTGGAGTCAACGATCTTCTGCAACGTCGAGATTTGCTTGGCTGCATCGATGTAGAATCGGCTGAATTCTTCCACGCCTGCCAACAGGTACGCCTCGAATTCGTGAAGCTGAATGAACGGAATAAAACGATCATCGGAAACATCCGCCTTCCACGCATTCTCCAGAAACTCCACCCGTTTGTACGGATCAGCCTGCAACTTCGCTGCATCGTCGAGTCCCGGAAAGTCGGAATGGATCGCGTACAAGTCGATCATGGTTGTAAAGAACACGTCCGGCTTCTTGTCCTGAGCCATCAGGCGAAGAATGTCATTCTTCATCGGCTCGTACTTTCGCCCGCCGCCGCGATGCGTTTTTCCCTTTTTCCTCGCGTGCGCAATCAACACCGGCTTGTTCAAATAAACACCAAAATTCGCCAAATGTGGAGTCAACACAGTACTGGCGAAAGTCTGTTCCGTTTGACCCTCGGCAAAGAGGTGCAGCCGCACCATCAGTGCGGTCCTCCGCCGATGACGTTCTTCTCCCAAGTCTCGCCGAGGCTGTACTCTTCCAACCATTCCGCCAACGCTTGCGATTCAAGCCGCTTGAATGTCGTACCCTTGTCGTCGCGCTCGGCCACAACGATATCTTCGGGCTCAAAGTTGTCGAGAAACGAACTCGATTGCGTGCTGATCAAAATCTGCGCATGGTTTGAGGCCTTGCTGAACAACGATGCAATCACACCGAGCGCATACGGATGCAGACCCAACTCAGGCTCATCAACAATGATGAGGCCTTGCAAATTATCTTCAGGCTGGAGCAGCAACGTAATCAAACATATTGCCCGCAGCGTGCCGTCGGAAAGCTGATGCGGACCGAATACCTGATCCGACCCTTTTTCCTTCCAGTTGAGGATGATGTCCCCGTCTTTGAAGCCCGAAGGCTCAAGATCGAAATCGGCAAAGAAGGGTGCGATCAGTTGGATCGTGCCAACGATGCGATCATAAGCGACCCTGCCATCTTCTCGTAACCCGTAGAGAAACGCCGCGATATTCCCCGCATCGGGCATTAACCATCGACTGTTTCCAACATAGCCACTCTGCTGCATCCGAGCAGTCGGCGATGTGTCGTGAAAGTGATAAACACGACAATGATTAAGCAGGTAACGAAAAACGTCTGCTGGTTGCTCACCTTTTTGGGCCTCGGTGCCGATTTGCGTCTCAAAGTGCCCCGCGCCGAGGGAAGTCACTAGTGGTTCTAGGTGGCCTGATGTGTGATAGCTTAGGGTTTCTTCAGCAAAAACGAGCGTGTCATCTGCGCCATAAAACAACCGCATGCGGTAGATGTCACGTGCGTCATCAACATCAAACTCAAGCTCCGATTCGATCTGCGGTGTAACTTTGGGGCCGAAATGAAGAAAAGAGTGCGCTCGCCCGGAAGTAGCGATGAAAAATTGCAGTTTCTCGCTCATCATCTCGTTCAACATCTTGAAAAACGAGATGAGATTGCTCTTGCCCGCACCATTCGAACCGATCAAGACATTCAGCGGGCGCAGCTCAAGCGACGCGTCCTTTATCGACTTGAACCCCTTCAGAACGATCTTGTTCAGAGTCGCCATGCACGGTCTCCCTACCGATCCAACTCCGCCGCGATGATATTCAGGCTGCCGAGGATCGCCACCGCATCACTGATCTGATGACCCACCACCAGCTTCGGGAAGCACTGATAATTGATGAAGCTCGGTGGCCTGCACCGCGCCCGGTAGGGATAGCGGTCGCCCTGACTGCACAGATAGAAGCCCAACTCACCGTTGGCGGTTTCATTGGCACCGTAAGCTTCACCCACCGGCGGTGTGTGGCCTCGGTTGGTCATCACCTGCTCGAAGTGATGAATCAGCCCCTCGATACTGAAATACACTTCGCCCTTGTCCGGCAGCGTTTGCTTGTCGTCCGCCAACACGTTGATCGGGCCAGCCGGGATATTATCGATAAGCTGATCGATAATGTGCAACGACTGACGCATCTCCTCAAGACGCAGCAGGTAACGCGAATAAACATCGCCGCCCGTCGCGATCGGCACCTTGAACGTAACCGCGCTCGCCCCCTGGCCGTCCCAGTCATCGGCGTAACACAGATAAGGCTCGTCCTTGCGCAAATCACGACGCACGCCGCTCGCCCGAGCCAGCGGCCCCGTCAAGCCCCAGTTGATCGCGTCATCATGATCGATGTAACCAATACCGCGCGTCCGCTCCACGAAAATGCGATTGCGATTCAGAAGTGAAACCATGTCCTCGAACGTCTTGGGGAGCTTCTCGCAAAACGTCTTCACTTTCGCAGGCCAATCGTCGGGCATGTCCTGCATCAAACCCCCGACGCGCGTGTAGCTCGTCGTGAATCGCGCCCCGCAAATATCCTCGAACAGATCGTAGATTTCCTCGCGCTCGGCAAAACCGTACAAAAACGCGGTGAACGCTCCAAGGTCCAAAGCAGCCGTCCCCACGCACAGCAGGTGATCCTGAATCCGAGCCAGCTCCGCGATGATCGTCCGCAGAACCTTGCAACGCGGCGTGATCTCGATACCGAACAACACCTCGCACGCATGATGCCAGGCGATGTTGTTCGCCATCGGAGAAATGTAATTCATCCGATCGGTCACCACCACGTATTGGTTGTAATCCAGATGCTCACCGAGTTTCTCAAACCCGCTGTGCAGGTAGCCGATGTGCGGTGTACACGCGATCACCCGCTCGCCGTCAAGCTCCAGAACGAGTCGCAGCGTTGTGTGCGTCGCCGGATGCTGAGGCCCGAAGTTCAGCGTCCAAAGATCGCCGCCCGGCTCGTCCTGCGTCAAAACCGTTGGTTCAATTTGTTGCGTTTCCATCATCTCGCCTTCGAGTCGCCGCCCATAAAGCATCAAGCCCGCATCCGCCACCAGCCAACGCACGCCCACAACTCAACCAGCCAGCATACCGCAATCCCGCGCCGTTGAAAAAGCGCACTTTCCCGATTCAGATAAAAACGCCCGAAACGGCGAACACCTTCCCCAGGCTCCATTTGCTGCGACCCCACGCCACTTCTATAATCCGCCCAACGAAAGCGGGATCCGAATCATGCGGCTGACCATCAACGGCAAGGAGCAGGAAATCACCGGTGCGGACACCGTCGCGGACCTGCTGCGGCGGTTCGAACTGCTGCCCGTGCGTGTAGCCGTCGAGGTCAACGAAGAGTTGGTGCCGCGCGCAACATTCGAGTCAGCCGCGTTGAGCAACGGAGACGCCGTGGAGATCGTAACATTCGTCGGCGGCGGTTGACGAAATTAGCAGGCAAAGGCGGAATGAAAAGATGATCGAGCAAGACACATATCGCATCAGCGGGTTCGAATTTGCCTCGCGACTCTTCGTGGGCACGGGCAAGTACGCCGACTTCGACCAGATGTCCGCCGCACTGGAAGCCTCCGCATGCGAAGTCGTCACCGTAGCCGTACGACGCGACGTGCTCGATTCCGACGGCCGCCCCAAACAGGGCAACATCATCGAACACCTCGACCCCGAGCGATACACCATCCTGCCCAACACCGCCGGCTGCTTCACCGCCAAAGACGCCGTACGCTCAGCCAGGCTGTCGCGCGAACTTCTCGAAGGACTTGGAAACCCCGGTGCGAAATGGGTCAAACTGGAAGTGTTGGCCGACAAGAAAACCCTGCTGCCCGATCCGATCGGCACACTGGAAGCGACGACCGAGTTGGTCGGCCTCGGCTTCGACGTACTCGTCTACACCAACGACGACCCCATCCTCTGCAAACGATTGAAAGACGCCGGCGCAACCAGCGTCATGCCGCTCGGCGCCCCCATCGGCACAGGCCTGGGCATCCTCAACCACAACAGCATCCGCCTGTGCATCGAGTACCTCAAGGACGGCGACGCGGACTACCCCGTCATCGTCGATGCCGGAGTCGGGTCAGCCTCAGACGTCGCAATCGCGATGGAGTTGGGAGCCGACGGCGTCCTCCTGAACACCGGCATCGCCGGCGCCCGCGACCCGATCAGGATGGCTGCCGCCATGAATCACGCGATCCTCGCAGGCCGCCTCGCTTTCCAGGCCGGCCGCATAGGCCGAAAACGGTACGCATCCGCCAGCTCACCGTTCGACGGCCTGATCTCCCCCCACCAACCAAGCGTCACCGTCTAACAAAGCTTCAACCCAAACCCAAACGAGCCGCGGACTTCAGTCCGCGCGGACCTCAATTCGCACGGATTTCAACTCGCGCAGATTTCCCGTTTGCCGAAACCGCAGACCCCGACGAACGCCCCAAATTCACTCCGACCAAGCCCCAATCCGCAAATCACCCGGTGCAACCGAACCGTCACCGGCCTGGTATGCCCCCGCCCGACGATCCACTCCCACTGCATTTTGTTGTGCTTTTGGATATGCGGTTGTATATAGTTTCCACTATGCATTTGCATTATCTGGGCCGTTTCCACATAATCGGGCGTAACCGAAGGAGTCGGGCACCCGCGTTTGGGCCTGTTGCGGGCGTCAGGGGAGGCGAATTCGGCTGATTCCCGATTCTCGAAGTGAAGAATCGACAGCCGATCGCGTGTACGAAGGAAAAGGCCTCTTGGAGACAACGGACATGACATGCATAAAAACCAGTTTGTTGGCGGCGGCGTTGGCCACCGGTTCCGCGATGGGGCAGTCGATCAATATCGATTTCGGCCTGCCGGGCAACGGGCCTTCCGATTCCTACGCGGCGGCCGGTCTGGCGGGCAAATGGAACAGTATCGAAGGAGAACACACCTCAATCGGCAATCCGACGGCAATCTACGATTTGGTTGATCTCGACGGCAACGCCACCAACGTGACGCTCTTCCAGTTCGGCGGACAGGACATGATCACAGCCGGTAACGATCCTTCGGTCGAGGGCGACGATGCCATCCTGATGAACGACTGCATCGTAACCCACTCCGCCGGTTTGGAAACCTGCTTGTTCATCAACGGTTTGGAGTCGGGCACGTATGAAATCATCACCTACGCCTGGATGCCCAACAGCCCCGAAACCAACAATCGCGTTCGACTCGACTTTGACCCCGTCACCTTCGACGTCGGCGGCGTATGGACTGGTGAACATGTCGAGGGCATCACCTACTCGGTTCACACTCAGGAAATCACCAACGGATTCATCGGCCTGCATTCCGGCAACGTGCCCGGAGCGAACCTTGCGATCGGGGCAGCCATGAACGGCGTACAGCTTCATTTGCTGGCTGACTGACTGCGGGACGCTCGAACTCGTGGACGGCGGCGCCAACGGGCAATCGTTTTCTGAGCGTGCGTTTGACGGCTACATCGACCCCCGGGTTGAAAGCACAAACGGGTCCGATTTCGATCTGGGCTTGAGCGAAATCACGATCGCGTTCTCAACACCAGCCAAGGACGCGGGCGGTGACGAACTGACAGTGGCTTCGTTCGATATTGCGCACACAGCCGGCATCGCCCCGCCGACGATCACTGGGATATCAACCGAAGATGCCATGACCGTGACACTACAATTGGATCGCCCGCTGGCAGTCGGAGCGTGGACCACGATTTCGACGACAGCCGTCAGCGAATGCGGGGACGCACCGATCGTCGGACGTGATCAAATCACCGTCGGTTTCCTGCCAGGCGATGTGGATCAGAACGGATTGGTCTCGCCATTCGACCTGCTGCGGTTCCGGCAGATCGTGAACGGCGCGTTTACAGCCGAGGTCGGCGTGAACGCAGACTATGCGGACATGGACCGCAGCGGCGCGATCGCACCGTTTGACCTCCTGCGCTTCCGCCAGACCGTAAACGGAATTTCCCCCGCGACACAAACATGGGCCGGCGCGACGCTGCCCTGACGATGCTTTCCCCCCGATCCCTTTGCGGACTATTCTTCGTAGAGGGGTCAATGCGTTTCACGGCTCGCGGGCCGATTGGGTTGACCCATCCCAGTCGGCCCGCTGCCTATAGCACTTCCGGCGAATGCGTGACGGTCTTTGGCAGGGACGTCTTGAAATCCGCGCGAACTGAAGTTCGCGGCTCGCTGCGTTCCGATTGAGCTTGCTCTAACGATTGAACCCACCGAACGATCGGCAACCGAACGAAACGCAGGACTGAATATTCCCCAGCAAATTCTCAAGCAAATCGCGCCCGTCACTTAGGCCTCGGGATGTTGCGTCCGTACGGTCAGCCATGCCGCGTGAGGCTTCGTCGAAGTAATCCAGAAACGCGGTGAGGTTTTCGACAGCGATCCGACCTCGGCCCTCGACAGCGTCGTCGGCTGCGTCAAAAAGGGCCAGCGATGTGTCCAGCAGCAATGCCCCGCGTCGTGCGGCGGCATCGGAGAAATAGGCAGTCGTCCCGTCCGGCAACAAGCCGGCGGGCAGCGACAGCGCGAACTCCGATTGCGATGACGTGCCGTCCGTCAACGTGTACGACACCGCCACTTCTCCTATGGTGATCGCTTCATTGAACGTCGGGTTCGTTTCGAATGTAAGTCGAACGATCACCGCCCCACCGCCTTCGCGCCGGCTCAGAAACAGTGTCGGCACGAATACGCGCGCACCGTTTGTCCCCGGCTCATAGTCCGGCACGCCGTATACCTGGGCAACACCAATGCCCTCCGGAACGACGTAGTCGATGGTCAGATCGTAGGCAGCGGGCGTGACGAGGAATTCGAAATCCTCGTCAAAAACCGTCGCGATGCGCTCGGCGTCCGCCAGGAAAAACGAATTGCCCCCGCGAAGCTGCGAGATGTCGTAGGCCAGCTCCGTACCGAAGTTGTACCCAACACCCATGAGCGTGAATCCGACACCGCGCGCCGCCTGCTCTGCCAGGATGTCGAGAAAACCGTCCGAGCCGGTCACGCCGACGTTGGGCATGGCGTCTGTAAACAAAATCAACCGCTGCGATCGGCCTTCACTGTCGGGGACGGCGATTTGCGAAAAGCCGGTTTGCATCGCGTCCTCGATGTTGGTCGATCCGTCGGGCTGAAGTCGATCAATGATGGACTCAATGCGACTTCGCTCATCGGCCGGCGTCGAGGGAAGCTCCAGGCGAGGCGTGGTGCTGAACGAGACAATGGCGATGCGGTCGTCGCCGTTCAGTTGGTCAAGCAGGCCGCCGAGGGCATCCTTGACCGCATCCATCTTGGTGCGCGCGTCGGTCGCAGAAGCGACGCCGTCCATAGAACCGCTTCGGTCGATCACGATGGCAAGGTCCAACGGCTCGCGTTGAAAGGCGTCGACGTCGATCGTCGTGCCGATGCCGATGAAGACGTCTGCCTGCGGTGCGGACTTGCCAAACGGTTGTCGCCACGCGACGGCTAAGTTGGGAAAAAAACGTGCCCTCGACCCCCTCCGGTGCGGGAATGGGAATGTCGTGTTCGCTCAAAAACCCTTCGACGGTGATGGCCGCCGAATCGGGAATGCTGCCGGATTCGATCACGGAACGGGCTGACGCGATATCCTGCTGCCCGCCAAGCGTAGTGCCGACTGTGCCGCCGGCGTTAAACGTCGCCAATTCGCATCCGCCAACGGCGAGCGCACCAAATAGCAACGCCAGCCCAGCGACACACCCCTTTTCGCCCGGAACAAAATTGCGACGCGACCAGCGAAAAAGATTGGAAAAACGGCTTTGCGGTTTTTTCTTGAAGACATGGAAACAACTCCTGTTCAGATGAAGTGGCGGCCGGTGAACATCGTGGTATCCCGCAGACGCACGCAACCATACATGCGTCCACACCGTTAGACGCTGATTCAGTTGTAGGTGGAAAAAAGTGTCCGTCAACAATCGCCTGCTTCACCTCGGAGAGAGGGCGTCCATTTCTTGAAGCGTAGCCTGGTCAGTCCCGCTAGGGCCAGCGGGTGTGGACCGTGGCTTGCCGATTAGCGGACGCTGCGACGTCAGAAGGCGTTCCCTGTGGAAACCGCCCCCGCCAAGCGTCGGCTGTCGGTTTTCTGCTTTCGACTTTCGAGGGCATTCGAAGTACTCGCCGATTGCCGTTACAATCGCGCCTTGGCACATGAACAAGAATACTGAACAACAAGACGTGCGCGAATCGCGGACCGACGACCGCGTCGCAATGCTGTCGCTGACCGATACAACGCTCGTCGAGCGGCTCGAACAGATGGGCCAACCGAAGTATCGCGCAGCCCAGATCCTCCGATGGCTGTATGAACGCGGCGCGGACTCGTTCGATGCGATGACCGACCTTTCCAAAGACCTGCGCGAGAAGCTGAAACGGGCGTTCGTTCTCCACGAATCCGCCATCCTGCGCGATCAGCAATCGACGGACGGCACGCGAAAGCTCCTGCTGCGCTGGCCCGACAACGCCACCACCGAGTGCGTGCTGATTCCCGACGGCGAACGGCGAACCGCCTGCATCTCCACCCAGGTCGGATGCCCGGTCAAATGCGTATTCTGTGCGAGCGGTATCGGCGGACTCGAACGGCAGCTCACCACAAGCCAAATCGTCGAGCAAGCCATGCGCGTGCGGGCGCTGTGCGGTGAACACCGCCTCAGCAACATCGTCTTCATGGGTCTGGGCGAGCCGCTGCACAACTACGACGCCGTCATCGCAGCCGCACGCACCATCAACGCAAACTGGGGTTTGAACATCGGCGCCCGCAGGATCACCATCAGCACCGTCGGCCTGCCAAAACAGATCGAACGGTTGGCCGGCGAATCGTTGCAGATCACGCTCGCCCTTTCCCTGCACGCCCCCAACGACGAGTTGCGACGCGAGATCATCCCCTGGGCGGAGGGCGTCACCATCGACCGGCTGGTCGAAGCAGCCAACGTCTACTTCAAACGCACCGGGCGAGAAATCACCCTCGAATACATCCTGCTCGGACGCCTGAACGATCAGCCGAAACACGCACGCGAGTTGGCCGGCGTCGCCAAACGCATGCGCGCCAACATCAATCTCATACGCTACAACCCCGTCGAAGGCCTGCCCTACGACCAACCGCGATCCGACGACGTGCAACGGTTTCAGCAAATCCTGCGCGATCAAAGCCTCAACACACACGTACGCCGAAGTCGCGGCTTGGACATCGACGGTGCATGCGGCCAACTGCGCAGACAACATGAAAACGGATGACCCGCAAGACAACCCAGCCGATCGCCTCGGCATCTGCACCTGGTCGATCGACCGCAACAACCGCATCGCAGCCATACGCCGCACGCGAACCGACTTCAACCTCGATCGCGTTCATCTCGGCATTTTCGATGAACCCGCGCTCGACACCGTGGACACCGCCGCCATCCAACGCACCGCCGACGAGCATGGGCTTGTCATCGAAGCCACGTTCATCGGTTTCACCGATCTGGACCGCACGTCGGTCGAATCCGTCGGTCGCACCGGCGGCCTCATCCCGGATGAATTCGCCGAGCGGCGCCTCGACACGCTCGCACGCGGCGCGCAACTGACCCAATCGCTCGGCGTCGAAATGATGGCCGCCCACCTGGGGCGAATCCCTGCCGACCCCAACGATCCGCTCCGTCGAAAACTCCTCACCCGCGTCGCACAGGCAGCCGAAACAGCCGCCAAGCACGGCGTCACCATCCTGGCTGAGACCGGGCAGGAGTCTGCTTCCACGCTGGCTGCCTTTCTCGACGACCTCGGCAGCCCCGATATCGCGGTCAATTTCGACCCCGCCAACTTCGTCCTTCTGGGCACCGACGATCCTCTACAAGCCGCCGAAATACTCGCCCCCCGAACCCGGCTCGTGCATTTGAAGGACGCCCTCCCCTCCAACCGCCCCGGCCAATCGTTCGGGCGGACCGCCATCCTCGGCACGGGCGTCGTGGATTTCCCCGCGATGATCCAACGATTCGCAACCGCCAACTACTCAGGCCCGTGGATCGTCGAACAATCAGGCGAGACCCCCGAAATACAAGCGGCACTTCAATTTTCACGCAAACACTTGTCTTGATCCGCAAGAAATCACGGTTTTCGCGCGATTTTGCACTAAATCGCGATTTTTCTCGTTTTCCGTGTCAGAAATCCCGCCGAACCACGACATCCTCCTGACAACGAACGCAATGGGCGGCTGGCAAGCATCGAGCGACGCCACCACACGCCGATAATCGCGTCCGTCGTCACAACAATTTGGACCCCTACCGGGCCGGCGGAACCCGGATCGGCGTTTGCAGAGGAAAGGTTCTCGTTCGCGAGGATTGATCCGGCGATTGGCCGCTTGTGCGGCAATCGTAAAATTTAAGGTGATCGAACACCGCAAGCCACCACGCGCCGATTCGGAAACCGCCGGCCATTTTTTGCGCACGCTTCCAGCGCACACACAAGCCACCGCTTTTCTCGGACTTCACGTTGCCGAAACTCACCACGCCGTCACAGGCATCCCGCGCTCGACCGCGCAACATCGCCCATAAAAACGCACGCCGCGCGCTGCATCGCTTGATGCCTGCCTGCGCACGGGCTTACGGAGCATCGTAAGCCTGCATCGTGCTGCCTTGACCGGTGGATGCGCGACAACCGCGCTCCGCAGGGAAAGAAGCAAATGTGGACCCATCGGTTTTTTCAATTTTTTCTGCGTAAGCTCAAGATCGCGTTTCTCGCGTTCATGTGCTACGCAGCGCTGTGCTGATCGCAGGGTGGCGAGCATGTTGCACCTGTATCGCGTGCCTCTGCGCCCAGCCGCACTGCAGCGAGCCGCACTGCGGCAAGCCGCGGACTTCAGTCCGCGCGGATTCCGACCCGAAAAGATTTTGCCACGCAAGGATTTCAGTCACGCGCTATTTCGGCGCACCGATACCCAAAAGCGTCGCGGAACCGTCACGGTCATCATCCCCGCCGCCGGCGCTCAACTGTTCACGACGAAAACTGAGAATCGTGATATCCTCAGCCGGCGCATCGAACAGGCTCGTTCCATCTTCCACCACCTCAAGCGTGTCGGTCTCCGCGTTGAACATCGCTTCAACCAGGTCAAACCCCTCAACAACCCTGCCGAACGCCGTAAAGCCGTTCTCGTCCAGGAACGAATTGTCCTTCATGTTGACGAATATCTGCGACGTACCGCTGTTCAGATCGCTGCCGAGCAGTGCAAGCCCGAGCGTGCCCTCCGTATTGCCGATGGTCGTCTCGTTTTCACTCACCACCGGATCGCGAAGCCCTTCGATACGCGCGATCTCATCGCCGCTACGTCGAAATCCGCCGAACTGTGCCACGAACGGCTCATCATCTGTATCGAGCGCCAAGCGATGCCAAAACGTATTGAAATAGAACGTGCTGTCGATGTAATTGACAAGGTTGGCCACCGTCTTCGGCGCAGCCCGCGCGTCAAACTCAAACACGATCGAACCGCTCACGCCTTCATTCTCTGACGTGACGCGCATGACGAATCTCGGGAGCAGATCCGGCAGAACGACAAGCTCAATCTCATCCGACGCTTCCTGAGCAGTCCCGTTCACCATACCGGAGGCTGTCACACCCAAAGTAATCGTCAGCAGCGAACTGCCCGTCACGCCAGCCGTTTGCGCATTCTCGTTGTCCAGCACAACACCGCTGCCCTTAACAACCACCCATTCGTAATCCAGAGAGGCTGGATCAACATTCGGATTCGTGATGTTGGCCGTCAGCGTCTCGCGATCCCCCACAAGCAGAAGGTCGGGGGCTTCGATGTTCACCAGGAAAGCGTTACCCAGCTCGAAGATGATCCGCACCGTCGCACGGGCCTGCTGGATCATTTCGTTGTTGTTCACCAGAATTTGCAGGACAACCTCGCCCGGCTCCGCAGCCGTCACCACAACAACACGCTCGTCCGCACCGTCGAGTTCCACCTCCGGACCGCTCATCTGCGTCCACGTAAAGCTGAAATCACCGGTCATGTTGGCGTTGGCGGTCAGCGTCAAAGGCTCAGCCGTGCTGGCCATCAACGCCTCGTCCTCGTCCTCCGGTGCCTCCTCGATCGTCACGCGCAACGGCGTCGGGCCGACATCGATGGCCACAAAATCGCTGGCTGTCCGACCGGCGGAATCCGTCACCCGAATGCGATACACATACATGCCGATTTCAAAAGGAGCCGTGTCGATCGCCGGTTCCGTATTGTCCGCCAGATTCGGAATCGCACCGTCCAGCAATTCTTCGGGGTCATCCGGCACGACTTCCACATTCCACCGATATATATAGGGCGGCGTCCCCCCGCTGGCTTCAGCCTCCAGCGTCAGCGTCTCCTCTTCCGTGGCGAACTGATCCGCCCCCGCGTCCACAACAAGCCGGTTCGCATCCACCGGCGGATTGAACGGATTCGCCGCCGGCGATGGATCGAACGGGCTGAAAGTCTCCTCGCATCCAACGATGAAGCCCACAGACCCAAAAACCAAAACCGCCAAACCCAACCGCGTGAACTGCGTGCGATTCATGCTGAATATCCCAAATCCTGTTTGAAAACCGAAGCCAATCGCCCAAAACACAGAGCGCGGGTTCCGCTCGCTCTTTCAGAGCCGCGACCGTGAGGGAGCGGTTGACCACGACAAACGCACATTACGCCCAGTCACACTCCCGCCGTCGCAATCCGGATTACGCATCGTCTCAAGCGTAACCCGGCCCCAACGCCTCCAAAGCATTCTAGCACGCCCCAACCGCCCGACAATCACTCCCCACTGGCCTACACGCCCACGACCGCTAAAATCGACACGCTCGTATCGCCCGACGCAGGAATGGAGTCCCATGAACCCGCACGAATTTTACACATCGCCGCTCGTCGCCCGAAACGCTTCGCCACACATGAGCAGGCTCTTCGGAGCCGAGCACCGCATCCGCACCTGGCGACGGCTGTGGATCGCGCTCGCCTCAGCCCAGCGCAAAGCAGGACTAAAAATCTCAGCCGCACAAATCCGCGCGCTCGAACGGGCCATTGATGATATCGACTTCAAAGCCGCAGCACGCTACGAGAAAAAGCTCCGCCACGACGTGATGGCCCATCTGCACGCATTCGCCGACAAAGCCGAAATCGCCCGCCCCATCCTCCACCTCGGCGCCACCAGCGCGTTCATCGTCGACAACGCCGACCTCATCATCATGCGATCCGCGTTGGAAGCGGTTCGGGACTGGCTCATCAACGCCATCGACGCCCTCGCCACCTTCGCCAAAAAGCACCGATCGCTGCCCACACTCGGCTTCACCCACTATCAGCCGGCCCAACTGACCACGGTAGGCAAGCGGGCGGCCCTTTGGTGCTACGATTTCGTCCGCGACCTCGAAGAAATCGAAACCCGCCTCGAACGACTGCGCTTCCGCGGCGTCAAGGGAACCACCGGCACGCAAGCCAGCTTCCTCGCCCTGTTCGACGGCGATGCGAAAAAAGTCGACGCCGTCGAACGCGCCGTCGCCTCCGCCTTCGGTTTCAGCACCTGCGAACCGGTCACGGGCCAAACCTACTCGCGCAAGGTCGATGCCCAGGTCGCAGCCGCACTGGCTGGCATCGCCGCTAGCACACACAAATTCGCCAACGACATCCGGCTGCTGGCCAACCTGAAAGAGGTCGAAGAACCGTTTGAAACAGCACAGGTCGGCTCCAGCGCGATGGCCTACAAACGCAACCCCATGCGCGCCGAGCGTGCCACCGGCCTGGCCCGATTCGTCATGTCCATCGCATCCTCACCGCTGCATACTGCCGCGGAGCAGTGGTTCGAACGCACGCTCGACGACTCCGCCAACAAACGACTCGCCATCCCCGAAGCCTTCCTCGCCACCGACGGAACGCTCCGACTCGTCGTCAACATCGCACGCGGACTCGTCGTCTACCCCAAGACAATCGCCGCCCGCGTTGAGGCGGAACTACCATTCATGGCCAGCGAAAACATCCTGATGGCCGGCGTGCAGGCGGGTGGTGATCGGCAAGCGTTACACGAGCGCATCCGCGAACACGCCCAAAAAGCGGCCGCAGTGGTCAAACTCGAAGGAAAACCCAACGACCTGATCGAGCGATTGGCCGACGACGAAGCCTTCGCCAACGTAAACCTGCGCCACGCGCTAAACCCGAGAGACTACACAGGCCTGGCCCCGGAGCAGGTCGATACGTTCCTGCGCGAATTCATCACCCCGATAAGACGCAAGCACCGAAGGGTAATTGGAATGGAAGCGGACTTGAATGTTTAAGAAAATGCTCCAGGGACTCCACCGTCAATCAGAACCGCGACAGTTATGGAGCGGCCAAGCCAGCCACGTGTTGCACGCATCTTCGCCCGCATCAGCCGTCCCAGTACAAGATTTCCGGCCCAACCAACATTGCCAGACCACTCCCTCGAAGTCGCGGCGCGGCTCGGAAACTCACCGTCGAAGCCACCCTCCGAAACACCCACAATGCCAAGAACGGAGCCAACAATGAGCCACCACAAACTCGCCCACGCCATCAAACAGGCAGCCTACCTCGAAGGCGACTTCACCCTGCGCAGCGGGCGAAAAAGCAACTACTACCTCGACAAATACCGCTTCGAAACCAAGCCGGACATCCTGCGCGCATTGGGCGAGATGTTCACCAAACACACCGCCGACACCACCACACTCATCGCCGGTGCCGAACTCGGCGGCGTCGCATTGGCAGCGGCCACATCCCTGACCGCCAACCTGCCCTTCGTCATCGTCCGCAACGCCAAAAAAAGCTACGGCACGAGCAACCTCTTTGAAGGCGAAATCGCACCCGGCGATTCCGTACTCCTCGTCGAGGACATCGCCACCACCGGCGGACAGGTGCTCGAAGCCGCCAAAGCGATCACCGAACACGGTGCCAAAGTCGAACGCATCGTAGCCGTCATCGATCGCCTCGAAGGCGCTCGCGAAAACATCGAGTCCGCCGGGTTCACCTTCGCGTCACTTTTCACCATCCACGACCTCGGCGTTAAAGCATGATGTCGAGCGGTCGCCCAGCCAGCATCGCCCTGATCGGCAGCGTCAGCTCCAGTTGGCACGCGCTCGACGCTTTGATCCGCAACCGCGCCAACGTAACCTGCGTCCTCGGCGTCGACGATTCCGAAGCAAACCGCATCAGCGATTTCCGCTCGCTGCGAACGCTCGCCACCAACGCGAGCATCCCCTTTCAATCGTTCGTAAAAGTATCCGACAGCCCCGTCGAGCCGTTCCTGCGCTCCCACACACCCGACATGCTCTGGGTCATAGGCCTGTCGCAACTCGTCCCCGACCGGCTCATCAGCATCGCACCGATGGGCGGCGTCGGCTTCCACCCGACCATGCTCCCCGAAGGCAGAGGCCGAGCGCCCGTCGCCTGGACCATCCTGAAAAACGCCCGAGCAGCCGCCAACCTCTTCTTCCTCACCGACCAACCCGACGCCGGCGACATCATCGTCCAACGCGAAGTCCCCGTCCTGCCCGACGACTACTCCGAAGATTTGATCCAACGCACCAACGAAGTCCTCGCCGCCGCCATTCAAGAGTTGGCCCCACAGCTAAACGCAGGCGTCGTCCCCCGAACGCCGCAGGATCACTCAAAAGCCACCTTCTACCCCAAACGAACGCCCGCCGACGGCGTGATCGACTGGTCCCGACCCGCCGGCGAAATCTACCGCCTCATCCGCGCCGCAGGCAGACCCTACCCCGGTGCGTTCTCTCACTCAGGCGGGAAAAAACTGACCATCTGGCGGGCCCGACCGGATTCCACCCACCCAATCGTGAATTCGATTCCGGGAACCGTACTGGAAATCGACGATAACAAAAACGTGCTCATCGCCGCAGGCGACGACGCCGTCCGGCTGACCGAATTCGAAATCGAAGGCTGTACCGATCCGCTCGACGCATTGAAAATCGGCGAGACGCTCGAATCGCCCGCAAAGGAACCCAACGGATAATCGCTCATGCGTGTCTTGGTAATTGCTCCCCATCCAGATGACGAAATCCTCGGCCTTGGCGGCACCATCAACCGCCTCATCAACCACGGACACGACGTCACCGTCGCCATCGCGACCAAAGGTTGGCCGCCCCTCTTCCCCGACGAGCAGGTCGCCCAAGTCCGCACAGAGGCCGTCGCCGCCAACAAAGCGATAGGCTTGACCGACCTGCGTTTCCTCGACCTGCCGGTCACCAAGCTTCACGCGATACCCGAACACGAACTGAACGCCGCCTTCAGCCGATTGATCGAAGACGTGAAACCCGAAACCGTCTTCCTCCCCTTCCCCAGCGACCGACACGAGGACCACCGCCAGGTCTTCGACGCTGCCCTCGTCGCACTACGCCCCGTCGGAACGGGAAGTCGCGTCCGCCGCATCCTCTGCTACGAAACCGTGTCGGAAACGCACTGGTCCGCCGCCGGTTTGGAAAAATCCTTCGACCCCCACCATTTCGTGGACATCAGCGAAAACCTCGAAGCCAAGCTCTCCGCCATGAGCCATTACGCCTCCCAGGTCAGGCCCGCCCCGGACGCCCGATCGCTGGAAGCGGTCCGATCGCTGGCCGTCTGGCGGGGCAGCGTGGTCGGTTTCGCCGCCGCGGAGGCCTTCGTCGTCGTACGCGAAACCTGGCCAACAGGCCCCGACCCGCTCAGCCACGATTGAATCCGGCGCTCGACTCCCCCCGCCGAGGGTGTTATCCTACGGGCGTAACTATGGTTGGTTTAAGGAGTTTGCCGATGCCGGTGGATCATATCACCGTCACCAAAAACGACGGCGTGAACCTGGTCGAGTTCAACGATCGCAAGATTCTCGACGAATTGTCCATCCGAGAGCTGGGCGAGCAGCTTCGCGAGGTCGCGGATGGGCCTAACGTTCACGTACTGCTGAATTTTCAAAACGTCGAGCATTTGTCCTCAGCCGCACTGGGCATGCTCATCACGCTCGACAAGCTGATAAAGGAGCAAAAAGGCAAGCTCAAGCTCAGCAACATCAACCAGCAGATCCTTGAAGTTTTCAAGATCACGCGGTTGAACAAGCTGTTCGAGATTCACGACTCCGCTGCCCAGGCATTGAAGTCGTTCTAAGAAATGGTGTTCCGTGCGGATCGCGCTCTTTCAGAGCCGCGACCGTGAGGGAGCGGGGAGTAAGAATAGCGTCAACTCCCTAAGATAGGCGTTGTTCGTTGAAACACCCTAACCAGCAACCACCAAACCAGAATCCTGCCAGGGGAAAACGAGTACCGTAATTCTCAAACGCCGATCGGCGTCACGATCATGGCCAAACCCGACCCCAAAGTCGAAAGCACCTACCGAGAGATTCGGATCAAGAGCACCCTCCAGGATGCCAAGAAGCCCGAAGTACAGATTCTGGCCGACGTACGCGATTGCGGCTACGACGAAGAGGCGATCTTCGCCATCAAGCTCGCACTCGAAGAGGCCATGACCAACGCCGTCAAGCACGGCAACTGTAACAACCCCGACAAGAACATCACCGTACGCTTCGCGGTGGACAAGGATATGGTCGCCATCTGCGTGTGCGACGAGGGCTGCGGATTCACACCCGAAGAAATCCCCGATTGCACCGACGAAGATCGCATCTCCCTGCCCAATGGCCGAGGCATCATGCTCATCCGCGCCTACATGGACGACGTCGAGTACCGCAGCGACGGCCGCGAAATCTTCATGACCAAACGCAACAAAAAGAAACGCCCCCACAAACCAAGCTGAACACGCGCTCTCCCGCACAACAACGCACACGAACAGCAACGCACACGATTCGCCCCGCTTAGCCGTGTCGCGTGCGACACGATCCCCCCAATCAGCAATTCGCACAAAATGGTGTGCGCCCGAAGCATCACCACCCCAAACCCACAACAACACGATCCATCAATGCTTGAAGTGCCGCGTCCCGGTAAAGATCATCGCCACATCGCGCGCATCGCAAGCCGCAATCGTCTCCGCATCACGCTTCGACCCACCCGGTTGAATGAT
>JAJRSP010000230.1 GCA_024278775.1 Planctomycetota bacterium
ATCTATCGGCACGAAACGCTACACAAATTGAGAGACTGCTCTAACGAAAAGCCCCCCCTTCCGAAGGATCGAAAGGGGGAGCTTCGATTACACCAACACGAAATACCGGGCCACAAAGGCCGACCCCGCTCTATGACAGAATCGGCGCGCCACCCTTCCGCCAACCGGAACCGCCTCGCTCCACATGGCCAGCATCAGCCACATCGCGCTACGGCACCCATTACGGCAGAGCCTGCGGCAGCGTCTGCGCGTATGCACCAAGCTCGCCCGCTTCGGACAGAGTCAGCGTGCCGAACTGTTGTGGCATAATCGTACCCGGCGCACCAAAGCGCACCTTGTGCAGGAACTCCCACGGGTTGTCGTTGGACAAGAAACCGGGGTACTCGGTGAATTCGTCGTGGCCAGGCGGATTCGAAAGTCCGTCGTCGCCGTGACACGCGACACATGCCGTGACATAGCGGTCCATTCCGACGGTGGCATCACCCGTGAATTGTCCGGTAGTAGCATCGATCACGTCATCGGTGTTGATCTGATCCTCAAGTACAAACTTGGCGAGATCCCAGAGATCGGCGTCTTCGAGTCCTGCATCGCGATAACCGTGCTCCGCGGGATCAGCCAGTTTATTGAACACTTCCTGTGCCGAGAGCGTGGTTCCAAAAATCCCCATGATACCGGTTTTATGGCTTCCCGAAGCATAGGCACCGTCTACGCCCTTGTAATCCCAACCATGACACTCTTTGCAGCGCCACGTATCCGCACCCGTCCGAGCGTTCGAATCCATATCCGGACGAGAGGCCCAGAGTGGATGGTCGCTGGTTGGCGCTGCCTGCCCTATTACCTCCCACCAATTGTCGTACAGCGCACCACCACGAGCGGTGCTGGCATTGGTAAACCCATCTGGCGGCGTCGTACTATCCCCGCCACCACCTCCGCCACCACCACCGCCACCTCCATCCGGAGGTGTTGTGGGGATAGAGGTTGGGCACCCCAGCATGAGAGACACGACAGGCAGTAAAAAAACTAGTCCGATACGAGACATCTTGGCACGAATCATAAGTGAACGTCCTTTCCATTAGAACCGTCGCGTGCCGCTCCCTCACTCCAGGAAGCATTTGCGCGGTCGTCATAATCACCCAAGAGGCACGTCGGAGCACCTCCGCACCCACAAACCGAAAAACCTATGAGCCGAGATCAACTGCTTAGGCATGGCGTCATGTGACCACAACACACGAGGCCATTCATACCGATCGACCAACCAGACCCGGAAACTCTACTTCCGTCCATCCGAGACGCCTAAAAGGGCGTGCCTCTGAGCACCCGCGCCAACGCCGACCATGTGCAAACCCTCGGCCTACCGTGGCGCATCGTACCCCCGACCGTGAAGCTCGCAACCACCGCGGGCAATATGCTCGACGAGTAACCAGGCAACTCCACGCCCTCACATCGGAGTCAAACCACCTGTTCGCGGCTGGCAAGTAGTATGCCAAATGGCCGGATGTGAAATCCGCACGCCATTCTTGGTGGCCGTTACAAAAGGGACAAACGCACCCGCATAAAACCATACGCAGAAAGAAGTTGCTTTAGATGACCAAGGGTATTTGGCTAGTCTCGTTTCTACGAATTAGCTAAACGTGCCGTGTGAATGTGCCGATGCGCTGCAGCTGGAACAACCAATGCTACACCCCGCATTCACCCCAGAGTGACATCAACAGCATATGGTGACATCAACAGCATATGTCACACCGGGGTAAGCTAACCACCAACTAACTAACCAGACAAAACACAGCTAACCATAATTCGGCGACCGACCCCAGTGAAATTTGCTCACCAGCTTGTGCCAACGTGTAAACTTAGGGTTTCGCACGACCAGGAAATCGCTTTCCGCACGACGCACGACGACACGATCCCCACCAGAAAAATCACAGGACACCTGCCCGTCGACAATCAACGTCGTGCCTTCGTTGACCCGAACCGCCTCGATTCCAATCTCCGCCTCGCGCTCGACAACCAACGGCTTGTGAGTGAGCGAGTGCGGATTAAGCGGGGTGATGATGATTGCCTCGACGCCCGGTTGCATGATAGGGCCGCCGGCCGAGAGATTGTGTCCTGTGGAGCCGCTGGGTGTGCAGACTATCAGCCCATCGCCGCCGACCTCCGTGAGCGGAGCTTGGTCGATCGACACGCCAAGCTCAATAAGCCGAAACGGTGGGCCGGCCTGCACCACACAATCATTCACGGCCAGCAACGACTCCGCCCCCTGACCGTTCCTGTGAATCTCCACCCTCAGCATGGTCCGTGTATCGACAAGAGTGTCGTCCGTAAGAATTTGGGACAAATCCGCGCCAAGCTCGTCAATGGAAAACTCCGCCAGAAACCCAAGCTTCCCCATGTTGACGCCAATCAGGGGGATCTGTTTCGAATCGAGCGACCGCGCGACGCCAATGAGGCTGCCATCACCGCCGAGAACGACAATTCGATCGGCCTTTGCTTCGATGGCCGCTCGACCGTCCGTCCCGCATTCCGCCGCAATCAGGTTGCATGCGTCGGCGACTAACGCGCGCACGCGCCCCAGCGCCGCCACCGCCTTGGGCTTGTCGGGGTTGGCGAGAATGAACACACGTCGAGAGGAACTGGTAGTGGTCATAAACTGCGATCCTGGTGCGTACCGCGCCGAGGTCATTGCGTCCCGGGTCGCGGACCGTGTATCACCGAAGGGGCGAGTTTACCCATTCCGGCGATCGTCGACCAGTAGGCCTGGACTGGCACCCCTGAAAGACGAGGTGTGATACCGGCTCGTGTACGAGGGCCCGGTCAGCTTTGGAGCCGCACGTACAGGTGTCCCGCGAACGGGGAGACGACGTCTGCGTCTTATCGGGGGAGTACCGAGGGGGTGGGTCTTGGGATGCGGTCCAGCGGTAATTCAACCGCTTCCGGCACTTCCACCAGCGACTGCACGGCCGCTGCAATGCCCGTCGCGTCAAAGTCGCAGTCGGCCAACTGCGCCGCACGCGAACCATGAGCGATAAACCGATCCTCCGGTATGCCCAAACGCAGCATGTGTGACGCGCCGAGGCCTTGCTCCTGCGCGGCTTCGAGAACGGCCGATCCAAACCCACCCACAACGGAATGGTCTTCCACAGTGATCACAGGCTTGCCGCCGGCAAAGGCCTCCCGAATCATATCCATGTCGATGGGGCGAGCGAATCGTGCATTAACCACACCCACTTCCACGCCGTCGGAAGACAACATCTCCGCCGCCGCGAGCGCATCATGGCAGACGGTGCCGTAACAAAGAATAGTGGCATCGCCTCCATCACGCATGCGCCGCGACTTTCCGACCGAGTATTTGGGGCAATCCGGAACCGGGGCCGGCACGACATCACGCGGGTAACGAATGGCGCACGCCGTATCGAGCCCGAGCCCGAGCTTCATAGCCTCAAGGAGTTCGGTCTCGTCGATCGGTGCCATCAACACCATCCCCGGAAAACCACGAAGATAAGCAATATCCAGGAAACCGTGATGCACCGGCCCATCGCTACCGACCAAACCCGCACGGTCCAGGCAGAACATCACGGGCAGCCCCTGCAGCGATACCTCCTGAAATATCTGATCGAACGCACGCTGAAGGAACGTGGAATATATCGCCACGACAGGACGCATACCGGCCTTGGCAAGACCGGCCGCGATATCCACCGTGCAGCTTTCAGCGATGCCAATATCACGGTATCGCTCCGGAAACTGATCCGCAAACTGAGACAAACCCGTGCCGTCCGGCATGCCCGCCGTCATCGCATAAATAGTATCGTCCGTCTCTGCGAGCGAGGACAGCGTGTCGACAAAGGCACTGGTCCAGCTTCGACCGCTGCTACCCTGAAGCGTCACCTTGCCGCTCTCTACGGTGAACGGCTTCAAGCTGTGGAACTTGCCCGGCTCAGCCGACGCCCAATCACACCCCTTGCCTTTGACGGTTTGCACATGGAGCAGCACCGGATGCTGGGCATAGCGGAGTACCTCCAGGATGTCGACCAGGTGTTTGATGTCATGTCCGTCGACCGGACCGACATATTGCAGACCCATCGCCTCGAACACTTGCCCCGGCGACACCGTGGCTTTGATGCCCTCCTTGAGGTGGGCGATCATGTCAAACACGGGCTTCCCGAGCAGAGGAAGTCTCGGCAAAATCTTCTTCGTATGCGCTTTTACGTCCTCGTAGAAATTGCTTGCACGAAACTTCGCCAGGTATTCCGCGATGGCACCCTGCGATGGGGAAATACCCCACTCGTTATCGTTGAGCACCACCAGAAACTGCCGCTTGAGTGTCCCGGCTTGGTTGAGCCCCTCAAACGCCACGCCGTTGACGATGCTCGCATCCCCCACTAACGCCACGACGCGGCTGTCTCGCTTCATCGCCGAGTCACCCCGTGCCAGCCCGACAGCCGTCGCCACTGCGGTCCCGGCGTGCCCCACATTGAACAGGTCAAACTCACATTCGTCGATATTGGGGAACCCACTGATCCCCCCGTCCCGACGAAGCGTATCAAAGCGCTCCTCACGACCGGTAAGCAATTTGTGTGGATAACACTGGTGCCCGACATCCCAGAGCAGGCGATCCTGCGAAAAATCAAACACCCGGTGGAGCGCGATGGTCAACTCCGTCACGCCGAGATTGCTGGTGAGGTGGCCGCCGCGCTTCCCCACGACTTCGAGTATCCGTGAGCGGATTTCTTCGGCAAGCTGCGGCAATTGGTCGAGAGACAGGGCGCGTACGTCGGCCGGCGTTTTGATCTGTGACAACAAGTTCATCAATGTCCTCTGTGTATGACGCTTCCCACGTTGATCGTCCCGACCACACTTCGAGCTCCCCGACACCCCATCGGCGGATCCACTCACGTTACTGGTGTGATTATAGCGAAACCTAACCCGAACGGGACAGTCAGAACTTTCAATAATTTCGATCAGCTACACAAACCGCCAGGTGGCGCAAATCGTCTGCGTCAGTTCCAAACACCTGAAGCTGTTTCAGGGCATCACAGGCCGCCTCTCGTGCGGCCACCCGGCTCGCATCGATTCCTACGCACTGCGGGTAGGACTGCTTGCCCGCCCCGGCGTCCTTACCCGTGCGTTTGCCGAGTACCTCCACCGAGCAATCCACGTCCAATAAGTCATCGGCAATCTGAAACGATACGCCCATAGCACGACCAAACCGCCCTAACGCATCAACTTTATCGGTGGTACCAAGGCCGATGAGGGCACCGAGACGACAGGCCGACCGAAACAGCGCGGCCGTCTTGCGGTCGTGGATGTATCTGGCCCTATCGAGAGAAACGGGTTTCGTTTCCCCCTCGATATCAGCCGCCTGACCGCCGATCATGCCACACCAGCCGGCCCCCGAAGCCAACTCCGAGACAAGTGAGCCCACTAACGTCGCATCCGTCGTGTGGTCGGCAAGAATGGAGAAGGCCAGGGCCAGGAGGGCATCACCCGCCAACACGGCGATGGCTTCATCGAAGGCTTTGTGGCATGTGGGTCGACCACGGCGCAAATCGTCGTCGTCCATCGCAGGCAGGTCATCGTGAATCAAACTGAAAGCGTGTACGCATTCGACGGCCGCGGCCACGTGCCAGGCGTGGCCGCGCGAGCCACCGACCAGCTCACAACATCGTGTCACGAGAAACGGGCGCAGCCGCTTACCCGGAGCCAACGCGGAATAACGCATCGCCTGCTGCAAGGTGTCGGGAACGGAATCGGTCGGCGTCAGGAAGGACTCCAGCCTACGGTCGAACTCCTCGGCAAACGCCTTTATGGATTCGACGATCGCCGTTCGATCCACCGTCGTGGCAAGCCGTCCGAATTCGTCAGGAGTGGATTCGGTCGCCACGTCAACCCCACTCATATTCGTGCGGAAACCACACCGCTGATCGCATCCGCTACGTCACGCAACACGCAAAGCGGCGGCTGGTCCGCGTTGACCCGCGCGATCAACTTCTTGGGGAACGAATCAAGCACCGGCTTGGTCTCGCGTTCATAGACCTCCAACCGGTTAAGAATCACGTCCCGATCGGCATCGTCGGGACGGTTGGATTTGGTGGCCCGGGCCGAGAGTCGCGCCACCAGAGCGTCGCGGTCAGCCATCATCAGATACACGACGCGCTTCACGTCGATCGCGTCACGCAACAGCTCCACCTGGGCGACGGTACGCGGGATGCCATCGAGCACGAGGGTGTGGTAGGAAGGGTCAATGTCCCCGGTGTCCATCTTGGCCTCGACATGCTTGCGGAACACACGGATGGTGAGCTCATCCGGCACGAGCTTTCCCTGTGTGGCGTAGGACAAAAACTCTTTACCGATCTCAGACTCCTTATCGAGCCCGCGAAAAATATCGCCCATCGCTAGATGAACCAGATTCGGCAACTGTCCAATGACCACTCCCTGGGTGCCCTTGCCGGTACCCGGCCCGCCAAACATCAGTATCGAGGGATAACGCTTGTCCTGCTTCACTCAGGTTCTCCTCTGCCCTTTGGGAACCACCGCAGCGCGGCGGCTCATCACCACCCACTATCCGCCGCGTTCCTTCATCCGAGCAAAATACGCCTCGCGTAACACCGGATCGAAGACCTCGATCTTAGCTTGCCGCACGATTTTTTCATAGAGCGAAAACATCGCCCCCTCACTGAGGCGCCGTCGAAGCCGTTTCGTGAGATTCTCCCGTTCACGCGACATCTCACGCCGCTGTGCCGGCAGACGCTCCTCCACACGAATGAGGTGATACCACTCCCCCACCCGAACGGCCCCGGAAACCGTCCCCGGCTTCAGGGCGAAGGCGGCCTGGCGAAACACCTCCGGCAACTGATCTTCCGACCTGGAAAATGGTTCGAGCAAACCGCCTTCTTGCGCACTGGCCTGGTTGGCACTGAACATTCGCGCGACCGCCTCGAAAGACTCACCAGCATCGAGACGTTCCTGAACACGGGCCACTTCCGCCGTCGTGGCCAATTGGATGTGTCGCACACGAACACGCGGTCCGTACGCCCGCTCAAACTCCGCCAGATACTCGGCCTCACTAAACGTCTGCTCACGCCGAATGATCTTACGTAGATACGCGTTACGCCGGAGCACCACGTCAAACTCGGCGGAGGAGATATTCTTGTTTTCCAGCACCGCCTGCAACAGCATGTTGGCCGACGCGTCGTCCAGCGGGGCCGTGGTAAACGGCACCCACGGATTCCAGATGCGCTCCGCCGTCATCCGCCGCTCATACGCCACGTCCGACTCGTTGATGGTGACATTCTTTTCGGATGCGAGAGCTTTGATCGCTTCGAACGCCACCAACTGTTCGAGTAGCTCCGCCCCACGAGAGCGCATCAGTAGATCGACCAGCACGCTCCGATCGATACGCCGGCCATTGACCTCGGCCACCGCTGCGCCGGAAACCATCGTGCCGGATGCCATCGAACCGGATCTCGGCGGTCGGCCAGCCAACGAGGCCTCGGGAGATCGGCGTTCACGAAAGGTGGTCTGTGGGGGAGGCGGTTTCCTGTCACGTTGCCGCCAAGCAGAACCTACCGTTTGGGAGGACGGCGCAGCGTCCGCCGGAGGTGTCGCAATCGGTGCCGCGCAACCGCAGAGCACGCCGCTCACCGCCACCACCACTGCCCGCCAACTGCGCATCGCGGTATCCCCGTCTCCGCCAATGGTACCCGCGCGGGAGGGTATCAGCCCGCTGACCTCCGGTCAATCCACACCGGTGGCCCCACATCGAAAGCGACCATAGAATAACCGCGAGTGATGAGTCAACCCACACAGATCGAGGTCGTGATTCTTGGTAGCGGCACGTCGCACGGCGTCCCAATGATTGGCTGCGCGTGCCCGGTGTGCGTCTCTGACGACCCGCGCGACCGGCGCATGCGGCCGAGCGTGTTCATGCGCGTCGGGGATACGCGCCTGCTTGTCGATACGACACCGGAGCTTCGATTGCAATGTCTCGCCTGCGGTGTCGAGTCGGTCGACGCGGTATTGTTTACCCACCATCACGCCGACCACGTCGCGGGCCTGGACGACATGCGACGATTCAACTGGATCAACCAAGCCCCGGTGCCATGCTATGGCAATGCGCGAACCCTCCAGAACATCCGGCGCATGTTTTCCTATGCCTTCGAGGCCACATCCGACTCCCCGCACAGCCGACCCCAAGTGGATCTGGTCGAAGTGGACACTGAGCCGTTTGAGGTGGGCGGTGCCCGCGTCATTCCCATTCCGCTCATGCACGGTCCGCTACCGGTGCTTGGGTATCGGATCGGTGGCTTCGCGTATTGCACGGATTGCAGCGAAGTGCCTCCGGACTCGCTGGCACTGTTGCGTGACCTCGACGTACTCGTCTTGGATGCGCTGCGGATCACACCACACCCGACTCACTTCAACTTGGCTCAAGCCACGGACATGGCCCATCGCATCGGCGCGACGCAGACCTACTTTACGCACATCGCCCACGAAATCGGACACGCCACGATCGACGACAAACTACCCGACGGTATCCACCTCGCCTATGACGGTCTGCGTTTCACGGTCTAATCAAGTAGGCCACGCGATCCACGGTCACTGAACGCCATCACTGACGGCACACAAACCGTAGCCGTTCGTGGACGCCGCAGCCGTAGCCGGTTATATCTTTGTCATGCGAACCGGTACGGACGACATGATCGAATCGCTCCTGGAAGGGCTCAACGAACCACAACGAGCAGCGGTGACCCATACGGACGGTCCGCTGCTCATCTTGGCGGGTCCGGGTAGCGGAAAAACGCGTGTCGTCACGCACCGGGCCGCCCACCTCGCGCTCACCACGGTGGAACCCTGGCATATTCTCGCAATCACTTTCACCAACAAAGCCGCACGAGAGATGCGCGAACGCGTCGATGCGCTGGAGGTGGCCGGCGGCATAACCGTCTCCACGTTTCACGCCTTCTGCGCACGGATGCTACGAATCCACGCCGATCGCGCGGGCCTGCCAAGCCATTTCACCATCCTGGACCGCGACGACCGCCGCAAAATGCTCAAAAAGGCGATCGAAGCGGTGAACCTGTCGAGGCATTGGACCCCAGCCAGTACCGAGCGCGTCATCAGCAATGCGAAGAACGATATGATTTCCGCGGACGCCTACGAGCGTTCGGCCGGAGAATGGCGGGAGCAACAGCTCGCCACAATCTATAAGGCCTATGAGCGGCTCCAGACACAGTCGGCCTCTCTCGACTTTGACGATCTGCTGATGAAGGTGGCCGTGTTGCTGCAGCACGATACGGTGTTGCGTGACGAGCTCGAAGCACGGTACGCTTACGTGCTTATCGACGAATATCAGGACACCAACGCGGCCCAATACAAGATCGCCGAGTTGCTCACACGTGAGCACGGCAACCTCTGCGCCACGGGCGATCCGGACCAGTCCATCTATGGCTGGCGCGGCGCGAGTATCGACAACATTCTTCGGTTCGAGGAGGACTTCCCCTCGGCCATGGTGATACGACTGGAACAAAACTACCGGTCCACGCAACACATCCTGACCGCTGCGGACGCCCTGATCAGCGGCAACGTCAACCGAAAGCAGAAAGCGCTCTGGACTGAAAACGAAGACGGTCCGCGTGTACGCATCGTGGAACATGAAAAAGCCACGGATGAGGCGGCGGTTCTGGCGCGGAACATTCGCGCGCAACTGGACGCGGGCTGTGATGCCGGGAGCATCGCGGTGCTCTATCGGGTTAACTCGCTGTCGCGTGTGATCGAAGAAGCACTTCTTCGCGAGGGAGTCCGCTATCAGATCGCCCGGGGCGTTGAGTTTTACAACCGCAAAGAGATCAAAGATGTGCTCGCGTATCTGCGTGTGCTGGTCAACCCATCCGACGAAATCGCCCTGCTGCGCATCATCAACACACCACCGCGCGGTATAGGGGCCACCACCGTCCAACGTCTGGTCGAAGGGGCAAGGCAAGCGGACACGTCCATCCTGGATGTACTGCAGGGTGGCTCGGACTTATCCGCCTTGGGGCGATCGTCCGGAAAGGTCAAACAGTTTGCGGAATTATTGACATCACTTCAACCGGCATTGGAGCTTCCGCCTCCGGAGGCGCTGGCCCATGTGATCAGCCACTCCGGTTTGCGAGCCATGTACGCCCAGGAAGGAGAGATCGACAACCAGCCCATCGCCAACCTGGACGAACTGGTCAGTGCGGCCTCCTCTTTTGCGGAGGAACGCCCGGACTCGGGACTGGCCGACTGGCTCGAATACGCAGCCCTCGTGAGCGATGTGGACAACATATCGAACGAGAGCAGATCAGTCACGCTCATGACCATGCACGCGGCGAAGGGGCTGGAATTCGAAACGGTCTTCATCATCGGTCTGGAAGATGGGCTGCTCCCGTTCCGGCGGGACGACGATGCAGCGGCGGACAACGAGGAGGAACGTCGGCTCTGTTTTGTGGGCATGACTAGGGCCAAACGGCACCTGACCCTATCTCGGGCACGCTATCGCATGTACCGGGGGTCCACCCAGCGCACCGTGCGGAGCCCGTACCTCGACGAGCTACCCGATTCTGCGGTAGAATGCGCCGCGAGACCGCCGAAGCGTATCCCCGGTAGGAAGAGCACACCGGCGGGGCGGCTCCCGGATGATATTGCCGAGTGGACCATCGGCACGCTTGTCGAACATCCGATCAACGGTCTGGGTCAGGTGATGTCGATCACCCGGGGCGGGAAACGCACGTTCGTCGAGGTGGTGTTCAAGACAGGCCTGCGGAAAATGTTTGCGTTGGAGTTCGCCGACTTGCAGCGTATTGACTTTGACGAAGTCGGCTAAGCAAAACCATAGTCAGGGAAACAAACTCATGCGACATGCGGTAATCATGGCTGGCGGCGTGGGCGTGCGGCTGTGGCCACTCAGCCGAAAGAACCGCCCGAAACAACTTCTCAAACTGTTTTCCGGCACAAGCCTCTTGCGTCAATCCTACGAGCGGGTCGCGGCCATGCTTCCCCCTGCCCAGATCCACGTGATCACATCGCAGTCGCATCTACCCATCGTAGCGGAAGAACTGCCGGAGCTGCCGGCTGAAAATCTGATCGGGGAACCCGAGGGTCGTGACACCGCCGCGGCCGTGGGTATGGCGGCCGCGCTCCTGCATTCGCGGGACCCGGAGGCTGTCATCGGAACCTTCACCGCTGACCACATGATCACACCGACCGATCGTTTCTGCCAGACGCTCGAAACGGCCTATCAGGTGGCCGAGGACCACGGCGACGCCCTGGTCACGATGGGCATCAGGCCCAACCGCCCGGATACCAACTACGGATATGTGCATCGCGGTGAGCGGCTCCGTGAAGGGGTGTTTGAGGTGGACAAGTTCACGGAAAAACCATCCGTCACCACTGCGATGAAGTACGTCTCGGCCGGCGAGTACTACTGGAACAGCGGCATGTTCGCGTGGCAGTCGTCGGCCATTCTTGCGGAGCTCAAAAAGCATCTGCCTCCGACTTACGAGGCCGTGAGTGAGATCGCGGCCGCCTGGGACAGTCCGGCTCGTTCGGCCAAGCTTGAAGCGCTCTACCCCAACCTGATGAAAATCAGTATTGACTTCGCCGTGATGGAGCGTGCGTCGCGTGTGCTTGTAGTGGAGATGGACTGTCATTGGGTTGATGTCGGGTCGTGGCCGGCGATGGAGTCGATCATCGGCTCTGACGAAGACGGTAACGTCAGCGCCGCCTCCCACGTCATGCATCTTGGCTCGCGGGGTTGCATCGTCGTCTCGGAGGACGACCACCTTATCACCACCATCGGCGTCGATGACCTCGTGGTGATTCACGCGACCGACGCCACCTTGATATGCAAAAAACGCGACGCGGCCAGCATCAAGGAACTCGTCACCAACATCCACCAGCAACACGGAGACAAGTATCGCTAGGGTGTGTTCGGCTGTCACCATGTGGCCCGATGAACCAATCGACATGCGTATTGCGTCTGAGCCGCATGCGGAGCGTGCCCTTATTCTGTCGGGGGCCTGCGTCCCGGCGCGCCGGGTCTGCGAACGCGGAGCCTCGCACGAATTCTCGGAACCGCGCGGAACAAAGCCCGCGGCTCAGGTAGTCGCAGAACTTATGAAACGCAGTACTAGCCCCGCACGGTTCGCCCCATGATCTGTTACCTGGGAATCGATCACGGCGGTAAGCGGATCGGCCTTGCCGTCGCCGACGACGTGATGCGTATGCCGTCACCTGTCAGAACCGTCTCGGCCGTCGGTGATGTCGTCAGGGATGTGGCCGCCGTCATGCCCGCGGTGGAGGAGTTCGGCGCGGATGCCTTCGTGCTCGGGCTCCCCCTCCACATGGATGGTTCCGAAGGTCCGCAGGCCATGCTCGTGCGAAACTTCGGCGAAGCCCTCGCTACTGAAACGGGGAAAGTGGTGTACTACGTCGATGAGCGTTTGTCGTCATTCGCGGCCGACGAGCTGCTGCGACCAGCCGATCTAACTCACAAAAAGAAGAAGAACGTGCAAGATGCCGTCGCCGCCGCCGTGATTCTGCGAACGTTTTTCAGCGAAGGCCCACTCGACAACCCATTTGCATAGGCTAGTATCCGCATACTGAGCAAACTATCCGTAAAGTTTGGAGGCCATAGCATCAACGACCTCGCGAATGCTCATCTCGGTCGTATCGATTATGATCGCGGTGCCCTCTCGAAGAAGTGGCTCCCACTGTTTGGCGTCGATCGCGTCGCGTTGCTGTAGGTTATCGCGCACCTTATCAACGGTGACATCATCACCGTCCGCCGACAATTCCTGATACCGCCGTTCCACGCGCTTATCCAACGACGCATTCAGAACGAAACGCGCGTCGGCGTGGGCAAAGACAACACTGCCCTGATCGCGGCCTTCGGTCACGAACGATCCGAGCGCCGCGCCGATGCGTCGCTGCTGCTCGACCATTTGATCACGAACCCCCTGGCACTTGGCCACCCGTGACGTCGCCGCGCTGACTTCAATCGTTCGGATCGCCTCACTCACATCGTGACCATCCCAGCGCACCCGCGTGTACGTCGGTCCGCAGTCCAATTCCAACTTCGCATCGCGGGTCAGCGAGATAAGCTGGGCCTCATCGCTCAGATCGATCCCACGCTGAATCGCCGCGTGCGCAATCGCCCGGTACATCGCCCCGGTATCCAAGTAGGCGATCTCCAGCTTCGCCGCTAACTTACGAGCGACCGTTGATTTGCCTGAACCCGCAGGTCCATCGATGGTGACAATCATAACCGGGATGGTAACCGCAATTCCCCGGCGGCGCAACTCGCGTACTTCCAGACGTTTCGGCATGCAATAGCATGCCCCAGTAGCATGCCCTACGTGCTGAAAACACCGGCACGACGACTCGAAGCCAAGGTGACGACACACCGTAAAATGGCCAAATCCCAGCGGCATGCAATAGCATGCCCGTGCGGCGAACGGAGTCTTGCATGCGAAGTCCGCCTGCCTGTACGTGTACTCACGCAGACAGGTTCCCCACCCTTCGGGAGTACCCAAAGACTGGGGCACTCGCCGCCAAATAGAATGGCCACGTCCCAACCAACGCCACTGATGCGTTCCCGGTGCGTATGACGCTCACGTCACAGGTCGATAGTGGGTTCGCCGTCACATCCGTGTGCCCTTGAACGCAAACCCAACCCGACATCATCCGGTTGAAGCGAAGGAGCTGCGATCTATTCCGGTTACCACTCCCCCATCCACTGACCGATCGTATACACGATATCGACGTACACGCCCAAGTGAAACAAGAAGTCTACGAGAATGACGGTACTGAGAACCGCCACCACGTGGGAGCTAATCGCGATCCCCCACGCGTGCGGCATGCCGAGGTAGCATGCATAGGCACATCGTAGCGACCAAACCACATGGCCAACCAGAATGAACAGACCGCCGATCACAAGGTGGTCCTGATTGATCCAGCGTGGATACCAACCACGCCACGTTAACTCCTCGATCGACACCTCGATAAATCCGATCATGAGAATCAACGGTATCGCCAAAGGAAGAGCATAGGCCCACACGCGTACGACCTGCGCCGTGCGAACTTTGCACCGCCGCATGGACTGCTGAAAGATGAGGAGCGACGCAAAACTCACCAGCAGCCACGTACCGTAAACCAGCGTAGCGGTCCAAGTCTTGTCGGCGTTCAAGGCACTTACGAAGTCTTGCACGGCGGACGATACTATGCTGGAAAAGATGAAGACATTCCCTCTGGGAGCGTTCCAATGAAGCCAATAGCCGATGTACGAACAGATGCCAACCAGCGTCACACCTACGACGATCGCACCGGCGAAAAGGAGCACACAAAGACTCACCATAACGAACAGTGCCACCGGGCGCGGCGGATCGTAAATGTTAATCTCGCGCCAAAACCGACTCGGTAGCAGAACACGACGCCACGTTCCGACAAACGACCGCACCGGCCGATCTCGCCAGCGATATTCGAAGTAGGGTAGCCGCGTGCGGTAATACCGCGCAAGCGCCTCGGACCATTCGAAACCCTTGCCACACTCCGGGCAGCGCGGCGCCGACAGGCCGTACAGATGGTAGCCGCACTGCGTACAGGTCAGTTCTTCGACCGGCACGACCTCCGCCCAATCGAACGTCAGCGCGCACGCCGGGCACGTTGGCTCGGTCAGCCCGTGAAGATCATGCCCGCAGCGTGCGCAGGTGACCTCAAACGGTACGAGCGTCCAGTCCGGTGCGAAGACCGCCTCTTCGCCACCCGGGACACCCGCCCTGGCTTCTTCAGTGGTTGTCATCGTGGTTCTTCGATCACACTACTGCTCACTGGAGGTTAGGCGTACGCACACACAGGATGCTAGACGCTTCGCAGCGAAATTTCCCGTACGAACGTTATATTTTGAGTACGGGATCGTCTTCGGCACACTCAACATGCGTAGTCCACGAAGAATACATGACTTGGGCAAACCAACCACCGCGTCAAAACGAAGATACTACCGGCTCCACACCCTGACCCCGAGTGATATGTTCCCTCTGTATTGTTGGCCGTAACGCTTTCATCAGGTAGAATCGGTGCGGCCGGGGACACCCGGCACGCTCCCAAGGGGGACGAACCCACAAGCACGAGCGGGGTCCACGACTACCGCCCACAGGAAGGAATCTCGAAGTGATCGACAAGACCGTGGCCTACATCAACGAACACGCCGACACCAACCTCGAACGGCTGAAAGAACTGCTGCGTATCCCGGGTATCTCCACCGACCCGGACCGAAAAGCCGACATTCGTGCTAGTGCGGAATGGGTGTTGAACGTGTTCGTCGATTGCGGCATCGAAGCGGAGATCGTCGAGACGGCCGGCCACCCCTGCGTCATCGCGGATACCGGACCGGTGGACGGCGGCGGGCCCACCGTATTGGTTTACGGTCACTACGACGTGCAGCCCAGCGGCGATGAATCACTCTGGGACTCTCCGGTGTTCGAACCGACGGTGCGCGACGGCAAGATTTTCGCTCGCGGTGCCGCGGACGATAAGGGCCAGGCGCTCACGCACCTCTTCGCGGCCGAGGCTTGGATGAAGACGGCCGGCAAGACGCCGATCCGCGTGAAATATCTGATCGAGGGGGAGGAAGAAATCGGCTCACCGAATCTCGGCCCCATTGTGGAGAAGTTTCGCGACCGGCTCGCCTGCGACTACGTCGCGTTGTCCGACACGCCCAAGCTCGACAAAAAAACACCGGCGATCACCTATGGTACGAAAGGTATGATCTACAAGGAGATCGTCGTCACCGGTCCGTCGCAAAACCTGCACAGCGGATCATTCGGCGGTGTCATCACCAATCCGGGTAATGCGCTCGCAAGAATCCTCGATTCTCTTCGCGATGACGACAACCGCGTTACGATTCCCGGATTCTACGACGGTGTGCGCGCCATCTCCGAAGAAGAAAAACGCCGCATGAACGATGTCGGCTTTGACGAGCAGGAGTTCCTGGCGTCGTTGGGTGCTCCCGCACTGACGGGCGAGACCGGCTTTAGCACCATCGAGCGGCGCTGGTGTCGGCCGACGCTGGACGTGAACGGTTTGTTTGGCGGCTACGTGGGCGAGGGTGCATCAACGGTGATCCCGGCCAAGGTCATGGCGAAGGTCTCCATGCGAATCGTGCCGGACCAAGACGCGGCCACCATCGCGGCAGCGTTCGACAAAGCGGTACGGACGGCTGCCCCGGAGGGCGTGAATGTCGAGATTCTCAACCACAATCAGTGTCCGGCGTATGTATGCCCGTTGGACTCAGTCGGAATCAAAGCGGCGGAACGTGCGCTCGATGCCGGCTTTGGCGCTCCACCAGCTTGCATCCGAGAGGGTGGCAGCTTACCGATTCTAGCACTATTCAAAGACGTGCTCGGCGTGGACTCTTTGATGCTCGGGTTTTGCATGCCTGATTGCAACGCCCACGGACCGAACGAATACTTCGGAATCGATGACTTTCACAATGGTACAAAGGCAGCCGCGTACCTTCTGGCCGAGTTGGCCCGATAACATTCTTATCAAAGAGAACACGACGTACTAAAACCACGGAAAAGCAGAAAACAACCCCCATGGGCCGGCGGAATACTCGACCCTGGTCGGGATTGCGAAGCCCGATACCCATGGTGTGCCGATAGACACGAGGAGTTGCGTCCGGGACCTGAGCCTTCGGCGCGTCTCGCTCTCGAGAAAGAGTAGCCATGCACCGCACTACCGGTGCTACGGAGTATCATTCGATGACCACAAGCAAAAGAATCACCATCGTCACGTGTCTCGTCACACTGGGCCTGCTGTCCGTACCAGGCCGGGCCGGACTGGTAAGCGATATCAACCGCGGCTTCCAACTCGTTGGGGGCAGCTACCTGGGCGATGACAACATCCTCACGGGTGGACGGGAGTTCCTCGCCACGAACACTTTCGCGGGAAACGCGATTGACTTCGGACCGTGGTCACTAACCATTCAGGGGCCGCTGTCCACCGGTTTTTCGATAGCCAATCGCCCGTTTCAAAGTTTCAACTTTTCCTTCGGTACGGCCCCCTCCGGCAGCTCAACCCCTTCGCCGCTCACTTACTCGCTTGATTTCAACCTGGGCGATCAATCAGGCCGTTTCAGCGGCAGCCTGCTGCTCGACGGAAGTGGACGTGTGGATCGTCTTGGGTTCTACAGCATTCGCCTCGACGCCTCATCCCGAAACACACTCACCAGAGGCGATGGGAGTAGCGATCAATTTGATTCTGATCTCGGCCCGGTGGATATCGCGGGCAACGTGTATGTAGACACGATCGCGTTTCTGACCGCCCCCCTGTTTGAAGCGGCCAACATCGTCAGTCCGTTTGACAGCCTCACCGCACGAAACCAGATTCAGACAATCGTCGACTTGCAGACGAGCCGATTATTGGAGTTGTTGCGAAACGGCGAAACCCCGGGCGACCGCACCACACAACACGGCATCTCGCTCACACCAACCGACGCGTTAGGGGCAAGCGTGCTCGACACACCGACTGCCGCGGGCACGGGCATTGTTCCGGAGCCCACGGTGATCGTGTTGATGTTGGCGGGATTGCCGCTTCTGCTACGCCGCAGAGCCAGAACATAGCACCGCGACCGCGGCACCGGGCGATGGTACGCCCCGCACGTCAGGCTCGCCGGAGTTCCCTGTCAGGAAACGCGCCGAATCCTTAGAAGCCTTATGAATCGATGTGATGCGATTCACGAATCCGTTTGGGCACTTGGTTTAAGTTCCAAATGATACCGAGTTTGGACATCACCCACAGCACGTAGTAGGTCAGATCAATCTCCCACCAGTAAAACCCCTGCCGAACCGCGCCCGGGTAATAGTGGTGGTTGTTGTGCCAACCCTCGCCGCCGGTAAGCAGCGCCAGTGCCAAACTGTTGCGGCTCTCGTCCTTGCTCTTGTATCGCTTGGTGCCCCACATGTGGGTGAGTGAGTTAATGGTGAATGTAGCGTGAGACGAAGCCACAATCGAGATAAAGAATCCCCAGATCAACATCTGAAAACCGGTGGTGTGAAAGCCGCGTGCTTCCAGAAACACCCCCAGATAAAAGAACGCTGCGCCCTCGAGAACCGGGATAAGATTGTCGAAACGGTTCAGGAACCTCAACTCGGGAAACTTCATCAGATCGGGCACGGCCTTGGGATCAAAATCAAACGCACACTTCGACGTGATCCAGCCAAAATGGCTCCAATAGAAACCATGCTGGATCGGGGAATGAACATCGTCCTCCTCATCAGAGTGGCGGTGATGGTGCCGGTGCCGAGCCGCCCACCAAATCGGGCCGCGCTGCACGCAGGAACACCCGGCCACCGCAAAGAGGAACTGAGCCACGCGCGAGGTCTGAAACGTGCGATGGGAGAAGTAACGGTGGTAGAACCCCGTAATGACAAACATATGAAACACGTACATCACCGCGGCCACGCCAACCGCAACCGGACTCCAGCCGACCCAGATCACGCCCAGGCACATCAGGTGAACGCCGATAAACGGAATCAGGCGAACCCAGTCCACCTCATATTGTGTAATGCTCGCAATCTCTTCATCGGTGTACCGTTTTGAGGAGTTGTCAAACCAGAGACCGACGCTCCGAATGAGCGACCCGACACCACGCGGTTCCGTCTGTACACCTTGGTCCGTTGTTCCGGCACCGAAGCCTGAAACCACAGGGGCATCAGAACACTTTTGCCCCCCCGCAGTCGCCGGCTCTGCCTGCAAAGAAGGCTCTGTCTGTAAAGTAGTCATACGACCTGGCTAATCCTAATAATAATCAAAAATATGATTCTACGGCGTTATGTTCGATTCACGGGCCACGCCGCCCGATGTCACGCCATACCCGCCCGTAAGCAAAGGCCACCCAATCGACCCGCGATCCTACGGGGGCTACGCAGATTATACCCGATCAAACGCTATCCGTCATCCGTTCGTTCGGCGGATATCGCAGATTCCACCATTCCCTTGATCGTCGAGACGGCCCGATCCGGTGCAACTTTCTGCACCTCGCCCGTTCGCCGCTCTTGGATTTCCACGATTCCATCCGCCAATCCACGTTTTCCGACGGTCACGCGAATCGGAAAACCAATCAGCTCTGCATCCTTAAACTTAAAACCGGGCCTCTGGTCGCGATCGTCAAGCAGCACGTCCACTCCGGCGGCAGCCAAATCGTCATGCAGCCGCTGTGAGAGCGTTTTGACCTCCTCCACACGAACATCCAGAGAACAAATCACAACTTCAAACGGTGCGATCGCCATCGGCCAACAGATGCCGCGGTCATCGTGAAACGATTCGATGGCCGCGGCCATGATCCGATTGAGCCCGATCCCGTAACACCCCATGATAAACGAGGCGGGTTTGCCGTTTGGATCGAGACACGTCGCC
>JAJRSP010000231.1 GCA_024278775.1 Planctomycetota bacterium
CCGAGTGAATAATCCCCGACCAGGACGCCATCTTCCCGTACACGCCGATGCCCGACTTAAACGCCTCCCCACTGCTACCGACCAGGGCAAAAGCCGTCATCGTCGTGCCAAACAGTGACATCAACAGCAAGAACGGACCGATACCGCGCGACGCCAGAAAGTAGTCGGTGGACGTCCCACGGGAGGCGCGGCTGCTGAACAACCCCAGCGCAAGCAACAGACCGAGATAGCAGACGATGATGACCACCGAGGTCATGCCGGCGCTCACGAGGCTTCTCCCTCGCCGTCGTCGCCGTCACCCATCACCTCGATCTCATCCGCCCCCGCCCCATCAGCGGCCATCGACGGCCAGCAGAACTTCACCGCCAGCGCCCAAAGAAGCGCCGCCGCGATGGACACCCCGGCGTGGTACGCCAGACTCACCGGCACAAACCCGAACAGCAGCGGATCAATCCGATCCCACCACCAAAAATCTTGATGAGCCACCGCCAGCAGCAAGATCAAACCAAAGACCACTACCTTCATCGAGAAATACTCCGTTCCAGCGGAACCGCACCGGGTAGCGACACCCATTCGCCCAGCGTATCAAACACCTGCCCCACTTCATCGTTGAACACGTCACCGATGAGAAGCCGGACGATGGTATCCTGATGCTCCGGATGCGCACGGGCAAACCGCCCGAAGCTAAAGTTCGGATCGTAAAACGCATACACCAGTTGCCGCATCAGGTGCATGCCGCCCGTGAACGTCGCACCCCAGCCGCCGAGCCTCTCGCCCGAGGTATCACCAGCCGTCAACGCCCCATGAATGGCGTCGGCCGCAAACTCACCACTTTTTAGCGCCAGGAACACACCCGAAGAATACACGGGATCGAGGAAACCGAAAGCATCCCCCACGAGCACCCAACCGTCGCCGGCCAACCGCCGCGAGCAATAAGAAAAATCGCTCGTGACATAAGCCTGACTCACGCGCTCGGCCAATTCCAGCCGGTTGGCGATCCCCGGGGTATGGGCGATCTCCTCGGCCAGCGTCACCGCCGGATCATCCCCGCGACCTGTAAACAGGTGCGAGGGCGGCGCCACGATCCCGATGCTGGCCATGTTGTCGGGAAGCGGGATGAACCAAAACCAACCCTCTCGGTTCGGCGTATGAATGATGATGGTGGCTCCGCTGTTACGACCTTCGTCGCGGCGAGCCCCTCGGTAGTAGGCGTAGATCGACGCATTTTTCAGATCCGGTTCCGGCTCGCGGAGGTTCAGCGCTTTGGAAAGCAGGCCGGTCATCCCCGTGGCGTCGACCACTACCTCGGCCCCGATCCGCTTCGTCTTTTTATTGATGACGGCCTCTACGCCGACGGCCCGCGATCCGTCCATGATGACCTTCGTCACGCGCACGCCTTCTCGAACGTCAACCCCATGCGCACGGGCGTTATCCAACATCATCTTGTCAAACGTGTCACGACAGACCTGCCACGTGGTCGACCATTCACCGGGATCACGATCGGTGAAATAGTAGGGCTGAGAATCCTTACCCGACGGCGGCACGAACTGGACGCTCTCCTTACGCGGGAAGTCTGACGCATACAACTTGTCGAGCATACCGAGCCGTTTGAACGTCCAGTAGCTCTGGGGCATCAACGACTCGCCGATGTGATGCCGGGGAAAATCCGCCCGCTCCAACAGCAGCGGCTTACGCCCGAGCTGTGCAAGAATCGTCGCCGTCGTCGCACCGGCCGGTCCGCCGCCCACGACTACGCATTCGTAATGTTCCGCAAACTCCATACCGTTCTCTCACACCCCTCTACGATTCAGTTGCCTCGTCGATCGGTCACAATCTCCAGCAATTCGACGGCCGGCTGATCGTGAAAGTAGATCGTACCGACGCGTCCGTACAGCGCCGTACCGACCGAGCGCCCAAAATGATCCGCCAGCACGCCCGCCGGCTCAAACCGCACATACCATCTCGGCTTCACCCGGGTCAGCACGCGGTGTTGATTCAGAATATCGCCAAGCGGCGTCTCTCTGGCCAGAATCGCCTCGGCCACTTCGTTCGTCGTGCAGGTCAGATTCAGACGAACGATGCCGAACTCCACCACCGCACCGCCCGACGTACGCAGAAGAATCTCACGGGTATAGACCTCCCCCCTGGTCTGATGCGTCAATACCTCCAGCGACACCGGCCCGCCGTGAAAACGCGCAAGCCTCGGCGTCATGTGCGTCTCATGCACGAGCAAATCGTGAAAGGCACCCGGCACCGCTTCGGCTGCCACCTCCACACCCGCTTGCAGCGAATGG
This sequence comes from Planctomycetota bacterium, assembly GCA_024278775.1. The sequence goes on from JAJRSP010000231.1 coordinate 2,295, forward strand.
TCCGACTCACCGACACACGCACACAATTCGTGAAGTGCCTCGGAGGCCGCCGAAAACTCGTGTAGCAGGGGACGTCTCTGCATTAGCCACACCCGGCGTTTCGATACGGCGGCTCGAAGAAACGCCAGAGCAGTTCATCCACGCGGAGCAGTCCGCTTCGAGTTAGTATGATCGCATCGCCTTCGATTGACGCGAGACCGCCGTCCACAAGCGATCGAAACTCCTGCGCGAACACCTCCAATATCTCCGCACCAAACTTGCCACGGAAATAGCCGGCGTCGATGCGACCGAGCTTTAACTGCAACACCATCTCACGGATCAACCGCTGATGCGCGTTGATCGGCAGCGCTCGCGATATCGGCAGCTCGTTCCGCTCCAGCAGGGCGGCGGTGTAGCCCTCCCAACCGTCTTCATTCTGAAAATGAACACCGTCGAAGTGGGAGAAAGAGGCGACGCCGACCCCGATCATGTCGGCCCCACGCCAGAGCGCATCCCGATAGACAAACCCCTCATGCGCCTGGGGCTTCACCAGCGTGTAGGCGCTGGAAACCACATACCCCGACTGCTCGAACAGCGTGAAAGCGTAGTCCACCCACGCCCGCTTCTGAGACCAGCTCGCCACGGGGATGACCGTGCCCGCTTCTCGGGCTTCCTTGGCCATGCGCGTGTTGGTCGGTGCCTCCATCTGATAGATTGTCACGTTGTCCGGATCGAGCGCGAGCGTTTTTTCCACCGTCTCCCGCCACAACGCCTCCGTATCGCCGATCATCCCGGCGATCAGATCGACGTTGATCTGTGGGAACCCAACCTCCCGCGCCCATTGATACGCCCGAAGGCTCTCCGCCGACTTGTGCGCTCGCCCGCCGCGCTCCAATACGTCATCACTAAAATGTTCGATGCCGAGTGACAGCCTGGTGACACCGATACGACGAATCGTTTCCAGCTTCTGCTTCTTCAGCGTCCCCGGTTCACACTCGAACGTCACCTCTCTCGCGGCGTTCCAGTTCCAGTGGTCGTTGATGCGATCGACCACGCGCTGGAGTTGGTCGCTGCTCAGGAAGGAAGGCGTGCCGCCGCCGAAGTAGACGAACTCGAAGTCTCGCCCCTGCAAACCGGCCTGTGCGGCGTAGAGCGCGGTCTCCCCGGCCAGCGCCCGAAGGTAGACATCGACGTCGCTCGAGTTCTTGTCCGTGTAGACGCGGAAATAACAGAACTTGCATCGCTTGCGGCAAAACGGAATGTGCAAGTAGAGACCGAGCGGGCGCGCGTCATCGCTCGGCGGCGGCGTGCGCAGCGCCCGACGGGCCGCGTCCAGATGATCGCCGGACCAAGCCGAATACGGGGGATAGTTAGAGACGAAATAGCTACCGGCTTCCGTAGCGTCATCCGGGCTGCGTCCCTCACTGTCGAGAATGTCCAGTTCCATAGACGTCATCACCCGTCGGAAAAACCCTGACCCATCGAAAAACCGCGCCCGATCACGTCCCGCCAGTATAACGCAAAATCGATCCGGCTTCTCGTAACAAAGTGTATGGACGGGTGACCACGCTTTACGCGTAATTCGCACGTCTGGGTGCCCTATGGCTTTAGCCAAAGAGGACATGATTCGGAGAGCACTCGAGGGCCACTCGTCAAGTCGACTCCCATCTACCCGAAAGCCGCGCGATAGATCCGCGCCAACTCCGCCGCTTGGACGGGTCGTGGATTGAACTTCGCGGTCCATTGCGTCGCGGCCTGATCTGCGAGGGTGGGAATGGCCGATTCCGACACGCCCAGTTCGCGCAGCGTCTGCGGCAAGCCGGCCACCCGGAGCATCACCTCGATCCGATCGGCCAACGCGCCGGCATCGGACGAGATCGCCGCATAGGGATTGTCATGTGTCGCGTTGAATCGAACGACGTGCGGAAGCAGCACGCCCACCGCAAGCCCATGCGTGACGCCGTACCGCGCGGTCAGCGGGTTCGAGCACGCATGCGCCGCGCCCAGCATAGACCACTCGATCGCGGCACCGGCCAGGTGCGCGCCGAGAAGCATATCCGTTCGCGCGTCGAGGTTTTCGGGATCGGTCATGGCTCGCTCGAACGATCGATCCAGCCGCCGCCACGCTTCACGCGTGAACGCCAGCGACACGTCACCTCGTTTCGTCGTGGCGGCCGTCTCTACGGCGTGGGCCACCGCGTCGATGCCGCTAGCCGCCGCTACCGCCGGAGGCTGAGTGCGCGTTAGTTGCGGATCGAGAATCGCCCAGTGACACGCCGCCTTCGGATCACCGCAGGCCATCTTCTGATGCGAGGCGGGATCGCTAATCAACGCAAAAGACTGCGCTTCGCTCCCTGTGCCGGCCGTCGTTGGAACCGCGATCATCGGGAGCATCGGCTTCGTCGCCTTGCCCACGCCCCAATAGTCTTTCATCTCTCCGCCGCCGGTCAGCAGGAAGTTCACGCCCTTGGCGCAGTCCATCGAGCTTCCGCCGCCAAGCCCCACGAGAAAATCCGCATCACACGCCCGGGCCGCCGCCACACCCCGTGCGACGTGTTCCGTGGTGGGGTTCTCAGCGGCACCGTCGAACACCACGGCCGAAACACCCGCCTCAAGAAGCGAAACCATCGCACGCTCCACATGACCGGCGGCCACAATGCCAGGGTCGGTCACCAGTAGCACGCGCGTACCGCCTTCCGCCGCGACGAGACCGCCGAGACGATCCAACGAACCGCAGCCAAACACCACGCGCGTACGCGATTTTTCGAGAATAGATGGTAGCGAAGCCTCAGCAGACGTCATGCGACCGACTCTCTCTGAAAGGCACGCTGACGATACAAATGCTCGAAAAGGTTACCCTCGTGCGGCTGATCCCAGCTTAGCTGATAAGTCGGAATCGCACCGATATTGAGACGGTCCACGTGGGAGGACTTCATCAGCGCGGCGATGAACGCCTCGTCACGCGTGATCGCCGAGACGACCAACGACGGACCGATGGCATCGGGTATGTTGGCCGTTGGGCACTCGACCACGGTCGCAAAGGGGAACAGGAATTCGCGATTGTGTAATGGATGGTCCCGATCGTCACACCAGAGAATCGTTGGCAGTAGGTAACTGCAACGCCCTTCCGTGACAAGGCGCGGCCCGCCCCGGACCGGCACGGTCACATCCACGGCACCGGCCGCGCGAAGCCCGTGGTCAATGGTTTCGGAAATGCTTTTCGCGAACGC
>JAJRSP010000232.1 GCA_024278775.1 Planctomycetota bacterium
GATGGGACGGGCCGGAAACCTCTCAACCCCACGCGAGGATACGATGGCCCCCGCAAGCTGACAAAGGCAATACGTCCGACAACCATGCCAACGAAGATATCATACGTCCCTGTCACACTATTGCTTTTTCAGGGACGACCAAGTAAAGACACCCGAAAACGGTTGCGCCGGGAAATGCCGCGTGCGGAAGTGTTGCTTTGGAGCCGCCTTCGCGCTGGTCAGTTGGACGGTCTGAAGTTTCGCCGACAGTTTAGCGTGGGTTCTTATGTTGTGGACTTCTATTGTCCGGCCGCCCGTCTGGCGGTGGAGGTCGATGGTGACAGTCATTTTGAAGATGTTGAGGCCGAGCGCCGCGATAAAAGCCGACAGCGTTTCATCGAGTCATTTGGCATTGCGTTTGTTCGTTGTACGAACGGTGATGTGTATGAGAACATTGAGGGCGTGATAGAGCGTGTCTTCCAGGTTGCGCGCGAGCGACTACGTTTTCAAGACCCCCCTCAATCCCCCCTTGGTAAGGGGGGAAGGAAGAAACGGCGAACATCGCCGGAGTAGCAGGTAGCCGTCGTGCGCTATGATCGGCTCCATGTGGCCGGGTGTGGTTGTCTCTTCCACATTTTCTAGCTTAGAGGCCGGGGTTCCCCCTCCTTGTCAAAGAGAGCCCAGAGAAGGTCGAAGCCGGAGGCTGTGATATCGGCGGGGTTGTGGCTTGGTCGGGCCGGGCGTACATTCCCCCTGCGTTGGGCTCGTGAGCTTTCCGGGTTGGCGAGCGGTGGTTGTTAACAAGCGGTTACGCCTTGTTGTAAGGAGGTTTTTCTCATGGCTCTGAAACGATTCGCTCTTCTGGCTCTGGTGTTACTAGCGTTGCCGGCCTGTCGCTCGGCACTGTATAACCCTGATCCGTTCAAGGCGGCTTCTACGACGAAAAATGCGGAAAAGGCGATCAAGACGGCATTGGCCAGTCGCGGTTGGCTGATTTCCCAAGAGGAGCCGGGCAAGATCTACGCGACGCTGGCCAGGAAATCGCACGTCGCGCGGATCGTCATCAGCTACGGTGACACCGTGACGATCCGATACGCCGGTAGCGATAACCTTAAGTACGACGTCAAGGAAGATGGCACCGAGGTCATCCACAAACGCTACAACAAGTGGATCCATACTCTGGTGGCTGACATCAATCGGTACATGCTGCTCGGCAGCGATTGACGCCTTCGACCACGCAAGCAAGATACCCGGCGATATCACACGGCTGGTCTGTTTCCTTTGGAGTAGCAGAGGAACGGAATTGCCGCGTGTGGTGGGTTTACGCTCATGGCGTGGTGGAACAAAGAACTCTGGCCGGCGAATCCGGGAGACCGGGTTTCACTTTTTCGCCGGCGTCCAAGACGCGTGCCGCGTGCCTTCTGGCTTCAAGTGCGCGGAGTGCATTTCTTTTTTCAGTTGTTGTACGTCACGTTGATGTCCGGCGGGCTGGTTTTGGCCTCTTTCAGGAACTGGTCTATAGCTGGGGGTTGTTTCTGGGGCTGTGTGTTCGTTTCCATTTTTTGGCAGTACGCATCCCGTCGTGCGTTTCGTAAGTGGAAGCGGTACGTCGAGTCGGAACAATGGCATTGCTGTCTCGACTGCGGCTATTCGCTACATGGGCTTCCGCCGTCGCATGTTTGTCCGGAATGCGGCACGCCCTATGACCTGCCCGAGTTGGAGGCCGCCTGGCAGGCGTGGGCCAAGACCGGCCTGTTGCCCAAGCATACCCCCGACAAATAGTGGTTCGCCGTTCGATTCTGGCGGGCGGGACGCATGTTGGGTATCGTGACGGTATGACCACGGCGTATTTTGATTGTTTTTCCGGGGCGGCGGGCGACATGATCGTCGGTGCGCTCGTGGATGCCGGGGCCGATACGGCCGCGCTGCGGGAACGGCTCGCGGCGCTGCCGGTCAGCGGATACGCCCTGTCGTTTGAGAAGGTGACCAAGCAAGGGTTCGCGGCCACCCGTTTCATCGTTGATCTGGACAAGTCCGAAACCCAGCCACACCGCCACCTCAAGACCATCACGGCCATTCTCGATGAGTCCGGCTTGCCCGAGGGTGTGACGGCAAAGGCGAAGGCGATCTTCACGCGGCTGGCCGAAGCGGAGGCGAAGGTTCACGGCACGTCTGTGGAGAAGGTGCATTTTCACGAGGTGGGGGCGGTGGATGCCATCGTGGATGTGACGGCCTGCGTGATCGCGCTCGATCTGCTCGGCGTGGATCGGGTGGTCTGTTCGGAGATTCCGGTCGGCTCGGGCACGGTTCACTGCGATCACGGCGTCATGCCGGTCCCCGCGCCGGCGACGGCCGAGCTGCTTCGGGGCGTGCCGCTGGCGGCGTGCGAAGAGCGTGGCGAACTCACGACGCCCACCGGCGCGGCCATCCTCACCACGCTGGCCCAGTCGTTTGGGCCGATGCCCGCCATGACTATCGCCGCTATCGGTTTTGGGGCCGGCTCTCGCGACAGTCAGACGCGGCCCAACGTGCTTCGGGTGATGCTCGGGGAGTCGACCGGGGAAGCGGAGTCGGACGAGATTGTCGCGTTGGAAACCAATCTGGACGACGTGACGCCGGAAATCGTCGGTTTTGCGATGGAACGGCTGTGGGCCGCGGGTGCATTGGATGTCTACACTCAGCCGATATTGATGAAGAAGGGGCGTAGCGGGTGGCTGCTGACGGTGTTGTGCGCGCCGTGCCGTGCCGGGGAGATCGAGCGGGTGATATTTGCGGAGACGCCCACGTTTGGTGTTCGGCGTTCGACGATGCGCCGGTCCAAATTGCGGCGGCGGCATGAAAACGTGGAGACGCCGTTCGGAACCATTCGGATGAAGATCGGTGAGCGGGCCGGGGTGGTGACGGCCGCTCCGGAATATGAGGATTGCCGGGCGGCGGCCCTGCCTGCGGGCATACCGCTTCGCGAGGTCATGATGGCCGCCCGCGTCGCCTGGTTGCAACGAGGTTCGTAACATGATGCTGGCGCCGCCTATCCACCTGTCCTCTGCACTGTTGGCGATCAGTGGAGTGCAGATCGCGCTCGGTGCGCTGTTCGTGGCCATCCTCACGATCGTCATGATTTCCACGCGCAACCGCACGCGCCGCAGCATACAGACGCCGCGTCACACGGCACGACAGCAGTATGCGAATTTGACGGAGCATCGTAAGTCATTGCGTGAGGTGGAAGATGTGATGCTGGAGCTCGACAAGCTGGCCCGTGAGGTTCACGGTCGGTTGGACACGCGTTTCGCCAAGCTGGAGGTGGTGATTCACGATGCCGACGAGCGGATCGCCAAACTGGAGCGGTTGGCTCGGATGACCGGCGACGTCTCCGATTCGATCGACCGTGTGCCGGGTCTTGATGTGACGCTTGAAGAGGAACACCCCGACGCCCCCGAACCGGCCCCCAAAATGGAAGACAGCCCCCATGCCGTGGTATATCGGCTGGCTGACGCCGGCATGACGGGTCTCCAAATCGCCGAAGAGACGGGACAAACGACCGGCGAAATCGAACTTATTCTCGCGCTGCGTCGGGCGCAGGGTACTCCCGCTCATACGCCGGCCGCATCGAGCCCGCCCCAGACGACCGGTTGACCCCTTCGATAGCCTTGGGTTGCCATCGGTATGTCCGAAAATGTCGCTGCCGCGTGTGTGTCGTTGGGGGAACGATCTATCGTTTGATTCCTTCACCCATTTCGGATGTGGTTTGCGTGGCCAATGACTCGGGATCGGACTATGATAGTCGGGTGCCAGGGAGTTCGTAGACAGGCGAAGCATGGAATGGGGTTGAATGTCGTATTCATTAGTGGGGTGCGCCGTAGCGGCAAGAGCGCATTGGTGCAGGGCATGATCGAGACCCTGTGCGATCAGCCGCCGCACTATATCCGCTTGGTGAATCGCGCCTCGCCCAAGGCGCAGCGGCGTGGGGCTGCCAAGCCGCCGGACAGTTCTCCAGTCGCGTCGGCGCAATGGATCGAGTACGACTCCGATCGCGTGTTTGAGGTTCTTCCAGCGGCGCTCTCCAAGATCCACCACGACGATCGTTTTGGTTCCGTGTTGATCGAGGCTGATGCGGACCCGGCGCTGCGGCATGCCCATTCCTACGATCATCGGGTGTTTGTGATGCCGATTCCGTCCGGCGTGGAGCAGGTGTTTCGTGATCCGGCCCGTGCGGCTGAGGAACTCAAGCGCGTCTTAGACGACACGGCCGTCTTCGCGTCGGAAATATTCGGCCTCTTTGATGATGAGCAGATGGATAACCCGCAGGTGTCTGAAAAGCGCCCCGAGATGACCGAGCAACATGCGCGGTCGTTTCTCTACTCGCCGCTCGGTGATGAGCTGGCCACACGCATTCAATTGCAGCAGCCCTATCACGGCCTTGTCGAGAGCGACGTGATCGTCGTCAACAGTCAGATTGGGAAACTCGGACCGGGTCCGACGGCATGCGTCCAGCGCATTGACCGCTTGTTGGACCGCATCAAACAACCCGACGGCGGCCGCCCCCATCTCTTTTTCTGCAACCCGGTGGATCGCTCAGGACGCGATTGCCGGAAACTCCTCAAGGTGTTGAAGCCCATGTGCCAGGGCGGAAAGTAGATTCCATAACGTGATGCGTTGGTCCGGCATCGGGCTTTCTTGCGTTGCCATGGCGCTTCCGGTACTTGTAGTTCATGGCAATTCTCGTAGGCATTGACGAGGCCGGATACGGACCGCTGCTCGGTCCGCTGGTCGTGTCGGGCGCGGCGTTTCGCGTGTCGGAAGCACGGCTCGATGAATGCCTTTGGGAGGCACTACGCGATTCATGCACGCGGGATGTGCGAAAGCAATCGCGCAGGCTGGTGATTACCGACAGCAAAAAACTGTATCAATCACGAAAAACGATCACCCCATTGGAACGCGCGGCGCTGGTCATGTTGGCCGTCGCGGGAAAGCGGCCCGAGTCTTTTGAATCGCTGCTCGATGCCGCAGCTCCCGGTGCGGTTGATGCACTGGCTGCGTATCCCTGGTATCGGGAGGAAGATTTTTCGCTGCCGTTGAGTGATGATCTGGGCGATATCGCCACGCGGGCCAACGCGATCAAGCGGAACGCGCAAGAACACGACATCACCTTTCTCGGCGCGTTTGCCGAGCCGCTGCCCGAAGGCCACTACAACCGAATGGTGAAGCGTACACGAAACAAAGCCGTCGTGTCGTTCGGGCTGGCGATGCGAGTGATTGATCGAATCGTGAAAGACGCACCCCACGAAACCGTTCGCGTGTGTATCGACCGTCAGGGTGGTCGTACGCACTATCGCGAGGCGATTGCGACAGCCATGCCGGGGTATGACATGCATGTGTTGGAGGAAACGGAGACGCGTAGTGCCTATCGGCTCGGATGTTCAGCGCGTGTGTGCCGGATTGAGTTTACGACCAAGGGGGAGGATCATCATTTGGCGATCGCGCTGGCAAGCATCTACAGCAAATATCTGCGCGAGCTCTATATGTATCAGTTCAATCGGTATTGGGCGGCGCAGCACAGATGCCTAAAGCCCACGGCCGGCTACTACACCGACGCCAAACGATGGCTGGTCGACGCCGAGGATACGCTACGTGAGCTGGACGTGGACCGCGCGATGCTTGTGCGAGAGCGATAGAGGTTTTACGGGTGCATGGGCAGCCGGGAAGGGGCACGGGCACTATCCCGCTTCCATTGGGGCTCCGGGCTCGCCGACGCGGCGGCAGAACAGGGTGACTCACGACATGCTGATCAAACTGATTCAGTGCCAAGTGAATGACGACACCCGAAGGTCGTTTTCCGAAGCGCAAATGCACTGGTACGCTCTTGGGTGTTGTGCCGGCTTTGACGGGCAACTCGGCGGCTGGTCTCTGCTTGACCCGAACCTGGCCGTCATCGTTGGGCTTTGGCGGGATGAGTCGGCCTACGCACGTTTTATGCGTGATGTGCACGACTCCATTTTCGAAAGCCATGGTCAGGAGGGAACCTACCAGGCTATCGACGTGTCCCTGTGGATTGCGCTGTTTCCGATTTCCGGTGCGTTTCCCTCGATCGCGTCGGCCGTGCCTTCGGCCGGTGCCGTGCGTCTGGCTCGGTGTCGCCTGATGCCGGGCCGCGAGGATCATTTTCTCGAAGCTCAGCGAAACATCTGGAACCCGGGCATGGCCGGCGCGGGTGGTATGCTCGGTGGCGCGTGTACACGAAGCACGACGCAGCCGAACGAGTTTCTGGTCTGCACGCTCTGGGAAAGTCTGGATGCGCATCAACGCTACAAGAGCGGTTCTTTTCCGGATCTCCGGCGTCGCCCCGCAGTCGAGACGGATTGCGAAGACCTACAGGGTTGGGTGGTAACGACGGAAATCGCCTGGCGGGTCACGCCGAGCGGAGGGGCCGCATCCGGATCGTAGCAGATGGCCCTGCTGCCGCGCGCTATGCCGACAACTCCTCCATCGTTGCGTGAGGGAACATCGAGTGCGGTCGTTACGGGTGGGCCAGGCTGACCGAAGGTTCGTCGAACAGAATCTCATCCGGCGGGCGCTGACGCGGTTTGTAGGCGGCAATCAGCCGGCGCAGTTTCGCCTGATGCGGTTCCAGTTCGAGTGATCGATGCCAGTACTCCAGCGCCTGGTCGCGTGCGTCAGTGTCAGCTTTGTCTCGCACATACCGGAGCATGTGGATCGACCCGAGACCAGCGTGGGCACGCGGCAGCCGCCAGTCGTATGAGATTGCGGTTTCATAAGCTTTTTGCGCGGCCTCGAACTCTCGCAGGCGAAACAAACAGTATCCCAGCGATTCGTGCGCGGCGGCCAGCTCCGGTCTCATCGAGATGGCCTGCTGTAGTGCGCGCTTGGCGATTCGTAGTCGATCCTGGTTCATATAGGTCCGCGCCAAGTTGACAAGCACGAGCGGCTGATCCTGGTCCAGTTCCAGCGCTTCTTTGTAGGCACGAATGGCTTCATAGTGTTTGTCTTGGGCATCCAGCGCTACGGCGCGGTTCACGTAGGCTTGGGGTTGCTTGGGTTCAATGTCGATCGCCCGATCAAACCGGGCGACGGCCTGCTCGAGCTGACCGGTTTGCTGATAGCACACGCCCAAATTGATCTGTGCGTCGAAGTTGTTCGGGCGAAGCTCCACCGCGTGCAAGTAAGCCTGGATCGCCTCGGCCACCCGTTCGGTCAGTTGATACAACTGTGCCAGGCTGAACGTGTCGTCGAACGAAAGCGGGTCGCGACGCAGCGCCTCCACAAAGCTGTCAATCGCCATTTCAAAATCGCCCTGGGTTTTGTGGACGGTGCCCATGCGGGAATAGGGTTCCGGTTTTTGTGGAGCCAGTTGGGCGGCCGCTTCAAACTCCGCCAGGGCAGACGAGTAGTCCTGCTTTTCGACCAGGGCGTCGCCACGACGCACGTGCAGGTCTGCGGAGAAATTGCGCAGTTGACTGCAACCGGAAGACACCGCCAGTACCCCACACACCGAAGCCACACGCACCGTGCGATGGAGGGTGGTGCCCATGCTGCGCTGGCGTTCTCGTGTCGTGGTTCGCATGGTCCGCTCTCTGACATTGGCCCCGCTCGGTCCGGAGCCAAGCCGTCGATGACGCCAGCTCCGGCTCTAACACAGACCGACCTTTCCCTATCGACCATCTTCCTCTGCAGCGCTCAGCCGAAACATCCACGTATCATTCGCCGCCCGGATCGTTAGCGCCTCCGCTTTCTTCCCGAACCGCGGGCTTCACCCCGCACGGCTTCTCAAATGCCGTGTGTCGCTCGGTACTCATGCCCGCGCCTCTGGCTTGGGCATGCCACGCACCGTGACTGTTGATGACATTCTCTGACATTCGCCCAATTGATTTTTTCGGTCACTCGTCTACGATGGAGCAGTGCTTGGGACTTAGTAAAGCGGGCGTATTCCACGATATCGACGGGACCGATGACCACACGCAATCTGATCGCCATACCGGTGTTCAACGAGGAACGCTACGTCGAGGGGGTGCTGGCCGAGGTTCGCCGGTACGGCCGCGATATCCTCGTCATTGACGATGGTTCGAACGACGCCACCCCCGAGCTGCTTTCCCGTCAGGGCGATATTCACGTGATTACCCATCTGGAAAACCGCGGCTACGGTATGAGTCTGGGCAGCGCCTTTACCTACGCGCAACGACGGGAGTACGATTGGGTCATCACGATGGACTGCGACGAGCAGCACGAGCCGGCGCTGATCCCACGCTTTTTCGAGGAGGCCGAGCGATCGCAGGCGGACGTGATCAGCGGCACACGTTATCCCGGCGGAGACCGCCCGACGGACCGATCGGTACCGGTCGATCGCCGTCGTATCAACCGTGAGATCACCCGGCTGATTAACACGCGGCTCGGCCTGAACATCACCGATGCCTTTTGCGGCTTTAAGGCATATAAGGTGTCGTCTCTGAAATACTTCGCTATCACGGTGCCGGGCTACGCCATGCCGATGCAGTTTTGGGTGCAGCTAGCCCGGGTCGGGCTCACCGTGCGTGAGCTTGAAGTTCGTCTGATTTACAACGATCCGACTCGGCATTTCGGCGGCCTGCTTGATGATCCGGTCGCGCGACGGCGGCATTACCTTGACGTGTTCGAAGAAGAGTGCGCCAGGTCGCCGCTCGCGTCGTCCCACCACATGACGACGCGCGGGCCGAGCTGCGCCGTGCGCTGACCATGCTCGATTTTAGCAAGATCAAGACGCCGGCCGCCCACGGCGATGTTCTGATGCTTCCGGACGCGGCCGGTTGCGTCGCGGCTGTCCGCCACAACGACCGGTTGTTTCGCGGCTGGGATCGGCCCGTGCTTGGTACGCCGTTGTCGCAATGGCGTCGGCAAACGCGGGAGGCGCTGGCTGGCACGGCCGACGCCCCGGTTATTGTCGTTGGTCATCAGCCGGCGTTTATCCATCCGGGCGTGTGGGCCAAGCATATTGTCGCACGCCGTCTCGCCGACGCGATGAGGGGAGTGGCCGTCAACATGGTGGTCGACAGCGATGCGCCGGGCGACACGACCATCGCCGTGCCCACCGAGGCGAACGGCGTACTTTCCGTGGGGCGCGTTCGTTTCGCCGAGCTACCCCACGGGTTTGCCTATGAGCAGATCGGGCTGGCCGACACCGACGCACAAGTGGCTTTCGAGACCGCGATCCGTCGTGCCTTCGGCTCGCGGGTTGACAACTCCATGCTGCCGCGGTTTTTCGAAGGTTTTTCGCGTGCGGCGGCCACGGATTGGGTCGATCAGGCGATTGCCGGTCGGCGGGCGGTCGAAGCCGCGTTTGATCTGACCGTCGTGGACCACCGGATCAGCCGTGTCTGGTGCAGCCCGCTGTTGATCGACATGCTGCAACACGCCGAAACCTTCGCCCGTAGTTACAACCAGGCGCTTGAGCAATATCGGCAGCGGTTCCGCGTACGCGGCGCGCAGCGGCCGATCCCCGATCTTCACATCGACGCCGATCGGTGCGAGTTGCCGGTTTGGATTTACCGGCCGCACGAGGCCCGGCGGCGCCTGTTTGTCCATCGAGCCGGCGATACGATTCGGCTCTTTGCCGACGGAGAACCGGTGGCCGAGGCCCATGCCTCCGCGCTCGCCTGCAACGAGAAAGCCGCGGCGCTGGTCGACGGGTTGGATGGGTGGCTGCTTCGCCCGCGTGCGCTTACCCTGACGCTCTGGGCTCGGCTCATGTTGGCCGACCTGTTCGTTCACGGCATCGGTGGTGCCAAATACGATCGCATCACGGACGACATCATCACCGGGTATTACGGCATCGAGGCACCACGGATGGCCTGCGTGTCGGCCACCCTTCACCTCGATTTGCCTGCGCCGGACGAGCGCCGATCTCACATCAGCGACGCGAAACAACGGGCCCGCGATCTGCGGTTCAACCCGCAGCGGCACCTGACGCCGGACGCGACGCTTGTCCCGTTGCTCGATCGGCGTCGCGACGCCGTGGCTCAGGCGATATCGCTGAAGGAGGCCACTCCGAGAGACCACATGGCTCGACTGACGGCTTTTCTCGCCATCCGGCGTGCCAACGAAGCCATGCTCCGTGCCCGGTCTGACGCGCTCGTGGAGGTTGATCGTGCCATCGTCGCGGCCCGATCGATGTACCGGCAGCGTATGATTGCCGAAAACAGAGAGTATTTTTTCGGTTTGTATCCGTCACAAACTCTAGAACAACTCATCGAGGCCCTTCCCGCAGAAGGGGAGTTCCGAGTATAGTGGAGCCGGAAGGAATTGACGAAGTCGGAATCCATGGCACACAGGATCCAGCAGGGAGAGACAGGATGACCGAGAGCGTGGGTGGTCTGCACATCGACGGGGATTGGAAAGAGGAGGCGGCGCGGGAAAAGCAGCGCCTCATGGAGGAGGAGGCCAAGGCCGCCGGGGCGACCGGAAAGGCAGCCTCGGGCGACACGGCACCGAATTTTCTCGAACTCGTTAACCTCCTGGCCATGCAGGCGGCGGTGTCTCTTGGGGGGTATTCGGGACCGGGCGGCGAGACGAGTCCGCCGAACCCGGCGGCCGGAAAGCACTTCATCGATCTGTTGGAAGTGCTTGAGGCCAAAACGAAGGGCAACTTGAGCGCCGAGGAGCAGAAAGTGCTCGGGACCGTGACTCACGAAATACGGATGGCGTACGTGCAGGCGGTGACACCTGGTGCTGCACCTTCCCCGCCGGCGTCGGATGCCGGCGCGTAGCGTACGCGGAACTCACGCGTCACGCAGAGTAACTGTGAATGTTCTTAGTACTACCCATACGCACGGAGTCGGTGTCTCGTCGGCCGCCGCTCGTGAACTACGCGCTGATTGGTGCCAACGTGTTGGTGTTTCTCGTGACACAGCGCACCTTCGGTGGGGATGCGCTGATCGCCTGGAAGAAGCAACACCTCTTTTTTCATTCGGTCGCGCCGCAGCTCCACCAGTTTATCACCTACCAGTTTCTTCACGCTGACATCTGGCATCTCTTCGGAAATATGTTGTTCCTCTGGGTGTTCGGAAACAGCGTCAACGGTAAGATGGGGCACTTGCCCTATCTGCTGTTCTACCTCTCCAGCGGCATCTTTGCGGCGTGGGGGTATGCGGCCATCAATCCGGAGCATTTTCAGTTGGTCGGCGCGTCCGGGGCCATTGCCGGTGTGACTACGGCTTATCTTGCGTTGTTTCCACGTTGCCGGGTTACCACGATGCTCTGGCTCTTTTTGTTCATCCACTTTTTTGAGCTGCCGGCGATGGCGGTCATCGGTCTGAAGATCATCGTGTGGGATAACATCATTGCTCCGCAGATTTCCGGGGGCGGCTCCACGGCGTATGGTGCGCATCTGGCCGGGTATTTCTTCGGCTTTACCGCATCGCTTCTGATGCTGGCGTTCCGCGCGATACCGCGAGATCAGTTTGATATTTTATCGCTCTGGAAACGGTGGAACCAACGTCGCGAACTCACCGCCGCCCTGTCAAAGCCCGGAGCGGGTGCCGTCGCGCGTTATGGCAGTGTGGCACGCGTCAAAGCGCTCACGTCTGAGCAGCAGTTGGCGGAGGAGAAGCGTATCGATGAAATCAGCACCATCCGAGCCAAGATCACCGAGTGCATCGACAAACAGGATACCGCGGGAGCCGCCACTCTTTATGAACAACTGGTGCTCAAGGACCCGACGCAGTCTCTCTCCGAGCGGCAGCAGTTGGCCTTGGCACGCGAGTTTTATGCGACCGGTCGGTTTCCGCAGGCGGCGTCGGCTTTTGACCGGTTCGCCGAGTGCTATCCGCGGTCGTCGGAGCTGTCTGAAGTCAAGCTGCTCTTGGGCATCATTTACGCGCGGGATCTGGCGCAGTACGAATCGGCCGATAAGCACCTTAGTGACGTGTATAACACCTTGCGTGATGAAGGCCGACGCTCACAGTGTCTCAAATGGCTGAAGAATGTTCGGTCGGCATTGGGTCGCCCCGCGCCGGAAGCCTAACAAAAAAGAGTTAGCAAGAAAGGGTTTTGGGCATGCCGGAAATCGCCTACGTCAACGGAGTCTTTGGACCCATCGAAGAAGCCCGCGTATCCATCGAAGATCGTGGATTCCAATTTGGCGATGGCATCTACGAGGTGCTGGTCAGCTACGAGGGGCGTCTGTTCATGCCCGAGGAACACCTTGCGCGTCTTCGCGCTAGTGCTGCGGCCATCGACCTGCCGTATGATTTTGATACCCAGCCCGTGCGCCCCGTCATCGAAGAGGGGTTGTCGAGGTGTGGCTTCGCCGACGCGGTGGTGTACATCCAACTGACGCGAGGTGTCACGCCACGATCGCACGATTATCCGGCCAGCATGACACCCACGGTTATCATGACCTTCAAACCCCGCCCCACGCTACCTGACGAACTGCGCTGCCGTGGTGCCCGTGTGATGACGACCGTCGACCATCGCTGGTCAAGATGCTTTGTGAAGGCGATCACGCTGCTGCCCAACGTACTGGCGAAGACGGAGGCCGTCCGGCGTGGATTTGACGACGCCATTTTTGTGACAAACGTCGGCGAGGCTCGGGAATGTACATCCGCCAACCTCTTTGTCGTGAGCGATGGCGTCATTCGGTTTCCGCCCCGAAACGAGAGCGTGCTGCACGGCATCACGCAGATTGTGGTGCTGGATTGTGCGCGACAGATTGGGGTTCCCACGCTCGAAACCGCTATCCGTGCCGAACAACTCCGACATGCGGACGAGGTGTTTATGTCCAGCACGGCCGTCGAGGTCTTCGGGATCACGTCGATCGACGGTACGCCGGTTGGCTCGGGGTGTGTCGGTCCGGTGACCCTCCAACTTCAGGAGGCTTTTTTGGCTACCGTCAAGAGCGGCCGGCTTTCCGCTTCTGCATGAAACGCGATCCGAGACGCGCCAAGCAGGGTGGTCGACATTCCGCTGCGGCGGCGGTGCATGTGCCGCGCGGTGTGGATTGCCTTTTGAGCCCGAAATGAGTAGCGTAGCCGCTGTAGTAGAGGCGTCCGAACGAAGCGAGTGATTGATTTCAAGAGCACCCACACCCGGCTTGGAGATCGAGCGGGGTGTGGGTGCCCTTAGCGGGATTTCAGGAGAGATGTCATGATGCCATCCGACGTGAAGCCGACCATCAAGACCGTGCAGCAGCACATCATGGAGGCGCAGCGCAAGCGTTTTCCGAACGCCACCGGAGAGTTCTCTTGGCTGCTCTCCGCCGTGACGCTCGCCACAAAAATCATCTCCGACAACGTGCGCCGTGCGGGGCTTGTCGACATTCTCGGCACTGCAGGCCACATCAACGTCCAGGGAGAGGTGGTCCAGAAACTGGACATCATCGCCAATGAAACCATCGCCGGCTGCCTCGGCTACCGACCGAACGTGGGCATCATGGTATCTGAGGAGGACGACGAGCCGCGCATTCTTCAAGACCCCGGCGAGGCAGCCAAGTACATCGTGCTGTTTGACCCGCTGGATGGATCGAGCAACATCGATGTCAACGTCTCGATTGGTACGATCTTTTCGATTCTCCAAAAACGTGAGGATACGGACCACACCGATGTTCTCAGCCATATTTTGCAACCGGGTTATGAGCAGATCGCGGCCGGGTATGTCATCTACAGCAGCAGCACGGTCATGGCGTACACCACCGGCGACGGCGTACACATGTTTACCCTTGATCCCAGCGTCGGTGCCTACAGACTGACGCGGGAAAACCTTCGCATTCCCGAAACCGGGGGCTACTACAGTGTCAATGAGGCCTACTACGCTCAGTTCCCCGAGGGTGTTCAGAAATACCTGCAGTGGGCGAAATCCGGAGAGGCCGACACGCTCGGACTCCGCTATATTGGTTCTCTCGTGGCCGACTTCCACCGAACCCTGGTGAAAGGTGGTGTGTTCTTGTATCCCCCCACGACGAAAGCCACCCGTGGGAAACTACGGCTCCTATACGAGGCCAATCCACTCGCGTTTATCGCCGAGCAGGCCGGAGGGGCCGCTTCCGACGGCTCAATGAGGATTCTTGACAAAAAACCCACGGCGCTCCACGAGCGGACACCCCTGATTATTGGCGGTAAAAATGCGGTTCAGCAGGTGCAACGGTTCTGGAAACCTTAGAAACACGTCTTTGGTGAGTGGTGTCCATGAAAGCGCCTTGGGACGCGGGCTTGCTTTCCATGTGTCGAATTGGTACGCTGTGTTCTGATTGTGGTATGCCCTTGGGTCGGGTCTACAAGCAACCTCGTACATGAAGAGCCCGATCGTAAGGTCTGGCGGGTCAGGAGGCGAAAGCTTCATCGGCGCGGAAGGGCTCACAGCGCTGGGCTTTGTCTTCGATCGGAGAGTTCGGTGTTTCAGGTTGCCGTTGCGTCACGGTTGGTGACGAGGGAGTGAACAAATGGAAATGGATCCTCATAGTCTCTCGCAGAGCACTGCCCGCTCGATGTCGATAGAGACTGAAAACGACCGGTACTTGTCCGATCCGATTCGTGGATCGCTCGATACGATCCTCAATACGATCGAGCGTCGAGAAATTATTTCCGCACTCAAGCGGACATCCGGGCAACGCACCCTGGCGGCCAAGGAACTTGGTATTTCACGGAGTCGGTTATACCGACGCATGGAAGCACTGGGTATAGACCCTCGTGAGGTTGGTCCGGCCGACGGCGCGTGCAAGACGCTTTAGTCGGCTCGAGGTGGGGCCAGGGTTCGCTCGGCTACGGCGGAGGGAGTCATCTGTTTCGTCAAGTGGCAGAGCTACCTTACGCCGAAAGGTTAAAGACCGACCGTCTCTGTGCTTTTCACGACCGGCGATTGCGTCCCATATCCGCTCCCGACACTCCTCACCTCGCTTTGTGCCATGACCCTTTACGATCAGCGTAGCGTGTCAAAGCAGCTTGGGCTGAGGCCGGGGGTTCGCGTCTGGGTCGGCGGACATGATATGGCTGCGAAGCGCGCCGTGGCCCCGTTTCTTTCGGAAGCCTCCAGGCCCCCCACCGGACCACTCGATGCGGCGTTCATAGCGGCCGGGTCCCCGGAAGAAGCCGACTACTTCCTCCACAAGCTGGCCCGTCGTCTGCCGCCCGGTGCGACGGCCTGGATCATTGCCCGGACGAACGTCCACGCCGCCGGCGACCAAACCGTGACGCTCGACAGCGATTACTCCGCCCGCGCCGTTGGCGGTCGGGCCGCCACGCAATAGCACGCCCCGCGTTTTTTCTTTTCGACCGCACCTCGAGCCTCACGATTGAAGCTCGCGTAGTGATGAGATCGCGGTGTCTCTCGGTAGGCTGCGCCGCGGAGTTACGAATGCCGGACATCCACGGATGCGAACAGCCGCGGTTCCGGGCCTCTCCTGATGCCGGAGACTGCCGTCCAACCGGTGGTGGTGTCGGAACTAATGCTTCGGCAGGCGTTCCGTCAACTGATCGATCTCGGATTCGGTGTTGTAGAAGTGTGGACTGGCGCGGAGGCGGCCCTTACGCACGGCGATGACGATGCGGTGTTCCGCCTGTAGGTGACGCTGAACCTCGTTTGGATCGTGCAGATCGGAGAAAAACGCTACAATGCCGCTGGCCTCACCGCGGTCACGCGAACTCACCACGCGATAGCCCTTGTTGCGCAGCCCGGCCACCAGCCGATCGGTCAACGCGATCACGCGCTGCTGAATCTCGCCGAGGCCGATCTCGTTAATCAGATCGATCGCACCACCAAGTCCGTAAATGCCGGCAAAGTTATAACTTCCGCTGTCATACCGCTGTGCCGAGTCGGCGAACTCGAACTGGTACTTGTCGAAGTCGTAAGGGTCCTTCATGGACAACCACCCGATGGAGGTGGGACGAAGGTGCCCCTGAAGCTCTTTGCGTACGTAGAAAAGACCGCACCCTTCCGGGGCGCAAAGCCATTTGTGACCGTCGGCCGCAAGAAAATCGATATTCATGGCGCGAACGTCGATCGGAAACACGCCCAGCGATTGAATCGCGTCCACGCACAGCAACACGCCTTTGCTCTGACAATACGCACCCAGGGTGGCCAGGTCCGCACGAAAGCCGCTGGCATATTGCACCGATGATACGGCCACCAGTCGCGTGCGGCTGTCGATCATTTCAAACATGCGCTCCGGCGGGATGCGCCCGTCCTCCTCGATCACGGTGCGTACCTCGACCCCAGCCGGTCGAAGCGACTGCCACGCGTACATGTTGGACGGGAACTCGACGTTCGTGGTGACCACATTATCGCCGCTCTGCCAGCTCAGGCCGTTAGCGACCATGTTGAGCCCTTCCGTCGTGTTCTTGATGAAGGTGACCTCGTCGGCACTGGCTCCGATCAGCTCAGCGTACTTACGGCGAACGACGTCCGCGTGCTTGTAGAATCCGGTCGAGACATACGCATGCCCCATCGACTTGTCGACGTATTCCCTGATGGCGTCGCCACACCGGCGACTGATCGGCGCAACGAGGGCGTGGTTCTGGAAGTTGTAGTTCCGAGTGATCGGAAACGCCTCTCTGATCGCGTCGAAGTCCATCGTTGCCCTTATTATACCACACCGCACCATCCGCTCATGCTGCCGTCGGGTGCTTCCCACGCCCGCTACTCCATGTTAGCGGACGATCCACGCCGTTTCCACCGCGTTGGGCGCGTCTCACCGCGTCCATGACACAAGATGACCCGTTTGATGCGATTGTGACCGATCGCTCTTGCGCGTAAGATGCCCGGTCTTTGATCCGCGCGATCGGCCATCAGATCGACGCCCCTAACAATCGGAACCACGCGTGACTCACGACAAGCTGATCGAAACACTGCTGCCTACCCTTTATGAGGACGACAGCCTCCTCGCCGTCGACAAGCCGGCCGGCATCGACACCGGTGGGTTGGAGGACCAATCCGCACGAGGTGTGATCGACATCCTGACGGAACTTCGTGGGGACGACATCACACTGGTGGCCGCCAACCGACTCAGCCGCTACGAATCCGGCGTGCTCGTGCTTGCCAAAAACCCGGCCATCGTCCGGCACATCCGCACGGGGCTGCGCACGATGCGCATCGCTCAGCAATACGCCATCGTCGTACTCGGAAAAATGACGCAGAACCGCATGACCATCGGATCGCACCGGGGCGCTTCGCGCGGGAAGAACAAGGGAACACGCCGTCCGTCGAAGCCGACCGGCGGTGCCGTGCAGACGGGCACCGCGGCTACCCGATTGCAGTTGCTCTGCCCCGGACCCAAACGCAGCCTCGTCAAATGTACGACGCACGCGCCGACGACACACGCGCTCAAAGCCCAACTGAGGTCGCAGCGGCTTCGTGCCATTGGCGATGTGGTGCGGTCGTCATCCGCCCGCCCCATGACGCTGCAGATGACCTGCCTGCATCTGACCCAGCTTGATTTTCATAATCCGATCACTAAGAAAAAGATGATCCTGCGGTCTCGCATGCCCGGGGCGTTCGAGGAGATTGCACGCGGGGCGCGTGACGTGACGCGCGTGCTTCATGCCGGCCTCACGCGACGCCTTGGCTGTATCACGAGTCGGGAATCCAATGCCTGGCGGCTGCTCTGCGGCGGTGCCGAAGACCTACCGGGTGTGACGGCGGAAATCTACCACGACGTCGTCGTGTTGGAAGTGTCCGAGGTGCGCGACGCCACGTTTGACCTCATCACCGCAGCCGCCAAGTGGTATCGAAAGGTGCTCCGCACGCAGGCGGTCTATCTGCGGCTGAACGTACACGGTTCGAGTGAGGCCGCCGCGCAGCTAACCGCACGACTTCCGGCTGACAGACCGGTGGCCGGAAAGGCCACCCCCGCCGAAACCACAATCACGGAATCCGGTATCAAGTTTCTCGTGCGTCCGTGGGAAGGCCCATCCGTCGGGCTCTATCTCGATCATCGCGACAACCGCCGTCGGGTTCGTGCGATGGCCCGAGATAAGGACGTGCTCAATCTTTTTGCCTATACCTGCGGCTTTTCTCTGGCGGCGGCCATGGGCGGTGCTCGATCCAGCGTCAGCGTGGACCTGGCCTCACCGGCACTGGCTTGGGGAAGGCAGAACTTCGAGCTAAACGGGCTACGCTCGGACGACCACACGTTCGTCAAGTCGGACGCGGTCGGCTACCTCAAGCGAGCCACACGCGACAAAAAACTGTTCGACATCATCATCCTCGACCCACCCAGCTTCGCCCACGGAAAAAAACGCGGGCAAACGTTCTCGATTGCCCGTGACCTGCCCGATCTGGTCCGGGCGGCGGGCGGCGTGCTTCGCGAGGGGGGGACGATGATGGTCTCGACGAATCTGCGAAAGATGTCGCACCGGGCGCTACGCACACTCATCAAAGAGGGGGCCACGGGCCGACGCCACCGGTTCGTTGAAAAGCCGCCCCTTCCCGGTGATTTCTCCGTAGACCCCGATCACGCCAAAACGTTCTTCGTGAAGTTCGACTAAGCCGCGTAGGGCGCGATATTGCACGCCGTTGAAACTGGGCGATGAGGGACTTGAACCCCCGACTTCCTCCGTGTAAAGGAGGCGCTCTAGCCAACTGAGCTAATCGCCCGTTGATGGTGCGCCGCAATGATACCGCACGTACGCACGCGCGGGCACTCTACCATGCGGTTGCGGAAACGGCAAAACAAAGCGTTTGGAACACCGGCGTACCCTCTACCGTTGACGACGGCCTTGGAGCTCCGGCACACGGGCGGTTTTTTACCAGGTGAGCCCGTATGGAACACAGGAAATCCGCGCGAGATCTCGATGGACTCGGGTCATGTTCCGCCCTCGGGTTGCTACACCCCAACCGAGATCGCTCTAATTTCGTCGCTGATGACCGCCCCGTTGAAAGTGCGAGACGAGACGTGCCAGGCGGTCGAGCGTGCGGCGACCTTCGGCTGTCGCTTCCAGGCCGATGAACTGAAAACCAAGTGAGGCTCGTGATTGATCGGCTGACGTCCGGTGACGTAGTACGGCATCCACGAGGAACGGAGGTTTGCCCGGCTTGGCTGCGAACGAGCAGCGGAACACCGCGCCGTCTTGAAGGTCTTTTGCGCGGGCTACTTTTACGCGAAGCCCACCGGCCGAGATGTCCTCAAGCTGTCCGTTTCGTACGTCGCGCAGACCGGACTCGTGACTGCCGGGTCCGTCATCGCGCCAGAAGCGAACCGCGATGGCGCTGTGGTCGGGTGGTTTGCAACGCTCAAAGACTCTGCGTTGAAGCTGCTCTACCTGACTGGGCCATCGGAGAATGACGGAGGCTTCTTCGGCTCGTTCCTCCATGTGGCTCACGATGGATTCGAACATGCACTTCTTGTGACCCACACGAAAGGTGCAGCCGATCGAGGCCCCGGTACCGGGTAGAGGGGCTTCGGAATCATCTACCGGCCAGGGAAAAGACAGGTGTACCCCGCCGCTCGATGTTGCGGGCGCAAACTTCCCCTTATAAAGACGCCAGCCGCTGTCTCCATAGTGCGTGAGAACGGCGTACCGATGACGCCGGACTGATTCGCGGAGTAGGTGTTCTTGCTGATCTGCTGCCAATACGTGTGTGCCACTCATCGACGTTGCTCCCCCGGTGATACCGCCCCAGTACGCGTCTAAGCGTCCGAGTCGCGGGCCAAGGCCGCGACCAGCGCTTCTTCCTGCGCGTGGGAACTTCCATCGTCGATGAGCTCGATACCGACGACCGCCTGTCCCGGCGTTCCCCCACTCGTAATACTTACAATACGTGCGGGGAACACGAAGGGTGGATCGCTTGGTTCGATGGAGAAAGTGGTCATCAAGTTGACACCGACCGATAGTCCTTCGGCCTGTGACGTGTCCAGACGACAAGCGAGTCCGTGGGGGCTGACGTTCATCATCACGGCGGGATAGGAGTGGTCGCCGGCTGAGTCGTCGGTCGGACGCAGATGCACCCATGATGGCTCTTGCAGCAGACGGCGGCTCGCACGGCGACGTTCCATGATGTCAATGCGCGAGGGTATGGTGAGCCGAAGCACATGCGCTTCCACCTGTTCGTCATCGCAGCTGCGATGACCGCCGGCATTCGTCGTTTCGAACGTATATTGGACCCCGTCAACCCACAACACGACCGAAAACAGGGATGTTGCGGTGAACGGGCATGAGGTGGTGTCGCCGGAAAGCCGCGCGACCATCGCGGATTCGTCGCACGCCACGAGGCATCCCGGCATCTCGGGCGGCGGCGTTTTGGCGTGGACGCGGATCGTGAGGTTGGCTTGTCGGGCGGCAGCGTCCGTTAAGATTTTTGAAATCTCGCCCGGTGCTACGCACCGTCGCGTCATCTGGTTCGTGAGTATCACTGGCATGGCCCGGGTCTCCGCTTCGGCGTGGCGTCTCTGTCCTGTCGGATGGCGGTCGATCACCCTTGACACGCGTCCTCCGAAGTGACCGCAACCCACTGGGGTATTCGACGTTACCGGACGTCGCCGCAACTCACACCGGCCGAACTTCGTGAGACACGGAACACGTGGGCTTGGGGTGAGCGTGCGGCGCAGAGGTTATCATGGTTGAGGCAAGGGTGACCCGATCCTTGGACGCGCTACGTACCGGGTCGGCCTTCTCCACTGAGGCCTCAAACTGTTTCAGCTCACTCGGCTTGCATGATCCGGTCATGGTGACGAGCAGTCCGGGCAGGGCGCAAAGAAACGCCACGCCCCGAATAGCCATGGCCATGCACACGATCTGTGACGGCGTTCCAAAAGCAGCGAAGAAGTATCGGTAGGCCAACTCGACCGTGCCGAGCCCTTGCGGGGTGATCGGTACCGCTTGAATCACCACGCCGGTGTAGAAATACGCGAAGCTTTCCAGCGCCTGAGGCACCCCCAGAGTCAATCCCACACCAATCGCCACGCAGAAGTACGCACACATCGCCAGCCCTTGCAGGGCGATGGTCATCAGGATGGCCACCGACACCAACCCCACGTGACTCGCCAGTTTTCTTGCCGCTTGGTCCACCCTCTCGATATGATCGTAGGCTGGCAACCGCTGAAGCAGCTTCCACGGGATGACGTAGCGTCGCAACGCGGGGGACAGATACACCACCGCACCGATCACCAGAGCCGCGAACACACCCACCATATAGGGGCGCAGCACGGCCAGGCGGCTCGTGTCCGGACTCAACGTGGTGATCAGCACCACCACGATGACAAGGCTGGTCAAACCAATGACCCGATCCAGGGCCACCGTCGTCACCGCTTCGGTTCTACGATCCGTGTGTAAGGAGACGTAATACGCCTTGAAGACATCGCCGGCATTGGAACCAAAAGGGGCGACAAAGTTGAGAAAGTTTCCGGCAAACGACAAGCGAAGACACTCGTGGTAGCCCACTTTGATACCCTGCGCCGCCAGCAACCACTGGAACCGAAGCGCCTGCGGAAAGATGACAGGGAACAAAAGCACCACGGCCAACAGCAAGAACCATTTGTTGCCGTGATGCCAGGTGGATTTCATACCCAGGGTGATGATGGGGGTGCCGCTTTCGTCCATGGCGATGTCGGAAAGCGCCAGGCGGTGGATGTGGCCGTCTCGGTCGGTCACGGTCACGACGTTGCCGTCTCTCTGGACGTCGCCCACCAGAGAGCCACGACCCTCCGCAAGCGTCACGCGATCATGCCACGTCACCCCC
>JAJRSP010000233.1 GCA_024278775.1 Planctomycetota bacterium
GAACGTGACCTTCGGCTCAAACCCCAACAACGCCTTCGCTCGCGTGACATCTGCACAGGAGTGACGCACATCGCCGGTTCGAGGTTCGACGTAACGTGGGGCTATGTTCGCGCCGATCGCATCGTTGATCGCTTGGATCACCTGGTTGACGGTGATCTGTCCTCCGCACGCGAGGTTGACGGACTCTCCCCGGGCTTCGGGAAGTTGCATGGCCAGCATGTTGCCCTCGACGACGTTGTCGATATGCGTGAAGTCGCGAGACTGTTCGCCGTCGCCGTAGACCACCGGCGGTGTGCCGCGAAGCAGCGCAATCGCGAACGCCGGGATGGCGGCCGCATATTGACCGTGAGGATCCTGACGCGACCCAAACACGTTGAAGTAGCGCAGGCTGATCGTGCTCAGCCCGAAGCACTCAAAATGAGCGCGGCAGTAATGCTCGCCGGCGAGTTTCTGAACGGCGTAGGGGCTTAGCGGCTGAGGTACCAGACCCTCATGCTTGGGAGAAACTTCGCTATTGCCATACGCAGAGCTGCTGGCCGCGTACACAAAACGACGCACCTTGTTCTTCACGGCCGCCTGCAACATCTGAAAGGTGCCGTGGAGGTTCGTATCATGACTGGCCTGTGGGGCCGCGACCGACTTGGGGACTGATCCCAACGCCGCCTCATGGAACACGCAGTCGATGCCCTCACACGCGGCGAGGCACGTGTTCGCCTCACGGATATCACCCTCGATGATCTCGATGTGACCGTCCAGGTGGGCCAGGTTGTGGCGATGGCCTGTCTCAAAATTATCGAGCACACGCACCGCGTGCCCAAGTTCCAGAAGCCTGGTGACAAGGTGCGAGCCGATAAAGCCCGCACCGCCGGTGACGAGTATGGTTGACATGGGTTCATTCTACGCGACCTGCGCTCTGAGGAAAGCACGTACGCTTTCGAGACCCCTCTGTGGTTGCGTGACACCTATGGGTGGTGTCGTTTGTGGTGGCGGCTGGTTGACGTTTCGGAGGACGACGCAATACACTCCGGCATGCCAGGGCATCGAGCGATGATGGCTGCAAGAAGATACTCGGAAAGGACGGGGTGTTGAGGGGTCGTGCCGCTTATCTTACGGGATGCGTTTTGGCCGCGGTGCTGTGGGGGTGTGTCCCTCTTCTACGGTGGGATGACACGCTTTCCAATCGTGACGAGTTTTCGCTCGCCTTACCGGCTCGAATCGACATCGTTGAGCCCTTTACTCGAATCAAGAGCTTTTCGGGCGGCGGCGTGCCCGATGGAATTGACCTCGTGGTCCAGGCGATCGGAGCCTTGGACAACCCGGGGCTGGTCTTGGTGGGCCGCGTGCGTATCGAGTTGTTTGAGTTCGTGGCGAGTAGCGCCGACCGAAAAGGTGCCCGTCTGGACCAATGGCAAGTGGAGCTGCGGACCGACCACCAGCAACGTACCTACTGGAACCACCTGACCCAGATGTACGAGTTTCATCTCGGGGCGAATCTAGCGGATCTCTCAAAAGCGGAGCGTTGCGTGCTTCTGGTGACGTACTCTTCGCCAGTAGGTAGGCGGCTATCTGACGAAATCGTGTTGACACGCCAGTCGGGAGCCTCGAGTGGGTGGTAGACGCACCGACGGGGGATGGGTGGGGGCTGGACGGCGAGGCCGCTGCGCGATAGCGTGATCCCAGTCGCGTCTCAGCCTCAGTGTCGCTGATGAAGCCGGGCTGACGAGACTCGCTTCGTGGTCGGTGTGGTTGACTCTCGGTGGGTTGTGCCGCCGTAGCTTCAAGCCGAGCCTTTATAGAAATAGAATGGAAAGGACGACATGACATCTAACTGGAATGTACGAATGGGAGCGGTCGCCGCTGTGCTTGTACTCGCGGTGGCTGCCACCGCAATGGCTCAAGAGGCCGCATCGAGTTCGAGCCTCTCTCTTCGCGCGCCGGCTGTTCGATATAGCGAAAGCGGTGGCATGGAAGGCTATTTATTGTCCGGTCCCTATTTCCTGCGTAGCGCTGATCCCGAACC
This sequence comes from Planctomycetota bacterium, assembly GCA_024278775.1. Next base: position 2,021 of record JAJRSP010000233.1, read on the forward strand.
GCCGGGGGATGTAGAGGTCAAGTTCATCTACGGCTATCACCGACAGAGTGACGCGAGTGACCTGGAGTTAGAGGTCGAGTGGGGTCTGGTTGAAGATTGGGAGTTCATACTCAATGTGCCGGCTGTCGTGGGTGAAGGCGGCGTAGAAGGCAATGGCGACGCGACGCTCGGATTCCACACGCGTTTTTGGCGCGAAGATGGCATGCTGCCGGCTTTCTCCGTTCGGAATTTGCTCCGCTTTCCGACCGGCTATCACGGCCAGGAAATCGACTACACGATGCGTGGTCTTATGACCTGGTCTCTGGATGACAGCACCCGTTTGCACTTCAATCCCTACTTCTCCGCCGTCAACGACGCCGCGGAAGACGAGGATAATTTCCAGTGGGGAGCGGCGATCGGATTCGATCACCTCGTGAGTGATGACCTCATGGTGATTCTGGATTACCAAAACGTCCACTCCGTCGACGGCGACAATGTTCAGTCCATCGAAGTGGGTGCCGACTGGGACGTGGCCGAAGGGCGAACGATCGGGTTTCAGTTTGAGGTCAATCTCGACGAAGCGGACGACGATTATGCGGCCCACATCAGCTACATCATAGAGATCGACGGTCCACGGATCGACGGGTAGATCGGAGTCGGTCGATTCCACCGTCCGTGAGTTCTGCTGCGGTCGAAATTGTGGGCCGCTTCCGGTTCATGGCAAGCGGCCGTCCATCTTGCGTTGTGTTTCGTTGGTCCAGAAACCAGCCCGTCGGCGATGTGGCCACGAATCTCGTCGCGTCGGAGCCGTTGGACACTACGGGCAAGCGGCCGCGCATAAGTCCGGATTCCCAAGAAACGCCTCTACGGCTGCGGTGATGTCTCGGAAGTCAGTTTTTCCGTTCGTCAAGCAGGGTCGTAGATCGGTGTCCTGAAGATACTGACCGTCGGCGGGAGTTCCGAGGAACCCGTTAACCCCCGCGGAGATATCCTTGAAGTCCACGGATTGATTCCGGTCAATGTCGCCCCGCCTACCTGAGTTGACGACGAGTACGGCCGAAGTGGACGGCCCCGAAGCAAAGTTGGTCAGCTTACGAAGCGCATAGGACCGATCCGCCATAATGAACTCGTCGTGAACGTGAAGGGTGCCCCATTCGTCTGGCAACCGGTAGACCGGCGCATCCACGAGTCGTGCGATGCCAAGGCCGACCAATGTGGGGTCGGTCTCCCAATCGACATATTGATCGATACAAGCGAACGATGGAGACGTGACCCCCAACGCGACGGGATGGATGCCCGCCTCGGGCGTCCACGTCAGGTACCGGTTGCCGGAGGACACGACGAGAGGCGGGTCGCACTCATCGGGGATTCCGTTGCCGTTGATGTCGGTGCTCGAACCATTGCTGATGTCGCAACCATCGGGCGTGCCATTGGCGTTGCAATCCAGACGATCGTCAAAGCCCGGGCATTGGTCGCATGCGTTCGGGACGCCGTCGCCATCGGCATCCAAACGGTCATCGAATCCCGGGCAGGCGTCACACCCGTCAGGGACCGAGTCTTCATCACTATCAAGCAGATCATCGAATCCGGGACAGCGGTCGCAGCCGTTGGGGACGCTATCATTATCGGCGTCGAGACGATCATCATAACCGGGGCAGAGGTCGATGCAGTTGGGGATGGTATCGAAATCGGAATCCCGATCAGACACAAGACAACCGCAGATGCCCGGTTCGGTTTTGTCCGGGTCGGTCGGGCATGCATCACAATCATCGGGGACACCATCGCCGTCACCGTCCGGATCACACTCGTCGGGCACGACGTTGCCGTTGCAGTCCGAGCTGGAACCGTCGGCAAGGTCACATTCGTCGGGGACGTTGTTGCCGTTGCAGTCAGGACTTGTGCCGTCGGCGAGGTCGCACGAATCGGCCGAGCCGTTTGTGTTGCAGTCGAGCTCACACTCATCCGGAAAGCCATTGCCGGTGCAATCTTGGCTGGTGCCGTTGGCGATGTCCTCGGGGTCGGCCACACCATTTCCGTTGCAGTCGATGCCGCCTTCGTAGACCCCTATGTCCACGATGGGTGATGTGCCATTGCCGGTATCGACGACACCGGGGTCATCGACGAATCTCGGGTTGCCTTCGAAGTCGGTCGTCAGCCCACTCGGTACGGCGGCATTGTCCCCCGCGTCGATCACCGGTGATCCCGCGTTGATCCGGAGGTCATCGTCAGCCGTGCCAAGCACGTTGTCCGCCCCGTCGGGATCCACAAATCCGGGGTCGGTACCGATGTTTCCCACACCGCCGAGGGCCCCGGACAGGCCCTGAATGCAGTTATAGTTGAGGCGCTTGGGGCAATTCGTGCATCCCACAAGGACCTGGTTGGTTTCAACGTCATCGGCGCTGACATTCTGCCAAAGGATCGAGTTCGAGAGCGTCAGACCGGTGTTGCTGGTGCTGTCTGGCCAGACATAGATACCGCCGCCTCTCACGTCGGCACCGTTTCCGTAGACCGTGCAGCCGATGACGTCTACCCGATATGCTCCACCATTGACCACAGTGATCATGCCGCCGCCCCAACCGCCCAGCGTGCCGCTTTGCGTGGCACGGTTCCCTACGACCAAGCACTGCGCGAGGGAAACGTCACCGTTGATATTGTAGACACCCCCTCCGTAGCCCTTATCTGCCACGTTTCCGCGTATGGTGCAGTTACGCAACTCCACGTCCCCGTTGATCGTGAACACGCCACCGCCATGGGATATATTAGTCGGGTGAATCGCCGTATTGTATTCGATGATGCTACGCTCGAACACGAACTGAGAAACAAACGAATAGGCCCCTCCGCCTTCTCGTGCGCTGTTTCCCGCGATGGTGGAATCCTGAACAAGCACGATGTTCCTGTCGACATAGATGCCCCCGCCGAGGCGGTCGTCAACCTGAACACCACCCAGGCCGCCCGCATCGTTATTTGTGATGTGGCATCGCGAGAGGACGACGAGACCCGCGGTTCCGAGATAAATGCCACCGCCACGGCCGAAGCTCGTGTCGCTTGCGGCGGCCACGTTGCCGTTAAAGGTGCAGTCGGTCAGCGTGGTCGTACAACCGTCCAACCAGCCGCCACCGCCCTGTGCGGATCCGGCACCGATAGCCCGGTTTCCATCAAACGTGCAGTTTGTGATCGTCGGTGATCCGCTCTGGCAGGACAGACCACCCCCGTGGTCGGCGTCGTTGTTGGTGACGACGCAATCGTGAATCGTGGGCGCGCCGTTCTCGATCCGAATACCACCCCCAAGACCAGCTTGGCTATTGGTGATGATGCAATGATGAATGTCGGGACTCGCGCCTTGGATGTATATGCCGCCGCCCACGTCCGCAGTACCGCCTCGGATCGTGAAACCCTCGAGTACGCTGTGGGGACCCTCCGCGTTGTGGAAATAAAAACCTCGACCGGTACCGCCTGCGTCGACAATACAGTTGTCCGGCCCGTTTTCACTGCGTAGTGTCAAGCGCTTTCCGCCGAAGTCGAGGTCGAAGTTGCCCGGGCCCGTGTACACCCCGTCGGCGACGATGATCTCGACAATCGCGCCGCTTCCGTCATGCGCCGCGTCGAGCGCGGTTTGGATGCGGCAATACGGATTGAGCATGGTCCCGAGCCCCAGTGCGGGACAAGCGCTCACATTGACATAGATCGTCTCGTGAGGATCACAGTCGTCGGGAATGTTGTTGGCGTTGACATCAACGCTCGACCCGGTGCTGATGTCGCAGGCATCGGGCTGCCCGTTATTGTTACAATCGGTATTCACGCCAAACGCCGTTTCGTCCGCGCCCATGTCGACACGACACGCCTGGACGCGCGTCTCCCCGTCGATGTCGAACCCGGACGCATCAGCGGACGGATTGCCCCGCCCGATGCCCGGTGAACCCGCCAGCACATGAAGGCCGTCGATATCGAAGAGGGGATCCGTGTCGATGTTACCGTTGCCCCAGATGAGCGTCGAGGAATCCAGTGTCGTCGCGCCGGCAGCGCCGCCCTCGATGTTGCTGTAGGAAACGGTAGCGACCGCGGAGGAACCCTTCAAGAAAAGGTTGATGCCGTTATTGTTTCGAACGACGCAACTGTCGATCGTCGTCTGGCTTCCGGCTATGACGTAAATGATTCCTTCGATGAAGCCGCTGTTCTCTACAATGGTGCAGTTAGCCACAATCGGACGGGTCAGACTACTGAAAAAGAATACACCGCCAAAGTTGGCCGTGTTCCCACGAAAAACGCAGCTTGTGATGATCGGATCGGCACCGACGAAAAAGGCACCGATGGCACCGGCTTCCACTTCTGCTTTGTTATTCAGGAAGGTGCATCGCTCGATATGCGGTTGGCCGGCGTACTTCACGTTCACCCCCGCACCCGCCGTGAAAGTGTAGTTCAGGGTGAACAGGCAGTTTACGATGGTGGGGCTCGCGTTTTGAATGTTGAGTCCGCCACCGACGTTGTGCGGGTATGGTCCGTCGGCGGAGCCGGCGGTCACCGTCACGCCGTCGAGAATGGTCGTGGGGCCCACGTTTGTCGCGGCCACTACGTGGTAACTGTTGTCTTCGTAATTGGTAAAATCGGGAGCGTCGTTGGCGTCCAAATCACCGCTCAGTACGACCACATTCGCGATCGGATCTCGCTGCGCGCGGGCTGTTTCCGTGCCGGCAAATCCGCCATACACGCCGACGCCGTCGGCGAGAGGGAAGCTGAGCTCGCGGTCTCCGCCCGGACCGGCGGGTTTGTACGTTCCGGCCGCGATCCACACTTCGTCCACCAGTCCGGCCGACTCTCCGGCCACCGTCAGCGCGTCCGTGAGACTCACAAATGCGTCAGCCCAACTAAGACCCGTATTGGCACCGGTGGCACTCGCATCAACAAAAAGAATAGGTGGCTCGCACTCATCCGGGCGTCCGTTGCTATTCACATCCATACTCGTCAAATCGGCCACGTCGCAACTGTCCGCTACGCCATTCGAGTTACAATCCGTCTCGCACTCATCGGGAATACCGTTCCCCGTACAATCCTGGCTCGTACCCTGTGCGATGTCACATTCGTCGGGAACGCCGTTTTCGTTGCATCCAGGTTCACACTCATCGGGCAGACCGTTTCCATTGCAGTCCAAACTGGTACCCTGTGTGATATCACACACGTCGGGGATACCGTTCCCGTTGCACTCAGGTTCGCACTCGTCGGGAATACCGTTTCCATTACAGTCCTGGCTGGTGCCGTCGGCGACATCACACTCGTCGGCCAGGCCGTTGCCGTTGCAATCGTCTTCGCACACGTCCGGCAACCCGTTGCCGTTGCAGTCCTCCACCGTACCGGCTGCGATTTCCGCGTCGTCACACAAGCCATTGTTGTCGCAGTCTGCTTGCCGCCTGAAATTGGCGACGTTGAAAGCGGTGTTGTCAATGGTCAACGCGTTGTCGGCCGCATTACTCTGATTGAGGGGGACCCCAGTCGGCCGCCCCTGGTACATGACATTCGGATTGGAGAAAAGCCCGATGCGAGGGACGGTGGAGCTGAACACCCCCATGATCGTGCGAAATGCGTCTCCGGGGTCATAGTAGCCGTGCGAATAAAGGAAAGCGCCACCGTCGGACGGATCAGCCTCCCGGTTATGGCGACAGCCCTGGTTATGCGCAAGCTCGTGGGCAAACGAGCGGTTTCCGGCCGCGCAAGACGCCTTGACCACATTAAACGCGAGCTCCGCATGAGGCACATTGCCCGCGCTGATCGAAAAGTACGCCCGGCCACACCCCTCAAGGGTATTGGTCAATAGCGTCACTACGTCTGCGAACACCTTGTTACGCAGTTCGTGAATCTCATCCATATACCCGTCCATCGGATCACTCAGACGGGCGCGGTCCGTGCTGGAATATCCTGATTCGGCATAGTCCACTTCATAGGTTAGCACCACCTTGATCCGGGTGTTGTTGATCTGGCTGTTGGCATACGCCTGATTGGTCTCCGCCTCCAACAATGCGATGAGGGCTTCGATAGCGGCGGTGCCGCCCTGGCCGAGTCTCGCGTCCTTCGTGTAGACAACCATCAGATCCACGATCGAGCCATCGTCGTCACAACCGACGGCATTAAGTTGTACGGGAGCCGCTGCGCCGAGATTCACTTGATTGGCGTCGTCAGTGAGACACGGGGGGAACCGGGTTTCGTCAATTTCACGAATTTCATGGATGCCGTTGCCGAGATAACGGACCTGAAAAGTGCCAAGACCAGGCACGCGAATGTTGCCGATGAGTACGCCCTGGTGCCACACCAACGTGAAGGTACTGTCCGGGTGGTTAAGTACCTGCCCGATGAAAACAAGGCCATTCGATTCTTGCGTGGCGCGGGTCACGGTGCCGGTGAGGCTGACGTCGTCAAACAGGTTGAAGCTCAGATCGGTGACTCTTTGTTCGGTTTGAGTATTCAGTGTGTCAGGGGCTACGTAAACGGGTCGACGCCGGATGATCGTGGCATCCGGTGTCGGTAGCGTTCGGGCTGGTGTCAACCCGGGCGAAGCGCCCTCGTCTGGAGTAGTGGGCAGGGGGCGAAACAGATCAGAGGCCAGGCAAGGAGAGACGAAGAAAACGGCTGCACAGAAAACGCGACACGCGACCTGACGGCGCTGGCTCGGGGTTTGGAACACCCTCCATCCTCCTGTACACGGACACGGTCTGCTGAAGCGAGTGGTTAACGTGGACCACCTCTCACGGCTCCATCCGCCATGGTAACCGATCGGCTATTTGCCACGCAACCCGAAAGGAGTGACAGTCACCCTAATGTTCAATATGGACAGTCACCTATGTAGTAGAACGAAACGCTCCGGTTAATCGGAGCTGCTCGCATTCGTACAAACGTCCGGAGGACATCCCGTTGTGATTATTGGGATAAGGTCATCCGGAAGTTTTTATTCCTCCTTGCTTTACATCAGACAGCGTGGTATGCTTCCTCGGTCTGGGGTAGCACCGCGTCTCGTAGGCGATTTTTGTAACCCCTTGTAAATAAACTAGTTAGGCTGACGATTCAGGTGCGGCTATGGTGGCCGTTCCGACGATGGCTTCGTGACTATCGCAGAAGTGTGCCAGAAGTGGTGCGAACGCACTAATGCGATACCGCTTGGCTTGTCGAAATGATGGAAACTTCGGCCAATCACTGACCGCCATGTGAAATGGGCAACGTAATGGAACGACTCAACAACATTCGCAACATCGGTATTTCCGCCCACATCGACTCGGGCAAAACCACCCTCACTGAGCGTATGCTTTTCTACGCCGGACGCATCCACCGCATCCAAGAGGTAAAGGGCAAGGATGGCGGGGCCACCATGGATTACATGGAGCTCGAAAAGGAGCGTGGGATCACCATCACGTCGGCCGCCACCACCGTTAGTTGGGATGGCCGGGTGATCAACGTGATCGATACTCCGGGACACGTGGACTTCACCGTCGAGGTGGAACGTTCGTTGCGTGTGCTGGATGGGGCCGTGTTGGTGTTGTGTGCGGTCGGCGGCGTGCAATCGCAGTCGATCACCGTGGATCGGCAGATGCGGCGGTACCGTGTCCCTCGTATCGCGTTCATCAACAAAATGGACCGGACCGGTGCCGAGCCGGCGCAGGTTGTGGCCGAACTCGAAAACAAGCTCAACCACGTGGCGGTATCCATGCAGATCCCCATGGGGTCGGGCGATGGTTTTCTGGGGGTGATCGATCTCGTTGAGATGAAAGCGGTCTACAACGACGGTGACCACGGTGAGACGGTTCGCCGGGCGGATATCCCCGAGGCGCTTCAGGCGGAGGCCGACCGTGCGCGAAACGGCATGCTCGACACCGTCAGTCTGTACGACGACGAACTGATGGAGTTGATGCTTGAGGGTGACGAGCCGACGCCGGAACAGATCATCGGGGCCATTCGGCGTGTGACGCTCCGTCGGGAGATCACTCCGGTGTTCTTCGGGAGTGCCTACCGCAACAAGGGCGTTCAAGAACTGCTGAACGCGGTGTCGCGATACCTACCCTCTCCGATTGATCGCGTGGCGTACGGTTGTGACGCCGACAACGATGGTGCCGAAGTCGCCATCTCCGCTGATCCGGACGAGCCGACCATTGCGATGGCGTTTAAGATCAGCGATGAGACCTTCGGGCAGGTCACCTACACGCGGGTTTATCAGGGTACGATCGAACGAGGCAAGAGCTACAAAGTCGTCCGTGCGGGCAAGCCTCAGCGCGTGGGACGTATTTTTCGACTCCATGCGGACAAGCGAGAGGACTTGGAGGTGGCGCGGGCGGGCGATATTGTCGCGTTGATGGGTATGGATTGCGTCTCCGGTGACACGCTGTGTCACGAAAGCGTGAACATCACGCTGGAGAACATGTTTTGTCCCGAGCCCGTGATCTCCATCGCCATCGAGCCGGAGCGCAATGCAGATCGCGAACCGATGTCCAAGGCGCTCAATCGCTTCATGAAAGAGGACCCCACGTTCCACACGCGCTTCGACGAAGAAGCGGGCCAGACCATCATCTCAGGGATGGGGGAATTGCATCTGGATGTCTACGTGGAGCGTATGCGGCGAGAGTACAAGGCAAATGTCATTGTGGGGCGACCCAAGGTGCAATACAAAGAGGCACCGACCGTAGAGACCAAGTACAACTACAAGCACAAGAAGCAGACCGGTGGTTCCGGGCAGTATGCCCACGTGGTCGGGACGCTGATCCCCATCGAGGCCAATGCTTCTGACGACTACGTATTTGAGAATGTGGTGACGGGGGGGCGAATCCCAAGCGAATACATCTCTTCCGTCGACAAGGGGTTCCAGATGGCTCGGGCGAAAGGTCCGGTGGCCGGTTTCGAGGTCGTGGGCGTGAAAATGATTCTCGAAGACGGTTCGGCGCATGCCGTCGATTCTTCCGACTTGGCTTTTCAGGTGTGTGCCAGAACGGCGTTTCGCAAGGCCGTGCAAGATGCCAAACCCGCGCTTCTCGAACCGATCATGAAGGTAGAGATTGAAGTCCCCACGACGTTTCAAGGCCCCGTTACCGGTGATCTGGCTTCCCGTCGCGGTATGGTGAGTGGCGGTGAGGTGAAGGGGAGCGTCGCGATTATCACGGCCGATGTCCCGCTGGCGAATATGTTTGGCTATGCGACTGATCTACGGTCGATGACTCAGGGGCAAGCGGGCTTTACCATGGAGTTCGCCGCCTTCCGTCGCGCGCCGTTGACCGTCCAAGAAGAGGTTATCGAAGCACGCCGTAAAGAACAGAACCAGAAAACGAAGGCCGGTTAGATTACGTGGCCTGGTCGGTTGTCCGCCGGCCATCACCTTTCGCATCGAGTCTGTTCGGTACCCCGATAGCTGCGCTGTCGGCCCGATCACCGGGTGGATGGGATTATCGCCTGGGACATCCGAGGCCTGGGGCATCTGGGGCCTGGAGCATCTGGGTCACTGCGGCCGGAGTGTGGGCGGGGCGTAACGGGAGGCGGTTGCGGTGGGCCGTGCGGGCTCACCCGCATCGTAGAGTGGAATCTCGGTTACCGAACGGATGGCCTGATCGCGCGGCGGCGGCGCCAACAAGCGAGCGTGGCGGCCGTGAGCAGGATACCGCTCACCGGTTCAGGTACGGCCGTGATGTTATCGACAACCAGCTCCTGCCCGCCGATGAGAAGCGACTGAATCGGCCCGACGAGCGCAATATGTCCGCCATCTACGATGGCTGTAACGCCCGGTGCGACGTTCGTGGGAAGCGCGGAGAGCGGATTGAGGACAAAGAGGGGCGCGTCATTGACGGCAAGGTTGCTTGACCCCCCCAAATCGAAGAAATCGAAAGTCACTTCGTTTACGCTAAAGGGCACATCGGCGAAATCGAAACGAATGCTAATGTTGTCAAGTGAGAGGGCGTTAGTCGCGAAGGGCTGGGTGGCAGGTCCGGCCACTTCGGCGAAGAAGAAAAACTCCGAACTGCCCAGCACGAAGTTTTGGACGGACATACGGATGCCGTCTGTTCCCACGTGAACCTCTTCCCCCGGCGTGCTGGTGCCAAGCCCAAACATCGTACCCGGTGCGAGGTCGTCAAACGAGACCGCCCGCGCGCCGCTGCACAGCGCACAACCGACCAGCAGTGCGAGCGTTGCTATCTTCCCCATGCGAACCATCGATTGGCTCCGTGTGCCGAGCGTTCAGACACTTGTTTTTCGTCGCGCTATAGCGATTGCGGCATACGACGGAAATGCCGAATAAAGACGAGTCATTCGGCGGTCCGACGCACGCGACCTTCGCGCCCCGCAGCGCCGATTCATGATGGCTCATTTATTGTGAACCTGTACTGCACACGAACCCACACTGCCCGCGTACCACTGTACCCATCCAGGATAGCCAGGTCAACCGGAAAAGGCTCATCCCCCGCATTATTTAGGCCTGTTCGAGTTCCATCATAAGAGAGCTGTTATCGGGCTTTCTCTCAGTGAAAATGGAATAACATACGGGAGGTCGACGCCACGAGATGTTTTGTTGGCCGATAAGTTGCCGCGCAGACAGGAGGTTAAGTCGCGCAGCGCATGTAAGAGACTGGTCGGTTATCAGAAACCACTAATGACGGCGTTTCGAGCCTTTAGGGCCGGATAATTCTGTTGTTTTCTTGCACGATGCCGGGTATACTTAGCGTCCACTTGGTTGCTGTAAGGAGAGGGGATGTTTTTTTGCATGCCTAGTGAATCGACCGGGTGGCCGCTACTTCATGGTTGAAGCGTCGGTGTGTGGCAGCGCGCAGGGTAGGTGCGTGGGGGGCTTGGTGAGGCGGCTGATTGGACAAACGCCCATGCGAGTCCCGGCGGGTTCTTGCTGATAAGGGGAAGCTCAATGTTTGGACCGGAGATGATTGCGAACACAGATGGCGTTGGCCAGGCGTTCAAAACGGTGTCTCGTTCTCGCTTGCTGTGGAGCGTGGTTTGTGTGCTTGCTGCTTTGCCCGCCTCGGTGTATGCGCAGGCCTGTCCGACGCAGTGCATCATTGGTCCTCCGTCGGCTGATGACACGGGAAAGCAATGTGCGGTCGATACGGATTGCAATTATTGTAACCCTTCGAGTCCCGGGTTCGATCAACCTACCTGTGACGCGCTCGCGCTTCAGGGGGGGGCATGTCAAGCCCGGGCTGAGTGCGTCCACTTGGAATGGCGTCCCACCGCGATTGGCGCAACCGGTCCCGGGCAGATCGTGAATCTGGACTTGTATGCCGTGTCGAGTACCGGGTTTGATCAGGAGTTCGAGAGTGTCGAGGCCATTCTGAATTGGGATCCAACGAAACTGCGATTGCTGGGACGTGTGGATCCGTGTGAGGTTTTTGATCCGTGCACCGAGGCTTGCCCTGCCAACAGTTACCGCTGGCTTTCCTCCACGTTTCCCAACGACTGCAACAGCGACAGTCTGAACACTCCCTGTCCAGGTGATCCGGAGAACGATGGTGATGCCTTCTACATTGCCATCAGCCGGATTCTTTGCGGTATCAATCAGCCTGCGGCGAATCCGATTGCGACGGGGGCCGGTTTACATGTGACGACGATTCAGTTTGAGGTGTTGAGTGATGTGGGCACCAGCAGCACCGTATCCCTGGTATATGACGCCGGTGGTGATGCGAGAACGCGTGTGCTGGGGGGGAGCACGGGCGCTGAGGTCGTAACCGGGTTGCTTCCTGATCCTGTGAGCGTCACCGTGGAAGCGTGTGCGGCGCCCACTGTGTTGGGTGTGGGGTCTCGGGTCATCGAAATTGATCCGGGTACGGCGGCCGGTGAGGTTGGGTTTTATATCGAGAGTGATGATCCGGGACTGCAATGCATAGGACGGTGGGCCCAGGCGGATGGTGCTCTTGGCGAGGGTGCGTTTTTTCAGACACCGGCAGCCTGGGGTAGTGCCGTGCGGCTGCGCGGCCTGAGAATTATTCCGGAGGCGAACTACAGAGTCTACACCGACTGTGGTACACCCGGCGCGCCGGCGTTCTCGCCCCCGGCGTTCGTTACCATGGAGTTGTGGGCAGATACCAATAGTGATGGGCTTGCCGATTTCAAGGATATCAGCCGATCGGTGAGCGCTTTTCTTGGTGGGCTGGGGACGGGCAATCCTCCGATTCGCACAGTGGACGTGGATGTGATCGGCCGGGGAGATCCCAATCCGGTGTTGGCGGCCATCTTCAAGTGTATCCCGGATGACGTCGTCGATTTCCGTGACATTAGCGGTTTCGTGGAGGCGTTCTTGGGCTTCGACTCCGGAAACCCGAGTAGTGCACAGTTTGCTACCTTCTGCGATATTGATTTCTGCACCCCGTAATATCGACAAATAGGCCTCTTGATGGTGCGGCGCGATACGTGGGGGAAGTGCGCAGGTGTGGGCGTGAACCGCGGCAGAAGCGGTGGGGTTTGCACCCAGCCGGAATATACCTCTCGGGCGATCGTTGAGTCTGGCGCGGATGTTCGTGACGCCTGTGAGAGTATGGCCAGCGGGTCCGCCACGCCGATCCCCCATCCGTCTTCACAAAGGTGCCGTTGGGCTTGGTCTACGGGGACTGGTCAGCAGAGCCCGTCGATTCCGGATGACAACTCCAGGTGATAACCCAGATGGCAACGGAGTGCGATCGGGATTGTCAGTCGGCAATACGCTCTGATAAATAGGTGTTCAGGTAATCTATCAGGGTGAGCGCGTCCCTCGTATTGGTAGTACCGTCGCCATTGAGGTCAGCGCGATACGCCGGGGCGGGACCGTTGCTTCCGAGCATGTTCAACAGGTCCAACAGGTCTCGAGAATCTCGCGTTCCATTACCATTGACGTCGCCGGGGAGCACGCCGAATCGCAGCGTGTTACCGGTTGGCTTATGGGTGATTTCGGTCCAAACTCCGGATGTCAACGGGTGGTTGAACGTCAGAGTGAGGGAACGGCCCGCTGCAGCGATGCCCTGTATCGAGGGGGGCGAACCCCCTGCCGAGCTGATGGAGAACTCATTTTCAGATATCGGTGCGGCGTCAGAATCGAACATGAGCTGAATCGCCGGCCACCCACCCGTGAGCCTTGATGAACCCTCCATGATTCTCGCGTCGATCGAACCGGCCGGCGGATCGGAAGCGACGATGTTCCTTCGAACCACGCCCGACTCGACTGTGATCGTGAGCGGTTCGTAATCAATGGGGCCAATGGTGCGATTCCCCTCCGTCAGCAACCCGCTGAGGTTCATGTCGGGAGCGGGACCAATCCGGAAGACTCCGCTCGCATCGGCAGATACCGTGAGCAAGACGGTTCCACAGTAGAATTTGGTGCCGTCCTGAGGGCTCACCGGGGCCTTGTCGATATCCACCAAGACCGATAGCCAGCGATAACCGGCCGCGCGTTTTGTGTCAGTGATGGCGATGGTCTGCATTCCAGCGTGGACAAAGAAGGGGTGGTCCAGATCGATATAGGCGTTTGTCACGTTCTCGACATCTGCCTTTCGTGCATCGTCATAGCCGGTAGGTTTGATTTGACCGGAGACGAGCCCGTCAAACGCCTTATCATCGAGCTGAATTTGATACGCGCGAAGCTCTTCCCCGTTGGGCGACCAATCCCGCAGGTAGAGCTCGGCCGTAATGATCTCTCCAGGAGATGCGGTGAGCTGTTTGACCGGGGCACCCGCCAGCGGTACGCCGTTCAGGGCGACGGCCTCTACGGAGAAAGTGGGGTTGGCTTGCTGGGCGTTCACTACGGACACCCATCCACCCAAGACCACACCCACGGCAACAAACGCGGTCACACAACGATCCATAGTTGGGATTCCTTGCTTTTGATCCTAATGCTCGCACACACACCCGGTGTGATACCAGGTGGAACAAGCCCACCTTGTAGTCGTTTGACCTGCGGATATCAATCCCAGCACGCCCCCACGCCATCTGTCGGACGGACGGGACTCAATGTGATTCCGAAAGGCACCGGGCAAACCGCCCGGGACGCACCCACCGGCGTATCCGGAAACTCAGTCCGCCACGCGTTCCTGCACTAACCGGCTAGCGTTCTGCTGCGTGCCCGCCGGTCAATACCCGGAGTCGGCCATGCGGGATTGGTAGGCCCTACGGGCAGGGTAACTGGCAAGGATAAGGCTCCTCCAGGAACGCCCCAACGGTCATGTGAATGTCGCGGAAATTACCAAGCCCATCGCCTCCGCAGGGTGCGATATCCATCAGCACCAAGGGGAGGTTCGACTTACCGAGGAAGTAATCTACCGAAAGCGTGATATCGCGGAAATCAACCAATCCGTCATTGTTAAAGTCTGCAAACAGCCAGGTCGTGCCGCTGCCAACCGGTGAGGTGAAAGCGCCACACTCAGCCACGACGTCATACGTGCTGCTCGGTGCGATCTCAAGCCCGGTGACATTAATGGTACCCCACGCACTCGGTAGCTGCACGACCGGCATGGTGACCAACGATCCGTTCGCGTCTATGTACAGATCAACACAGGGCCAGTCCGGTGATGTCACGCGGAGCGCCACCGGGGCCACGGATCCCAAAGGTAGCGGTGTGACGTCGATGCTGAATCCCCCAAGCCCGTCTACGATAGGGGCCTGCGGGATTGGCGTGCCCTCGCACAAACCGGTCTGGCAGGCGTCTGACCCGGTGCAGACCTCATTGTCGTCGCAGGGGGTGCCGTTCGGGAGCAAGTTGGCGATGCACGCGCCGCCGCCATCGCAGATGTCGGCCGCATCGCATTGCGTTTCGGTGGGGTCACCACAAGCCGTTCCGCTGGGCACGAAGTTACTCAAGCAGATGCCCGTGCCGTCGCAAGAATCGGACAGGTCGCATTCCGATACGCTCGGATCGCCGCACGCCAGCCCTACCGGTTCGGGCGGATGCGAACATACGCCGGATGAACAGAGATCCATAGAACAGTCGTTCCCGTCGTCCAAGCACGGCGTGCCGTCTGGTTTGAAATTGGTCTCGCAGACTCCGAGCCCATTGCAGGCATCCGGAGAATCACACTCGTCATTGTTTGCACTCCCGCAGGCTGACCCTTCCAGTCTGGGCGTCCAATCCGTCGTGCTCACGCCTGGGGCACAGATGAGACAGGGGTTGTTCGGATTGAGCTCGCCGGCGGCGTAGCATGAATTGCCAATCAGACAGTCGTCCACCATCGATATATTCACGACGACACTACCGGTGTTGGCGCCGAAGCCAGCGACACGGATCAGGTAGTCCATTCCCGAGACCGCCGTGAAAGTAAGCGCACTCTGCAGGTCCACACCGCTGTCGTCGTTACAGGCGATCTCCACGCCGCCGGCGGCTGGACAGGCGTCGTAAATGTTCAGGACGGTGTCATTAGACGGGGTCAGTGCGCTACCGGTCGTACTCACGAAAACCGGTGCGTTACACGTGGCCGTGAAGAAGAACCAGATATCATTGTTTGAGTCCGGCTGACAGGAGGCCTCGCCATCGTCCGGACCGCCGTTATTGTTGTTGCTCGTGGTGGTGCCGATCGTCGCCTCGATGGCAAAAGCACAGTCATCGTTACACTCGAGATCCAGCACGCCCGCGCACGTGCCCGCGGTGCAGGTATCCACACCCACGCCCGGCCGCCCGGTGCCGGTGCAGGGGTCTCCGTCGTTACAGGTGCTCCCGTCCGCACGAATAGTGAACGCCGTGGTCGACGCCAGCGAGTCACACCACTCGCAATCGTTAGCTGGATTGAACTCGGCTTCGGCAACACAAACGCCCGCGATTAAGCAGTTGTTGGGATCAAGCGTGCTATCACAAGTGTCGGTGGTCTCGTTGCATACGTCCGTCGTGCAAGTCAGCCCATCGCTGCAATCGCGTGCTGTTCCACCGCCACACACCCCGCCGGAGCACGTTTCGCCTACGACACAAAACAGCGTATCGTCGCAAACGGTGCCGTTGGCTACATGGTTGGGCAAACACAGACCCGACGCGTTGCAGGTATCTGCGTTGTCGCATTGGGAGGTTAACGGATCGCCACATGCCGTTCCGGCGGTGGCCAAGTTCGATTGGCAGGTCCCGGTACCATCGCACGTGTCCGCACCATTGCAGTCGGTGTTGGTGGGATCCCCGCACAGAACGCCGCTCGGCACAAGCCGGTCGAGACAGGTTCCCGCGCCGTCGCAGGAGTCCGGTCCGTCGCATTCGGAGTTGGATTGATTGCCGCAGGCAGCGAACTCCGGAACCGGTGGGTGGCTCACCGAACCGCCACCAGCGCAAAGGTTGTCCGTGCATTCGTTGCCGTCATCCAGAGCCGTCAGAGCCCCGTTGGTGGGGTTGCAGCAAAAGTTGACGATGTCGAAATTCGCCGTGTGGCTGCACACTCCGGACACCTCACATTGATCGGTTGTGCAGGCGTCGTTGTCGTTGCAGTCGGCATTCGACTGGCAGATCACCGTGATTACCGCATTCGTGATGGTGATCGGTAGTATTGGTGCGCCCACACCGCTCACCATGAACGTATCATCACTGGTGGGCGAGATCACAATATCGTATGAACCGGCTGCGGTAGCCGGCACGTCCAACGCAAGGGTGCCGCCGTAGAAAACAACTCCGGTATCGATCGCAGGGGCACCCGTGAGCACTGCGGATCCGTATCGGAGAAACGGGGTACTCGTATCGACGAGTGACAACCCGCCTGCAATCACAAACTCCGGACGGCTTTGATCCTGCCATCCCGGTTTGCACAACCCACTGGGGATGTCACAGACCGCGCTGGAGTCTGCAAACGCCGCGATACAATCGCTGTTGGCCGCACAGGGCTCGGAGGCCAATCCGATGGGTCCGGAACGTGTGGCCGCGCACGTGCCGCCGCCAAAGCAATCAAAATCTCGAAAGCAAGCATTTCCCGCGTTGCCGCCACCGACACATATCTGCCCCAGCGGTGTGGGATCGAGCACACCCTGCCAGGTGGACAGCGTATCCGGTGCCCAGCCCGACAGTCTCATCTCAAGAAAAACACGCTGCCCCCCGCCCGTAAGACGGATTTCGTTTCCTACGATGACGTACGATCCGGTGGCACGGATCGGCTGCCACAACATCTCGGCCGATTGCACCGTTGACGCGATGGCCCCCATCACCACCACACACCAGACGGTAGAACGGAGCATTTTTGACGTGTTCATGACTTTTTCTCCCTCTGTTATCCTGCAGACAGACGACCCCTTGTCGACCGACGCTTGCGCATCGACCCCTTGCGGACTCGGTATCTTTCGCCCGACTCCTCTGCGCGCCGCGTTTGGACCCGCTAGTTCCTATAACCTTTACCAGTAAGCGTCCGAAAAGTCTAGAAAAATCCGGATGAAGACCCGTGAATCTCCACAAATCACAGTTTTTTGCTCTGTGTTGTGTATTGGCGGGTACGCACCCACCACGGGTAGCTTCTCGCGATTCGCTCCTACGGGGCGGACAGGACTCTTCACGTGAGGCTTGACGGTCGGGCATCACAACGTGTGACGCCCGACCGTGATGCCCGACTGCTCCACGGTCCGTTTTACGGGCACGGGAGCAAACAGGGGTAAGGGTCTTCCAGAAACGCTCCCACGGTAAAGGTGATGTCGCGGAAGTTGGTCAGCCCGTCGTGGTCACACGGTGCGATGTCCATTAACTCCAAGGGAAGGGTCGAGTTCTCAAGGAACGCCGCTACGGAAAGCGTAATGTCGCGGAAGTTGGCCAGCCCATCGTTGTTAAAGTCCGCAAATAACCAGGTGTCGCCGGAACCCACACTCGAAGCGAATGCGCCGCACTCGGCCACCACGTGATAGGTGCTGCTCGGCACGATCTCCGGTCCGGTTACGTTGACCGTGCCCCACTCGCTGGGAAGAAGAAATACCGGCGTGCTGACGAGCGACCCGTTCGCGTTCAGGTACAGGTCGAAACAGGGCCAGTTCGGCGATGTCACGCGAAGCGCTACCGGAGCCGTGGAGTCCTGGGGTAGGGGGGTGATGTCGATACTCAGTCCGCCCAACCCGACAACATCCGGTGCCTGGGGGATCACCCTGCCCGAGCAGATTCCGTTCCGGCACGTATCCGGACCGGTGCAGATGTCATCTCCATCGTTGCACGCGGTACCGTTGGGGATGAAATTGGCCACGCAAGCGCCACTGCCGTTGCAGGTATCGGCCTCATCGCACTGCGATACGCTGGGGTCGCCGCAAGCCGTACCGCTCGGCACGAAGTTGCTTGCGCAGAGGCCCGCGCCGTTACACGAGTCGGCGAGGTCGCACTCGGTGACGTTTGGGTTGCCGCACGGAACCCCCTGCGGCTCGGGTGGGTGCGTACAAGCGCCGGACACGCACTGGTCAATGGTGCATGGCGCATCGACGCCACAGTTGCTCCCGTCAGCGCGAATCGTGAACGCAGTCGTCGAGGCCTGAGAGTCGCACCACTCACAGTCGTTGGCCGGGTTGAGCTCGGCATCAGCGAAGCACCCGCCCGAAATCAAACAGTTGTTGGCATCGAGCGTACTGTCACACGAGTTTGTGGCTTCGTTACATACGTCCGTGGTGCACGTCAGGCCATCGCTGCAATTGCGGGGCATACCGGCAGCGCATAGACCCCCGGAACACGATTCACCCACATTGCAGAAAAGACCATCGTCACAGAACGTGCCGTCGGTGACGTTGTTGGATAGACACAGACCCGTCGCGTTGCAAGTGTCGGCGTTGTCGCATTGGGTCACCGAGGGGTCGCCGCATGCCGTACCGGCTGCGACGAAGTTCGGCTGGCAAGTGCCCCCTCCATCGCACGTGTCCGCGCCGTCACAATCTGAGACTGTCGGATTGCCACAGGGCGTGCCGTTTGATACGAACCGGGAGAGACATACCCCCGTCGCATTGCAGGAATCCGGGCGGTTGCATGTGGTGCTAGTGCTATCGCCGCATGCCGCGAACTCCGGACGCGGCGGGTGGCTCACCGATCCGTCCGCAGCACAAATGTCGATCGTGCAATCGTTGCCGTCGTCGATTGCGATCAGGTTGCCGTTGGCGGGCGTGCAGCAGAAGCTGACGGTGTCGTAATTCGGCGTGTGGCTGCAGACCCCGGTCATCTCGCACACATCCGTCGTACAAGCGTCGCTGTCATCGCATGCCGCATTCGATTGGCAGAGCACTGTGATCACCGCATTTGTGATCGTGATCGGAAAAATCGGCAAGCCTAAGCTGCTCACCATGAACGTGTCATCGCTCGAGGGAGAAATCACCACATCGTACGAGCCGATCGCGGAAACCGGCACATCCAATGCGAGCGTGCCGCCGTAGAAGATACCGCCGCTGTCGATCGCGGGCGCACCGGTTAACACCGCTGATCCATACCGAAGAAACGGGGTACTCGTATCGACCAGGGACAGCCCGCCTGCGATCACAAACTCCGTACGGCTCAGGTCCTGCCACCCAGGTTTGCAAAACCCACTGGGGATGTCGCATACCGCACTGGTGTCTGCGAAGGCCGCCACGCAATCACTGTCGGCCGCACAGGGCTCAGAGGCCAATCCGATCGGACCGGGACGAGTCGCCGTACACACGCCGCCGCCAAAGCAATCAAAATCTCGAAAGCAGGCGTTTCCATCATTGCCGCCGCCGACACAGATCTGACCCAGCGGTGTGGGGTCGAGCACGCCCTGCCAGGTATTCAGTGTGTCCGGGGCCCATCCAGAAAGCCTCATCTCAAGAAAGACGCGCTGTCCCCCGCCTGTGAGACGAATCTCATTGCCGATGACCACGTGCGTACCACTTGCGCTGATCGGCTGCCACAACAGCTCGGCCGATTGCACCGTTGATACGACGCACCCCATCACCACTACACCCCAACCTGTGGAACGGAACCATTTCGACGTGTTCATGACCGCTTCTCCCTGTTCGTTTGCAGATAGGACGAAGGCGGGTCGACGTTCAAACTCCGACCCGCTGGACCCGGCACCCGTGTCCAATGCACCGCCTCGCGGCAGGATTCGGTCGAGACGGCACCCTCCACGTTACCGTTGAGCACCAGAAAAGTCCAGAGAAATATATGGCAAATGGAAGTCATTACGAGGAAAACGGCCCCCAAGCCAACCTCTCAGGTGCGGGCAGGAACCATTTTGCCAGCGGGTGGGTGGGCACCATGGTTTGGACTCGCACGCGGCACGCCATCAATCCATCAGTTGGGCTAACCACATTGCGGTAGGGAAAACCGGTCGAATGTGTCTTGCCATTTCTTTGTTACGAGATGGTTGCCGTTGACCAACCGGCGCACCGACATCAACCGGTGGTGTGACAGTTTTTACTGCTATTATAGCACCAAATGCGATCGTAGCACTGATGATCGATCATGCAGGGGACGCGTTTTTAGATACGTTCCTTGCTTCGAATGTTCGAAATTAGCCCTCACTTATGGTCTATCGCGCAAGCAGGCTTTTCTCTCCTCCCCGTTCGTTCGCGTGGGATGCCTCGTGGCAGGGTGGTTCCGAGGCGAATAGCCGGTTTTTTATAGGAAAAATTAGGACGGTAAGAAGATATGTACTCATCATTCCACAGGTTCACGGCGAGTGCATATAGTAAAACTTGGGCGGAATTTCGTTTTTTGATGTGCGATTGTGGCCCGTTTTCGGGGGTTGGTGGAGACGATAAAATGGGCCCTTTATCTTTGGTACGCCCCTTAAGGCAGTGAATTATGTGGGTTTGGGGGGAGTTTTCTCCCTATTTCGGAAAAACATATTGACGCGGATCACCCATTCTTGTTAGTATCGGCCACGCAGCGGAACCTGCCTCCGGTGCAATTGGGTACAGGGAGAGACAAGTTTCAACGCTACCAGGGGAGGGCAAAGCGGTTTTTTTCTTGGGTTCACACTGACAAAAGACAATTGGTTTGGCGGCGATTGCCGCTGTTGTGCGCGCAGATGCGACGCGTCTCGCGCTGGGTGAAGCTGTGGTGCTTCGGTCACGGCGGGACAGGTGTCCCGATCGCGAAGGGGTGCGAAGAGATATTTCGATGGTGAATAAGTTGCGGATGGGAGGTACAGAGGTGTTTGATACTTGTCGACGGTGGAAGCCTTGGGTGTCGTGCGTGGGTGCCGGTGCTCTTGTGCTCTGTTTGTCTTTTACGGTGAGCTTGGAAGGTGCATCACCTACCAACACCAAGTCGAACGGTGACCGCGTTTTCTCAGAGGTAGCTCCCGCTGTTTCGGGTGGCTTGGCAACCGCTGATGGCATCGCGGTATATCGTTCCGGTCGTATTGATGCGACAGCCGGTTTCCCCATGGCGGCCCCGGTTGTCGTTGACTATCGTGACGATGAGGCGACGCGGTTGCGTGAAGCGGGCCTGATTGTCGGTCCGTGGCGTCCCGGCGCACAAAACGCTGTGGCTGCGGCGGGGTCTTGTTCGTTCAACATTGATTGCGACGACTGTAATCCTTGCACGATCGATCGTTGCCTGATCGCCGCGGGAGACCCGTTTGGGAGTGGTAAGTGCTCCAACGAGGCCATCCCCAACGGCGGTGGATCGTCGGCTTGCTCCGACGGTGTGTTCTGCAATGGTATCGAGACCTGCCAGGCGGGCGCGTGCGAGCTTCCGGGTTCCGGTACGGGAACTCCGGGAAGTCCTGAAACTGCGATTCCATGTACGGGTGCCTGTCACGGTGGTCCTGATCACGGTGATTTCTGCACGACGGATACCGACTGCCGGGACGGCTTGTGCCTGGGTGCGGTATGCTACGAAGACCGGGCCGCGTGCAGCACGCCGTGTACCGTCCGGACGTGTGATGATGCGAGTGCCGTGCCGGGTGCGGTTTGCACGGCGGATGCGGATTGCGGTGCGGGTGGTCTGTGTCAGACCCCTGACCAGATGTGTGACAACGGCATCCAGTGTGATGGCGTAGAAACGTGTGACCTTACGACTGGTGCGTGCCTCTCGGGCTCCAATCCTTGCGGCCCCGGTGGTCGTTGCGGTGAGCGGTCCTGTTCGGGTGGTTTCGGTACGAATGGTCCGTTGCGTTGCACGAGCGACTCTGATTGTGGCACTGGTCGTACTTGTTTGAGGCCTACCGAAGTGGGCTACAACGGCCCCTCCTGTGGTATCGGGCGGTGCTGTACGGTAGACCCCGCGGATCCCACGAGTTCCATCTGCTCGAAGCAGATCGAAGCCAATTGCGTGGCTGCTGACCAGGCCTCGTCGCCCAGTGCGACCCTGTTTGACCAGCCGCAGGCGGAATGTGGTAACTGCCCCAAGTACTCCGGTGGTATTTCTCCTCGGGGTGACTTCACCGTGGTGGTGGGTCCGGTTTCCAACTCGACGTGTGGTGCGCTGGCCGATCTCGGCGATGACTACGCCTTTTCGAATGGTTCTTTTGTCTCCGTGGAAGAGATCGTCTTTGTCGGCGGTGTTCGTACCGTGGCCGAAGAGCGCATGTCGATCGAGTTTTACGATGCGGCCGGTGGCTTCATCGAGGATACGTTCTTTGCCTCCGGCTCCGGTATTGCCGTGAGAACACTTGAGTTTGATCCGCCGATTACTCTTCCGCCGAATGGTTTTGTCGTGTGGCGTGTGGCCGGGGCGTTTGCGCCCAACGGGCAGATCTTTATTGCCGCCACGGACGTGGCGGATGTTGGGACGAACGATCCCACCATCATCTGGCAGAACGGCGCGCCGGCTTCCAATTGGATTCAGACATGCGTGGGCGGTACGGAAGATGGTCTCTGGTGCAACCCGGCCAACAGCGGCTGCGTGAACGGCGGTGGCGTATGTGATACGCCTGGCACGACGGCCAATGTGTTGGCGTTTGAGCTGACCGGTACGAAGACGCCGGATCCCTCCGGTGCCTGTTGTGATCTGGCCGCTGGAACTTGTACGCCGAACCTGTTGCCATGGGTATGCGAGAACGGGGCCAGTCCCGGCGTGTTCCGTGGCATCGGCCAGTTCTGCGGTACGTGCTCCGCGACCGGTCTTAGCCCCAACGGCTTTTGTACGACGGATATAGATTGCCGTGGCTGCGTGGGTGGTGCGAACGATCTGTTGCCGTGTACCACTGGTGCTGATTGCCCCGGTGGGACCTGCGAGGGGACATGCATCTTCCCGTGTCTGGTTGGTGCGTGCTGTGATTCCGCCACGGGGACGTGTACTGACGGACAGACCGAGGCCAGTTGCGTCGGTTCCGGCGGGACGTTCCTCGGGTTTGGTACGGACTGCGATCCCGATTGCTGTCCTCAGCCGACGCCGATGGGTGCCGATGAATGTGCGCTTACCACTCCCGTCACGTTGTCGATTCCTGTGAACGGGCAGTGTGAGGCCGGTGCGAACGTCGGGCAGCCTTGTTTGAACTCCGGAGACTGCTTTGGCGAGCTCTGCTCACGCGTGGTTCGGGCGACCGTGACCGGTGACAACAGTACGGCCACCGGGCCGGATAGTTGCTCGGCCGTGCAGTTCGACCCCGTCGCTTCTGACGTGCAGGATGTTGATCCGGGTTGGTGGGAGTCGTTCACCATTGATGACTGTGCCTTTGTGCGGTTGGATATGTGCTGCTCCGTTCCGCTCCATGCCCCGCAGTGGGTGGTGATGTGGAACGCTTGTCCGTGTCAGGATGGGCAGGGATTCTTCAATTCGGTCAATCCCAACGATCCGAACCTTCCGGCGAACAACCGTGGTGCGCCCTTCTGTGATGATGATAACCTCTGGTGGCAGTACGGTCCGCTTCGTCCGGGTCGTTACTATCAGCCGATCTTCTCGGCGCTGGCCGGTGCGCATGGTCCCTACCAACTGCATTACACGGCGACGGCTTGTCCGGATGCCGCGTGCTGTTACTCCAAGTCTTCGGAGTCGGGTACCGTGGCTTGTGCTTCCACCGCCGAGTGCGGCGTGGGAGAGAACTGTCTAAACGGGTTCTGTGTGCTGCCCTGTCAGGTTGATGCGGATTGCACGGGCACTTGCGAGCCGATTTGTGAGCTGACCAACGTACTCGAATGTGGTGACATTGGCGGTAACTTCCTGGCACCACCGGCCCGTGACACGGGTGTTGCGTTCTGCGACAACACCCCTGGTGGTGGCACCTGTGGTACGGGTGCTTGTTGCCGAGGTCCGGGCGTTTGCGAGGACAGCCAGTCGACTCAATCGTTTGTTCCGATTACCAAGCTGGACTGCGATAACGTCGCCGGTGTGTATGTCGGCGGTATGTTCTGTGCGGGCGGTGTTTGTGTGTCCGGTCCGGTCGATCAGTCTTGCTCGAGCGACGCCGATTGCGGCGGCGGCTTGGGTAGCTGTCAGAACCGACCCGGCCAGGATCAGGCTCAGCCGTCCCCCTGTCCGGTTTGCGAGCTTTTGGACAATGCCCATTGTATGTTCC
>JAJRSP010000234.1 GCA_024278775.1 Planctomycetota bacterium
CGCGGCGGATCGGAACGCGATTCGAAAAATTGGCCGTTAACTTCCATGGGATGCTTCAGTTGGCAATGATACGGCGTTACCTCAAAATACTGTTTTCAGACAGAGCCTAGTGCTTGGACACCATGCATTGGGGGGGGAGGCATGGCCGATTCGGCGACGTAGCTCGTTGACGCAACACGACCAGACCATACGCTGGGCGCATGAATGTTTTCGCGTTGGTCTTCGCTAAATATCCCGAGCCGGGAAAGGTAAAAACACGCCTCTCCCCCCCCCTATCTTCCGTACAGGCGGCCGACATCCACCGGGCAGCGCTCCAGGCTACCTGTGAGCTGATCGGCTCGCTTGACCACATACACACGGTGTTGGTGGCCACGCCGGATGGCGAATGCCCCCGCCTGGCCGATGAACTGGGCACGCTCATTGACGATCACTGGCCGCAGAGTGAGGGATCGTTGGGTGAACGCTTGGAGCGAGCCGCCCACCGCGCGTTCCAAGAGGGCGCATCGCGCCTGCTTCTGTTCGGCGCGGACAGCCCCACGATTCCCGTAGACTTCGTGCAACAAGCGATCACCGCGCTCGAAGAATGTGACGCAGTGGCCGGCCCCTGCGACGACGGCGGCTACTACCTGCTCGGCATGCGTGCCCCGCAACCGGTGCTGTTTCAGGATATCGACTGGGGTAGCGAACGGGTGATGGAACAAACGCGGCAGCGTGCGCGGCGATCCGGTATCCATCTTCGGGAGCTGCCGCTATGGTATGATATCGATCGCGTGGATGACCTGGAGCGAGCGGCCGACGACCTCGGTGTGGGCGACACGCCACCCATGCAAAGGGCACTCCAACGAACCATCGATCGGGTGCTCGATCAGCTTGAGGGAAACGGATAGATCGCGCCACCAGACGGAAACGACCCATGACAGACCACACCACCCACACGATTGAAGCGTTCCTCGGCGCCACCGCCCAACGATCGCCCACACCCGGTGGCGGCGCGGTGGCCGCCCTGACCGGCTCGCTCTCCGCGGCTCTATCGCGCATGGTCGCGGCCTACTCCATCGGCAAGACCACCGCGCCCGAAGCTCGCGTGGCCATAAAAGATGCTGCTTTCAAACTTCGCCGCGATGACGAGCTCCTCCGAGCCCTGATGACCCAGGATGCGGAGGCCTATGCCGCGATGACCACCGCCCGAAAAAGAGCCAAAAGCGACCCAAACCAAACCGGCGCGTATCAAGAGTCGATCCTGGCGGCGATCGCCGTACCCATGGAAATCGCGGGTCTGGCTTCGCACACGCTCGGTGTTCTTCACGGGTTGCAACTCGTGGCGAACCGCTACCTGCATAGCGATCTCGGCGCGGCGGCGGTCATCGCGCACGCAGCGGCCGACGCAGCACGGTTTATGGTTCTTGTGAATCTGGCCGAGATCGAATCCGATGATCTGCGGGTGCGGTTGGCCGACGAGATCAACGATACCCTCCGTCATTGCCGCGAACACCGACTTGCCGTGGAGGCTTTCGTCAACGCGGCATTTGAGCAAGCCTGACGGGTTGGCCGATATCCACTTCGTATGGACGAACCGCCTTATCACCTGGATATCGAGGATGTCGAAGACGACGGCGGGGATACCCGTGGACACACGGGCCTGCGTGGACGCCCCTGGGTAGGGATCCGCTTTGAATGCTGCGGAACCTACGCAAGAATCTACCGCAACAAGGAAGGCACGGCCTACCAAGGTGCCTGTCCCCACTGTCGGCGTCAGGTCACGCTTAAGGTGGGCCCGGGTGGTACGGATTCGCGATTCTTTTCGGCCACCTGATTCGCAGGGAGATCACGGTGCCGTGGCATTGGTGCGGCCCGCTTCGGGAGGATACAATCCGCACCGCGATGATGAGTCACTCGGCGGATCGGAAAGGGTGGACGCTTCTTCAGTCAGTGGTACTTCGGTGAAAACCTGCCTACGTGGTCGCTGTTTGCCGAACTCTCGCTGGCCGGGCTGGTCGTCATCCTGGCGGGAGCGCGCTTTGCGAAGCTCGCCGACACCCTGGCGACTCGGCTTCATATCGGCGGCGGTTGGATCGGACTGATTCTGCTCGCGACCGTGACGAGTCTTCCGGAGCTCGTATCCGGGGGGACGGCCACCGCCCTGGGCAACGTCGATCTCGCTTTCGGCGGCATTCTCGGTAGCTGCTCGTTCAACATCACGTTGATTTTCCTTCTCAACGCGCTCTCCGGCGGCGGCTCGGTGCTCCGAAATGTAAGCCCCTCTCACACGCTATCCGCGACGTTCGGGATCGGCCTGCTCAGTCTGGCCATGTTCGGCATGGTGCTTGTCGAGAAATTCACCGGGAACCCACGCCTGACCGGCTCCGTGGAGCTTGTCTGGGCCGCCGCGATTCTGGCCACCTACTTCGGCTGCATGCGTTTGATCCACAGTTTCGAAAAACGGGCGGCCGCCAAAGAACCACCCCCTCCAAACGAATCGGTCGAGCCCGCCATCTACGTCGCGATTGCCGTGATGGGGGTCATCATTGTGGTCGCCTCCTGGTGGCTGGCTCAGATCGGGGATGTGCTCAGCACGCACGAAATCGAAATGATCGGGCGACCGCTTGGGGCCACCTTCGTCGGAGCCGTGTTTCTTGCGCTGGCCACCTCCCTACCGGAGATCGCCACGAGCGTCGCGGCCGTCAGACTGGGCAACCTTGACCTCGCTCTGGGCAACTTGTTCGGCTCAAACATGTTCAACATCGCGGTGATCCCGGTGCTGAAGGGGGTGTCGCTGTGTCGTGGTGATTGGCTAATGATGCCGCCGGATGCGGTTCAGTTTACGCAACACATGATCACCGGCGTCGTCGCCATCATGCTTACGACCATCGCCGTGGGCGGACTGACCTACAAGAGCAAGAAAAAAATGATGCGGCGGTTTGGTTTCGATTCGATCCTGATCGTGATCGTATACCTTGGCGGCATGTACATGCTGCTGATGGAATCTCAGTCGTGAGGCCCAACCCGCGACATGCCATCGGTCTGTGCGGTGCGGTCCTCTTTCTACTCGGCGGCTGCAACCCCACCGATCAAGAGACCCGGACCGCCCCGAAAGCCGACACGGCGCGCCCCAACGTCATCTTCATCATGATCGATACACTTCGCCCCGACCGGCTCGGCTGCTACGGATACCGCCGCGACAACGCGCCCACCATCGACGCCCTGGCCAAAGAGGGCGTGCTGTTCGAGCGGGCTATATCGGCCGCCCCGTGGACGCAGCCGTCCATCGCCTCGCTGTTCGCCTCCGTGTACCCCGGCGTTCACGGCGTCATCGGCTATCGAAAGGCATACCAGGGTGTGAAGGACGAAGCCAAGACCGTCACCGTGTTCGTGGGTTCGTTTCAAACGCTGGCCGAGTCCTTCCAGAGCGCCGGCTATGCGACGGCGGCCATCATCGCGAACCCCTTTCTAGTGAAGGGTTTTGGGTTTGACCAGGGGTTCGATCACTATAACGACACGATCACCGACAACTGGGTGACGGGTGATATCGTGAACCAGGCGGCATTGGCGTGGCTCACCAGACGTAAGAACAAGAAACCTTTTTTCCTCTATCTACACTACATGGACGTGCATGGTCCGTATGCCGCGCCACCGAAGTTTCTCGACCCGCTTCTCGATGATCTGGAGCGAGAGGGCGTGAGGGAAAAGCTTTCGCCGGAAGCGATCCAAAAGCTGGATTACCTCTGGCAACCGCCCACCGGACCGACCGACCTGGCACGGCACAATAAACTTTCGCTCTACCGCGAATACTGGTCCGCTCGTTATGAGGCCGGGATTCGCCAGGTTGATTACTATCTCCAACAACTGCGGGAGCAACTGATCGAGCTGGGGCTTTGGGACGACGCCTATATCATTCTCACTGCCGACCACGGCGAAGCCCTCTACGAGCACGGGTTTTGGGATCACGGGTTTGGCGTGTACCACACCGACCTCCACGTCCCGCTGATTATGCGCTGGCCGGGCACACTGCCGGCCAACCAGCGAATCCATGCGCTCGCCCGCCTGATCGACCTCGCACCGACACTCATCGCCCAACTGCATCTGACTCCCATGACCCATATCCAGGGCGCGTCACTCCTCCCGATCATCCAAGAGCGATCGCCCGGTGAAGCGCCCCGGATGGCCTTCGCCGAAGGCGTGAAGATCGGCCCGGAGCAACGCGCCGTTTATGCCGGCCCGTGGAAGCTGTTGCTTTTCGTAGATACCGGCGAGGTCAAACTGTTCCAGATCGATCGTGATCCGCTCGAACAGAAAGACCTCGCCGAGACCCACCCGAAACTCACGAGCGAACTCCGAGGTGTTCTGAACGAACAACAACGACGAAACAAAGAACTAAGCCGTGGTGTGCCGGCGCACCAAACCACGCTGACCGATGAACAGATCAACCGGCTACGCTCGCTTGGCTACCTGGGTGAATAGTCCGCCGTGCCTCGTTACACGAGATCCGTGTCATGGATAACCACGAGCACCAACCGGCATCGCACGACCCGGTAGACGCCCACATCAACGACCCGGCGAAGATATCCACCGTTCACGTTGCGTGCGCATCCCTCGTCGTGCTCACCATCGTGCTCGCTACCTACTGGCCGGTATTGAATTGCCACGCCCTGTCGTTCGACGACAACGATTACTTCACGGAAAACGCGCTCGTGACTCACCCGAGCGTCAACTCCGCCGGTCGCTTCCTAACAGAAGTGCTGAAACCGTCCACGGTGCGCGGCTACTATCAGCCGCTGGCGATGATATCGCTCATGCTGGACTATGCCCTGGGTGCCCGTCCTGCCGACCTCTATGCGATCCAGCGGACGAGCCTGGCGCTTCACGCGGCCAACAGTGTGCTAGTGGCGCTGCTGATGCTCGCGCTGTTTCGCAGCGTGCCGGCGGCCATCATCGCTGGACTGCTCTTCGGGCTTCACCCGGCAGCCGTAGAGTCCGTGCCGTGGCTGGCGCAGCGAAAAAGCCTGCTATCCACCTTCTTTGCGCTCGCCTGTCTCCTCGCCTATTGTCGGTACGCGCGCATCGGTGGGGCATGGCGCTACGCAGTGGTCGCGCTGCTTTACGTGCTCTCGCTCATGTCCAAGCCCACAAGCACGCCGCTTCCGCTCTTGCTGTTGCTGCTAGATGCCTGGCCGCTGAAACGGCTCCGCTGGCGCACCGTCGTGGAAAAAATCCCGCTTTTCGCCATCGCGGCCGTCTTCTCGGTCATCACGGTCATTTCCCAAAGCCGAGCTGGCGGCGCACAAATGCCCCACGAGTACGGACCTCTCCGCATCCCCATGATCCTGGCCCACAACATATCCTTCTACTTTCGCCACTTGTTCTGGCCGGGGGACGTACCGAACTACTACCTCTTTCCCTCGCCGTTTACCCCGGGAAACCCGGCGATCATCAGCGGCTTTCTCATCACGGCCGCACTCGTCGCCACGCTGATCCTGTCCCTCCGTTGGACACGCGCGTGGGTTTGCGGCGGTCTGTTCCTCTTCGTGGCGTTGTCGCCCACGCTCGGGGTGATCGGATTCACCGACACGATCGCGTCCAATCGTTTCCTCTATCTGCCGATGGTCGGTGCGTTGCTCCCCATCGCCTACTATGCGGCGCGCGGGTGGACGCGGCCCCGAACCACCGCTCGGACGCTGATCGTCACGGCCACAATGTTCGCCTGCGCTTTGGGTGCTATAGGTACGCGCCGCGGGCTCTCTTTTTGGAGTGATTCGGTCACGCACTTCGCCCATCTCGTTCAGGTGGCTCCTGATGCACCGAAGGTGCGGTTCTCCTACGGTGAGGCGCTGGACCGCGCCGGGTATCTCGAGCGGGCCGAGGTCGAATACCGGGCGGCCATCGCGCTTCGACCGGGCTATTCACGAGCGCACAACAATCTTGCCGTGATTCTCGCCGCGCGAAACCAGCTTTCCGAAGCGCTCCCCCATTACGCCGACGCCGTGCGCTACGACACGAAATCATTCAAGGCGTACAACAACTACGGCGTGGCGCTGATTCAGGCCGGACGGAATAACGACGCCATCCACATGCTCACCCGCGCCGTCGAGATCAATCCGAATTACGCCGACGCCCGGTTCAATCTGGGTCGAGTGCTGGGCAGCCAAAACCGCATCGACGAAGCGATCTCCCAGTTTCAGGCGGCGCACGAGCTCGACCCGGACGACGCGGAAATCCTGTACAATCTCGGCTTGGCACTCGGGATGGCTCATCGCTGGGAGGCGGCGGCCACATGCTACCGTCAGGTACAACAACGAAACCCGAACTACCCAGGAATCGAGCAGGCATTGAAACAGGCCGAAGAAAACATGAACGCCAACGCGACTACCAGAAAGCCCACACCGTGATTGATTCGTCGAAACGACGTTACCGCGACTTCCGCCACGCCCCACACGGAGCGAAGCCCCACGCGACGGGCGCGGACGCCGTGGACCCCAAAAAACCCCAGCTTTCGAAAGACGAACGCCGGGTCTACATGCGCAGCTATCGCTCGTTCCTCTGGCCCTTCAAGGGCACGTTCATCATGGTGTTCGTCCTCGCGCTGTTGAGTGCGGGGTTGAGCATGGCACCGCCGCTGGCCACCCGCTACATCATTGACCGAATTCTCCCCGCCAGCGAAATCCCTGCCGAGCAGAAGTGGTCGACACTGCTCTGGATCTGCGGCGGCGTCCTTGCGATTCTCCTCCTGATGCAGGTCCTCGACACGACCCGCAACTACTCGATGGCCGTCCTCAACGCCAAGGTGATCTTTCGCCTTCGTCAGCGACTCTTCGACCGGCTCATTCGTCTGCCGCTGGGCAAGCTGGCCGAGCTCAAATCCGGCGGCATCGTCTCACGGCTGTCCCAAGACACCGACAAAGTCACCGGTATGGTGCAGATGGCCGTCATCACGCCGACCGTCGCCGGCATTCGCGTGGTGCTGACGATTGCCGTGCTCATTTTTCTCTCCTGGCCGCTCGCGATGCTGGCCGGGCTGATGATTCCGCCGATTGTTATGGTCAACATGATATGGATTCGCAAGGTGCGGCCCATCTACCGGGCCATGGCCGAAGCCCGCGCCGACGTGGACGCCCGCGTCACCGAAACCTTCGGCGGTATTCGCGTGGTCCGCACCTTTCGCCGGGAACGGAAGGAGCGCCGCGACTACGCCGTCACACACCATACGATCATCCGCAAAAACCTGCTGGCCGAGCGGCTCCGCCTCGTCGTCACCGCGGGCTGGGGGCTGCTCATTCCCGCGATCAGCCTCACCATCGTCGGCTTCGGCAGCTATCTGGTCATCCAGGGGCGCGGCACCGTCGGGGACATCATCGCGTTTCAGATGTACGCCTTCATGCTGCTGCAACCGGTGTCGCAGATCGTCCACGCCATGAGCGCCACCCAACAGGCGCTCGCCGCCACGGAGCGTGTGTTCGACGCGCTCGACTGGCCCGTCGAAAAACCGGATCGACCCCACGCCCAAGAAGCCCCCACGCCGATCACCGACATCCGTTTTGACGATGTCTGCTTCGAGTATCGAGAGGGCTTGCCCGTGCTGAGCCACATCACGCTGGATGTCCCGGCCGGTAGCACGGTCGCGCTGGTCGGCCCCAGCGGCGGTGGCAAGACCACGCTCACCGATCTCGTCGCGCGTTTTCACGACCCGACCAGCGGTGCCATTCGTGCCAACGGTATCGATCTTCGCGATATGAAACTCGGGAGCTACCGGCAGAAGCTGGCGACCGTCCCCCAAGAGGTCTTCCTTTTCGACGGAAGCGTGCGTGAGAACATCGCCTATGGCCGGCGTCACGCCTCCGACGAGCAATTAATCAACGCGGCCCAACGCGCCAACGCCCACGACTTTATCCTGGCGCTACCGGAAGGCTACGACACACTCATCGGCGAACGCGGGCTGAAGCTCTCCGGCGGGCAGCGCCAACGCATCAGCATCGCCCGGGCGATCCTTGCCAATCCGGAGATTCTTATCCTGGACGAGGCCACCAGCAACCTCGACACCGAGAGCGAACAGCTTATCCAAGCGTCCATGGAGGATCTGCTCTCGCACCGCACCACATTTGTCATCGCCCACCGCCTCAGCACCATCACCCACGCCGACATCATCGTCGTGCTCGACGCCGGCCGCATCGTGCAGGTGGGCACCCACACGGAGCTCATGGCCGAGGACGACCTCTACCGCCACATGGTCGAAAGACAGCAACGCAGTTTCGCCGACCCATCCGACACCGTAGCATGGGGATAGTGTTTGGGCTCCGTATCACTTTGTAGCCCCTCGCGCATAAGATCAACTACCAGTACGCCTACACTCTTCGCAGACACAACTCGGGGATATTTCAAACACATGGGGGTTTCATTTTGAAATTTGCAATTCGCGCCTCCACGTGCACCACAAACCGTTTCGCATCTGTTCGCTTTCTGAACACGCCTTTGATGTCCCGCACGCTCTTGGAACCCCTGAGATACAGCGTCGCCCCAAGAAAACCTCTGCCCAAGACAACTCGCGAAATATCACCCCACGCAATACGCTCATCGTCGTTCACTCCGAGAGTGAGCCACAGCGCATCAGGCATGGAGGCGACCATCATGCCGTGCCGGTAGTTGCGCCAATACCGCCAGCCAAGCCGGAACGAAACCAATCCATAAACGACCATGTAGATTACGGGCACTGAGTCGCCCACGACAACTCCCGTCGAATGCACCAGTAAGGACACGAAGCAGGCACCGCCAAATCCAACTGCCACAATCACGCCGAGCAAAGCCCATGGGCTCCGCAGCTTAAACATCTCGCTCTCGGCATCATACGCCAGCCCACACTCGGGGCAGCGATACTCGGCTGGGAGGCCTCGAAGGGAATAGCCGCACCGCGGGCATGTTTCAAGCATGGCCACTCCCATGCAGCGCCGAAAAACCGGCTACACGTCGAGGTTTTTGACGTTAATAGCGTTGTCTTCAATGAAGCGTCGGCGGTCTTCCACGTTTTCGCCCATGAGCACACGAAAGATGCGGTCGGCCTCGCGGCTGTCGATGTCGGCCTGTTCGAGGTTGTCCTCGTCTTCGGTAATCATCACACGAAGCAGGGTTCGGTTATTGGCGTCCATCGTGGTTTCCCACAATTCATCCGAGTTCATCTCACCGAGCCCCTTGAACCGCTTGATGCCCAGCCCCTCACGACCGAGATCACGAACCCCCGGGGCGACCTGTGAAAGATTGCTGATTTCCACCGGATCACTATCGCCGTGTTTGAGTAGGAATTTGGCCGGCGGGAGTTCTCCCGTGATCATCTCTTCGCGAACGAGGAACAGATCTTCCGCAGAAAGACCGTACGATTCGATCTTCGCAAGCAGATCGTCAATCACCCGGCACTCGGCCAACTGATATCGCACGATGCGATGGGCCAGGTGGTCCTCGGTTTCTGTGTTCTTCCCGTTGTGTCGATGGTTGTTGTCGGCGTAGGCAAGCTGCACGTGCCGCGCATCCGAAACCTCCGCGGGACCATGCGCACCCGATTCACGCTCGCGCAGCGCCTGAAGATCATTATCGTCGTACAGATAAATGCGCTCATGCTCGGCCTCATCCGGACGGTACACCATCGCGAGCATTTTGGGCAACCCGCGAACGGGGTCACGATGATTCTTAACGAACGACTCAAACGGAATGCCACGGCGCGCCAAGATCCGCGACTGGGCGTCGAGCGCATCCAACGCGGCAATCAATTCTCGGAGGTCGTCACCGGCTATCACCCGCTCCGGATGATCCGACTCGTGAATCAGCAATGACAGACCGGCCAGCCCTAACTCGGCGAGCTTTGTGTTCAACGTGTTGTCGTCAAGAACGTATTCAATACGCTTACCCTTCTTCACCTGATACAGCGGCGGCAGCGCTACAAAAATACGCCCCGTTTCGATAAGCGGGCGCATATGGCGAAACAAAAACGTCAGCAGCAGCGTGCGAATGTGCGACCCATCCACATCGGCGTCGGTCATGATGATAATTTTGCCGTAGCGACATTTGCTCACGTCAAAATCATCTTTGCCGATACCGCATCCGATAGCCGATATCAGCTTGGTGATCTCGTCGTGACCCAGCATCTTGTCGATGCGCGCCTTTTCGACATTTAGGATTTTTCCCTTGAGTGGAAGAATCGCCTGCGTAAACGAATCGCGCCCCTGCTTCGCGATGCCACCGGCCGAATCCCCTTCAACAAGATACAACTCGGTTGATTCGGCGTCTTTACTTCGACAGTCCCACAGCTTTCCCGGCAAACTGCCACCGGAGAGCGCACTCTTGCGCGACAGCTCACGTGCGCGGCGAGCGGCTTCCCGTGCCTGGGCCGCCTGAATTCCCTTCAGCACGATTTTTCGCGCATCACTCGGATGCTCTTCAAAATATGCGCCGATTTGTTGGTTGAGCAATTGCTGGAGGTATGTTTCCACCTCAGGATTAAGAAGCTTGACCTTGGTCTGCGCTTCAAACTTCGGATCGCGGTGCTTTACGGACACAATGGCGGTGAGCCCTTCGCGCCAGTCATCACCCGTAACAGAAGTGTTCCCCTTGATCAGGTTGTTCTTCTTGGCGTAGCTGCTGGACGCACGCGACACCGACGTCTTCAGCGCCGACATGTGTGTGCCGCCGTGTATATTGTGAATGTTGTTCGTGAAGCAGATGATGTTCTCGGTGTAAGAGTCGGTATACAAAAGCACGACCTGCGCCTGCACACCATTCTCGTCTTCCTCGCCGCGAATCAGGATCGGCTCTTTGTGGAGCCGCTCTGCGCCACCGGCCAGGTGAAGGCAGTAGTCCTTCAGCCCCTCCTGAAACTGGAACTCACACTCTCGCCCCGAGACGTCATCCACCAATCCGATACGCAAGCCGTCATTGAGGTAAGCCAGCTCGCGAATTCGAGCTTCCAGTGTTTCGTATTTGAACTCCCCCTCGGGAAACACCTTCCGGTCCGGCTTGAATTCGATGCTGGTGCCGGTCCGATCGGTTCCAGGCTCGATTGTCAACGAATCTACGATGTCACCGCGTGCGAAACTCATCGTGTGCTTCTTGCCGTCGCGGTACACCTCTACTTTCAGCCATTCACTTAGCGCGTTCACCACGCTCACACCAAGCCCATGCAGTCCGCCGGACACCTTATAGCTCTGGCTATCGAACTTCCCGCCGGAGTTCAGCACGGTCATCACCACTTCGAGGGCGGGTTTGCCGTCGAGCTGCGGATTTTCATGGGTGATCGGTCCGACCGGGATACCGCGACCGTTATCTGAAATGCAACAGCTTCCATCTGCGTTAAGCTTGATGAGAACCGAGTCGCAGTAGCCTTCGAGCGATTCATCAACCGCATTGTCCACGACTTCATAAACCAGATGATGCAGGCCGGCCGACCCCACACCGCCAATGTACATGCCGGGGTTCTTACGAACCGCGTCAAGCCCTTCCAAAACCGTTATGCTGGACTCGTCGTAGCGTTTTTCCGTCACGGTAGTATCACTCATTGTCTATCCTGCTGCCGCGTCACACGAGTGCCACTTCCACTCCAGACCGACCAACTTCAAACACGATCATCCCGGTCGACAAACGCCGATCGACCGCCTCCATTCCTTTTCGAACCACCCCAAGCCAACGACCGCGCATCTCCGCAACGAGCCCCGGCTCATCCACCTGGATTACCACACGACCATCCACGGCGCGAGCCACCCGGCAATGGCGGCGGAAACGCTCATCCACCAGCGGGGCCAACGCCGACGCAGCCACCTGCGCCGGATGAAGCCAATGTTCCTGCACCGTGTCCGCCAACGCAATCACCGCTTCCCCTGCCTGAGCCGTACGGTCGGCTCCGTGTCGTCGTCTCGCACCGTTCTTACTGGCCCATTCCAGCCGTGGCCAGCCCGGAAATTCTTCGCCCTGTGGCATCGCGCACACCCCCTTGGCGCGTGCAGCGTCCTTCGTCCACACACACCAGCCTTCCCACCTCTAGACCAGCCACTATCCCGACGACAGGTTGACCGGCATCACTACATGGATGAAGTTGTCACCCGTCCTGATAACGCCCGGTCTGTTCGCCTCTTTGAAGGAAAACGTGACACGATCCGTGGGCACGACGCGCATCACATCTGACAGAAAGACCGGGTTGAACCCAATTTCCGTCGGTTCGCCGCGATACGATACGGACAGTGTGATCGTAGCCTCGCCCTGCTCCGGCGCGCGCGTCGATAGCGTCAGCGCATCTTGCGTAAACGATAACCGTACCCCTTTGGACTCCTCATTGGTCAAAAGGGCCGCCCGCTTCAACGCACCATAAAACTCCTCGGTCACCAATTCGACCTCACGGTCGCAGTCCGACGGGATCACGTCCTGATACTTGGGGAAGTGGCCTTCCACAAGCACCGTACTCACCGTCACACTACCGACTTTCAAGATCATCTGGTTCGCAGAGAGCTTGATTCCAACTACCGCGTCCCCATCGGCCGCTATCCTCGAAAAAAGCAACAGGGCTTTGGATGGGACAATGGACGGAGAAGGACCGCTGCTCGGCGGAGCCAAGAGCGTGCCATGAGCTACCGATAAGCGCCGGCCGTCTGTCGCCGCGAGCGTCAGTTTGTCACCGTCGATCTCCCAGAGCACACCGTTGATCGCATACCGTGTGCTCTCTCGCGCTGCCGCAAACACCGTCCAATCGATCAAACGATTCAGAACGCCGTGTTCCACGGTAAAATCCGCTTCGCCGTCGAGCGTCGCCACAGCGGGAAAATCCACGGCATCCTGCATCACAAGCTGAAAGTGGCTGCCGTCTCCACGAATGTGCATCAGATTCCCCGACGTTTCCACAACCAGAACATCATCGGAGCATTCGCGGACAATTTTCCCCAACGTGGCGGCCGATACCAGGGTATCACCGGTTTCATCCACTTCGACCTGTGTCACCGCATAACGAACACCCGATTCCATATCAGTCGCAGAGAGCCACAGCGCGTCGGACTGTGCCTCAATCCGAACACACATGAGAATCTCTTTGGTGCTTCGGGTCGGCGTTACTGCGCCCACGGTCGACAAGGCATCAGCCATCTCCTGCCGGTTGAATTTTAGCTTCATGCGACCTCGGTCCCTTTCCTTCTTCTTGTCGTTAGGTCTCTTCTATAGATTCTATTCTATAAGACCAGTAGTAGTAATAGGGGGCGTGATACCCGTGCTTTTTCGCGCTGCACCGCGACGTAACCTCTGGAACCCCAGAAGGCTGTCTGAAAAATACCAGCGACTTGACCTGTGTCTTTCATGTAGAAACCAGTGTGGCCAGCCGACCTTGTTCATCCCCCGATCTTATGACCTCGCGTCGGGGTGTGGAATGGTACCAAGAAAACACAGAGAACTCGACAGGCCAAAGCGATTTTATCCTGTTATTAACCCGCATTTTTTACATCCATGGCAATCTCGTCAAGAAGTCGCCGAACGGACGGATCCGAGTCCGCGAGCTTGCCGATGGTGCGATTGGCGTGCTGAACGGTGGTATGGTCACGTCCGCCGAAATACCCACCGATATCCTCAAGGCTTCGCCCGGTCATCTGCCTGGCGAGGTACATCGAGAGGTGTCGGGGGTACGTAATCGCCCTGGATCGCTTCTTTCCCTGTAGGTCCGAGACTTTGACGTCGAATCGGCTCGCCACCGCCTCCAGGATGGTCGGAATCCGGATCGGTTTCCCCGGAGAGACGCCGAGCGACTCCTCGGTCATGGAGAGCGAAATGGGCTCCCCCGCGGCCTGGCTTGTCGCGTCCAACCGGGTCAAGACCCCCTCCAAATCCCGAACATTGGTGTCGATTCGGTTGGCGATCAAGCGGACCACGTCTTCCGGGGCTTCGATGCAACGAAGTTTGGCTTTCTTTTGGAGGATAGCCATCCGAGTTTCGGTACACGGGCGATCAATCAACGCCACGAGGCCGGAGTTAAACCGGCTGACCAGACGCTCCTCCAGACTGGGGATTTCCTTCGGCGGACAGGCGGCCGACAGGATGATCTGTCGTTGTGACTGGTACAGGGTGTTGAAGGTGTGAAAAA
Organism: Planctomycetota bacterium; assembly: GCA_024278775.1. The sequence continues at coordinate 14,084 of JAJRSP010000234.1, forward strand.
ACTCCTCCTGGCTCCGCTCACGCTCCGCCAAAAACTGGACATCATCAATCACGAGCACGTCCACATGGCGGTACCGATATCGAAACTCATGCAAAGAGCCGGCCTCAACGGCTTCCATGAATTGATTGACAAAAGATTCACAAGATACGTAGCAGCAATGGGTTCCCGGGTTGTTTTCGAGAATGGCGCGGCAGATTGCCTGGAGAAGGTGCGTCTTTCCAAGCCCCACGGCCCCGTGAATAAAGAGCGGGTTATAGGCACGCCCGGGATCGTCGGCGACAGCGAGGGCAGCCGCGTGGGCGAGGCGATTGCTGGGACCGGTCACAAAATGATCAAATGTGTAGTCTTGATCGAAGGTGAGCTTGTCCGGTCCGGCAGTCCCGAAGACTTTCCGCCGCGAATCTTTGTCGTCGTCAGCCGGTCTAACGGATACTGAAATCGTGACGAGTCGTCCCGTTGCGGCCTGGGCAGCCTCGGAAAGCGCGAACCGGCAATGCTCGTCCAGGTACCTTCGCTGGGCGTCGTTGGTGGCCAGGATTTCCAGTACGCCTCCGGAGACCTGCTGAGGCTCCAGCATCGAGAACCAGCCGCGGACGAGCAGCGGGTGATTGATCTGGACGTGCCCCAGAATGTCATTCCATATCGTGACGGATATTTTCGGCATCTCACCCACTATGGTAATCAATCTTTGACGGTCGGTATATCCGATGGGAGCTGGGCAGTAAGATCGTCCGGGATGGTGAGCTAAGTTGAACCCTCCGAAAAGGTTAGGAGTAACTTCGCCATGCGGGCGGGTCAGTGATGCAGTCAAGCCGGACGGTATGGCCATGCCGATACGAAGAGAGCCGCTACACGGCGCGTTGTACTGATCGCCTTGATCGGTAAGATGCGGGGTTTATGCCGCAGGTAGTTCTTCCAGTTTATCAAACGGAGCGCCACGGATGGCCACACCGCATCTTGGATCGTTGGATCGCGACGCCGCGCAACTTTCACTCGGATTTGAGGGTGTGGGCGTGGAGCCGCTGCCTGTGAGCACCAGGTCCGACAAAACCAACCGTGCGACACCGCCCAAACCGAAGGTGAGAGCCAACAAAGGTGGTGCCGCCGGAAAGCGTCGCGTCGCTACGGCTGAAACGATGGCCGCACAGCAGCGCGATATCTCCGTATCCGAATTTTTCGCAAAAAACCGCCATCTGCTCGGTTTTGACAACAAACGCAAGGCGTTGCTCACCACTGTCAAGGAGGCGGTGGACAACAGCCTGGATGCGTGTGAAGAGGCGGGCATCCTCCCGGAACTCCACATCATCATCAAGCAGGTGGATCAGGATCGTTTTCGCGTGACCGTACGCGACAACGGACCCGGTATTGTGAAGAATCAGATCCCCAACATTTTCGGGAAACTGCTATATGGCTCCAAGTTTCATCGACTCAAGATGTCACGCGGGCAACAAGGCATCGGCATCAGTGCCGCCGGCATGTATGGCCTGATCACCACCGGAAAACCCGTTCACATCATCAGCCGGACCGGGAGTCGCGCGCAGGCACATGATTACTCCCTGGCGATCGACACGAGGAAGAACCGGCCCGACATCATTAAAGACCACACCATCGAAGTGGATTGGCCACACGGCACGCAAGTGACGATTGAACTACAGGCGGCCTACAACAAGGGGCGCCAGAGCGTCGATGAGTATCTGGAGTTGACGGCCATCGCCAACCCGCACGCCCGGCTGGTATATCATCCGCCCACCGGGGCCGAGATCATTTTTCCACGTGGTACAGAGGCGCTCCCCGCAGAAACGAAAGAGATCAAGCCGCACCCCTATGGCATCGAACTCGGCACGTTCATCAAAATGGTGAAGGAGACGGCGTCGAAGAACCTCGGTGGGTTCTTGACGGAGGAGTTCTCCCGTGTGAGCGATGTCGTGGCGAAAAAGGTCTGCGCGATCGCCGGAGTCACCACAAAAACGAGAACTTCGGCCGTGACACCACCCATCGCGGAGCGAGTGTATACGGCCCTTCAGGCTCAAAAACTACGGGCTCCGTCAACCAACTGCCTCGCGCCGATGGGGGCGGAGACGATCCTGGCGGGGCTGCTTCGGGGGATTAAGGCGGAGTTTTATACGGCCAGCACGCGCCCGCCGAGCGTGTACCGCGGCAACCCGTTTCAGATCGAGGTGGGGCTTGCCTATGGTGGTCAGCTTGGCTCGGACCGCCGCGACGAGCATCAAGAGAAAGCCAACGGCAAGACAAGCACGCCCCCGGTCTCCGCGCGGGTGATCCGTTTTGCCAACCGCGTACCGCTTTTGTACCAACCGGGCTCTTGCTGCACCGTCAAGGCGGTCTCCGAGACGCGGTGGAATGGTTATGGGTTGTCGCAGCCGGGCGGCGGTATGCCGCAAGCCCCACTCGTGATATTCATCCACATGGCCAGTGTGTGGGTGCCGTTCATATCGGAGGGCAAGGAGGCGATCGCCGATTACGATGAGATTCGCAAGGAAATCAGGCTCGGTGTTGCCGAGTGTGGCCGGCGACTCGGCATCCTACTACGGCGAAAGCGCAAGAAGGCCACCTATGCCAAACGCCGAGATGTGTTCACACGGTATATCAACGAGGTGGTGGAGTCGGTGCGTGCGATCACAGTGGTGAACAAGGACGACTTCCGCCGCAACTTGGTGGAGCTATCGAAGGTTTACACGTCGCAGGCCGACATGGAGTTCGACGACCACGGCAAGGTGGTCAAAAAGAAAAAAGAAGCGCCAGGCAACGACATGGGGCTGGCCGACACGATCGTGGTAGACCCCCAGGCCACCAAGCCGGCCCCGGAAACGCTATTCGAAACCGGCTCAGACAAGCCTAAGAGAAAAAAACCGGCTGGCAAGGTGAAGAAAAAAAGGGGGCGGTAGCACCACGGCGCATGTGTTCCTCACCACATGCCACGAAAACAACACATTCACACAATGTGTAGGTTCTGTTGCAGCGAAGCGGCTCTGTTGTCACAATACGCTACGCTCGACGATTTAGAAGTGATTCTGATGTAGAAGAACAACTAGCTTTCGAGATTGGTACAATGGGCATAAATCAACTGCCAGAATTTGGAAAGCCGCCCGTGGTAGAAGTTGCGCTTTCTGTGCAATACGAACCCATTGTTGGACTCGGTTCGCCTCAAATTGGTCGACTCTGGGATCAGTGTTTCAGGAAGAATTTTTCCAAGACGGAAGAACATTCGCCGCTCGACCCGACAGTGGAGCAGTTTGGAGTAAGGGGTGACCTCGGTCCCGGTGTGCGAATCGAGATGGCTAACAGACCGCCTACCCCGCGATTCTGGTTTTTGAATGACGCTGGATCAGAGCTAATACAGCTACAGCCCGACCGTTTCGGGCACAATTGGCGAAAAGTTGTCGGAGACGTGGAGTACCCACGTTATGACAGTATTCGCGAGCAATTCAAAAAAGAGTATTCAGATTTCGAGAAACATCTCACACGCGAGGGACTTGGTGAGCTCAAGCCGAACCAGTGCGACGTGACATACGTTAATCACATCACAGCAGGAGAAAGCGGCGGATTGCATTCAGAGCTGGCGAGTGTCTTGTCTCTGTGCAAGTTGGAGTTCAGTGAGGAATTTCTGCCGCAGCCTGAGGAGCTTCGGATGAATGGGTGCTTCGTTATTCCCGGTGACGACAAGGCTCCGATGGGTCGACTCCGGTTTTCAATTGAGCCGGCGTTTCGTCGTTCGGACGATATGCCGCTTTTCCTAATGAATCTTGTGGCGCGCGGTTGTCCAACCGACGATGGTATTCAAGGCGTCCTGGGGTTCATGGACGTTGGCCATGAGTGGATCGTTCGGGGGTTTGCCGCACTAACCACGCCACAGATGCATAGTGCTTGGAGCCGAACGCGATGACGACAATGCCGGTACCGAACCAATTCGATCACGGGTTGCTGACGGGGAACGACTGTAGGCGACAGACAGTATCGCCGGGTGTCACCGGAAGCCATGCGTTGCTAGGCGCAGATTTGGATTTGAGTATCAGATACTCAGATGAAACAGATCGGCCCTGTGTCATAGTTGGTAGCGCGTCGCTGGGTGGTTGGTTTGAGCCCACTGCTAACGCGATTGTGCGGCTCCTTGAACTTCAGCAGGGCTGGGACTCGTATGGTGCGGCGCAGGTGGATCAGTCGCTTGCCAATGCCACCCTGAAGCTTCTTGTGGACGTATTGGGTGATGATATGCCGGTACCATCAGTGGTGCCAACTTCTGCAGGGGGTATTCAGGTTGAGTGGCATATTGCGGGCATCGATTTGGAAATTGAAACGTTATCGCGGCATCGATTTGCGGTGTATTTTGAGGATGCGCGAACCGGCGAAGAGTGGGACGACGAGATCATGATGGGTGATTGGTCGCAGCTTAATCGGATCGTGGCCCTTCTGGCAGGGCGCGTTCGATCGGAAAGCGGTCGTTGATGGGCGAGTATGTGGATGACCCAACCATCGGTGACGATGACGATCTCTGGCGTCGTGTGCCTCGCGGTTGGGTCATTTTCGATGACAAACGAAGTCGTTGGCGACCAACCTCGCTAGCATTTCGTGACAGCCGCGACGGTTCACCGATGTCAATCTTTCTTGCCCAAGTAATGGTTGCGGCCGGGCGTCCGGCTACGGATACGCTTCGTGGTCACCAGGGGTTTCACTTGGCGGCCATCCGCGCGGGTCTTGCCCGAAGTCTTGACCAGCTGATCGCACGAGATCCGTTGGAAGACGAACCGGCATACGGAGTCGTGGTCGGCGATAAGAGGAAGGCGAGCCGAAAGCTTGCGTATGCGGCTACCTGGGTAATTGCTCCGCCGCCGGATTTCGAGTTAGCCGACACGGAATAATCATGGCGCAGAAGACAAAATCCAAGGCGAGCGCTGTGGCGACTCGTGCCAAGAAAACCCCGAAGCCCCGAGTCTCCAAGCGGAACGCCAGCGCGAAGATTGAGGCTCTGGCGCAGTCGGTGTTTGACATGGCCCGGCAACAGCAAGACCCGGCCGTGCTGATCCCCACGCGCAGCCTGAGCAATATCGCGTATAATGAAAAAACGCGGCACATCGAGCTTGGCGGCAACAAGCAAACGCGAAACTTCTTCAACTACGGCCAAGCCAAACGATTCATGCAGACGTTGTTGGTGGCCAGCAAGTGCAAAGAGCTGATCGAGATGGGCAAGACGGCCAGCATCCGCCAGATCTACTACATGAGCAAACACTCGATCAAAGGCACAAACGAGAAAACCTTTGACGACCAGGGCGAGTCGGATCCGATCATCGAAGACTTAGAGGTCGCCATCGACGCGCTCCGCGAAGAGCTGCACGTCTTCGCCAGCAACCGGGGCAATCTGGCCGGCCCGATCACGCTGGTCGACGCGGGTAGCACGCTCGACTGTGCGGCCATGGGCAGTGCGGGGTATGCGGTGCCAAGCATCTGCGAGCCGGATGTGGTTCAGTTCAAGAAATGCCGCGCGAAGTTCATACTCCACGTCGAAAAAGACACGGTGTGGCGGCGGTTTCATGAGGACCGGTTTTGGGAAAAACACCACTGCATCGTCTCGCACGGCGGCGGTCAACCGGCGCGGGGGATGCGACGATTGCTTCGGCGCATGCACGAAGAGCTCAAGCTGCCCGTGTTCGTACTGCTGGATAACGACCCGTGGGGGTATTACATCTACTCCGTCATCAAGCACGGCTCGATCAACCTGGCGTATGAATCACGGCGCATGGCCATCCCCGACGCCAAGTTTATTGGCGTCTCCAGCTTCGACTACGAACGCTGCGATATGAGTGATGATGTCAAGATCGAGCTGGACGCCAACGACATCAAACGCTCCAAGCAAATCCTGAACTACGCCTGGTTCAAAAACAAGCGGGCGTGGGCGAAGGAGATCAACAAGATGATCAAAAACGGCTTCAAGATGGAGGTCGAAGCGATGATCTCCAAGGACCTGTCCTACCTCTGCGATGAGTACGTCCCCATGAAGCTCAAAGACAAAAAACAGTGGCTGGACTGATCCTCGCGGGTCCGAAAGCGCAACAGACGCGTCACAAACCGGCATCCTGGACTGGCGATCCCAGTGTCCCGCTCGCGGTGCTTCGCGCGGTTCGTTACAATGCCGACCGTGAAAAGTGGGGCGCTCGGTGTCAAGCTGCCCGTGTAGGCGGGAGAACGCTGCGTGTTGAGATCACCGATGGTGCCCGGAAGCCTCGGATACAGTGAGAAGTCACGATGAAAAAAAATCTGCATTTATGGCGACACAGAATGGTCGCTCCGTGTCTTGTGATTCTTTCGGTTCCGACGATGGTGCCGGCTCAGACACCGATGCAGAGCAGCGCGGGGGCCGTGCTGCGGAGCCTGCGCACGCTTAAAAACGGCACGATGGAGACCTACTATTTCCTCGCCAAAGAGAAGGACAAGACAATCGGTTATGCCGTGGTCTCCCTCCGTGCGACCCGGCGCGATGGTGAACCGGTGTACAAGTACAGGAATGAAACCAGTGTCGCCATGGGTGAAAAGTCGCGGTTGACGCTCATTTCCAATGCGACCCTCCAGCGAGATTTTCAGCCGATTGATATTACCATTGGGGGGACCGCGGCCACGCCCCGAGGGACACGAACCGCACCACAACTACAACTCACCGTGGATCGAGAGGCCAACGAGATGACCGTCCTTTCGACGCCGACGCTGCTTGCCGAGGGCGATAAGCCCAAGCCGCAGGTATCACCGATACCGGCCGGTCAGTTTGTGTATGGCTTGGACGCGCTGGTTCACGTGCTCGATTTTAACAAACATAAGAACTTCAAGATTCCGGAGTTTATCCCACAGACCGGCGCTACGCATGATTTATCCTTCGCGGTCGAAACATCGAAAGATGGCACTCTGCTCGTTGACACAACCCGATACGATGGAGCCCAGGACTACAAGTTCTGGTTCGACAAGGCCGGCAAGCTTGATCACTGGGGTGAGCCGCCGTTTGATTTGCTGCTTTATCGTTCCACCAAGGACGCCGTGGCCAAGCTCAAAGTGCAATACGCCAGAGAATTCAAACCACTCAAATCGCCAAAAACCGGTGGGAAGTAAAACGTCCGAAGCCTGTAGGGTCAGTGAATCATAAACAATGCCCGCACTCCGGGCACTTGCCTGTGGTGTTGCCAGTGATGTTATAACCACAGTTGCTGCACAGCCTGAACTGCGATGATGGACTGGGATGCTTTGTGGCCAGCAGTTGCCACAGCCCGTAACACGAAAAAAAACCGCCCAGCATGAGCATGAAATCGTCCTGCATATAGAAGTAGTCGTCCCTGAAAAAGCAATAGTGTGACAGGGACGTATGATATCTTCGTTGGCATGGTTGTCGGACGTATTGCCTTTGTCAGCTTGCGGGGGCCATCGTATCCTCGCGTGGGGTTGAGAGGTTTCCGGCCCGTCCCA
>JAJRSP010000235.1 GCA_024278775.1 Planctomycetota bacterium
AAACCCCTTCCCACCACCACCAATCTCTCCTAATCTGCAATCAGAGGAGGGACCCAATGCAAACCCACAACCGAATCACCGACCTGCTCGACTCCGACTCCGACTCCTGCTCCTGCTCCCCCTCCCGCGCCCCGCGGGAGGGGGTTGGGGGGAGGGCTCCGTCTCTCCATGCTTCTCCTCCCCTCGATCTCCCCGCCTCACCCACTTCTCCTCCTCAAGACTCAGGACTCACCCCTCAAAACTTCTCCCCTATCCTCACATACAGGCGGAGCCGCCACACGCACGATCTCTCGACTCCCGCGTATCAGCGTCATCAACGACACCATCGGCACCATTTCCGCCGGGCACGGATGATCCGCCGCGATGTTACTCTCGCTGTCGTGCTCATGAGTTGGAACCCCGCGCCGACTCTCGCTCAACGATTCGAGTCGGTCCTTGCCATGTTCGACAAAGCGTTGCTGCGCAAGTGACGCACCGGACGAACCTGTCAGGGTTTCGTCCCTACACGATCGCAGCCGTTCGCCGCGCGTTCGCGGCCAGACGAGGCGTGTTCCCTCCAAGAAGCCCAAAGCGGACTTTCCCTGCGCTCGCCCCGCCCCCGGCTCCTCCATCCTCTTGCCATGCCCTTCGTGCCCTCATGTCCTGCATGACCTACATGTTTCGCAAAAGAATATTGTTCTAAATCTACTTGTTTCTGCGTGACCAGCGACTCTTTCTATCGCTCGCACCATGAGCAATACGCGTGGTTCTCCCCGTCGAGTGTTCGACGCCGAGGTCCCTGCAAAACAAGGAGGCATACCGCCATGTCACGCAATCACCTTCTCACCGCCGCCATCACGGCATTCACGATCGCCACCGCCACCCACGCCCAGACGGTGTGGTATAACGGTGATCCCGATCTTGTCGGCGGCCGCTCGGCCGAGTTCAACACCGTCGTCACGGATTCCTATGTACTTGAGGACTTTGACTTTGGCGGGGGGACGATCACTGATATCTGGGGCAACTTCTTCATGGACTTCACTGCGGTCGGGTACATGTACGAGATTCGCTCGGGTATGAGCAATGGCTTTGGTGGCACCCTGCACGCTTCCGGCAACACCGACGGCCCCTTCTCGCAGTCACTGAACGGCTGGAATGCGTTTGGTTACGACGGCTACAGGCTGTCTGCGGATATCGCGGATGTCACCCTCGGGGCTGGCACTTACATGCTCGCTCTCTCACCGATCGGCAGCGGTACAGGCAACAGCTGGGTGCAGAGCACCAGCGGTCTTAATGGCATCGGCAGCCCAAACGCGAATAACCTTAATTGGTACCAATCAGGCTTCTGGAATCTCAACTATTGGGAGAACAACGGATACGACTTCAGCTACGGCGTCAATGTTCCCGCCCCCGCGTCGGTCGCGCTGCTCGGTCTCGGGGGTCTGATCGCCACCTGCCGTCGTCGCAAATAGCGTTTGACACTGATTGATTTCTCTGATCTGGGGCCGTCCGCGTTTTTCGCGGGCGGTCCTTTTTGAGTCGGGGCGATCCGTGTGATCTCGACTTTTGCCATTTTCTCCAGGTCTGCACAGCACGAGGGACTCCTGCCGAAGTGATGTTTGACGACACACATCGGGGAAGGAGTCCCACATGTTCAGGTTGCCACGGGCGGCGGAGCCGCTGATCGAGGCGTTCAGTATCGCATTCACCCGGCCGACTGTCAAGCGGTTTGCCGCGATCCTTGTCGGAGCCATCCTTGCTCAAGGACGACGCACCATCGCCGAAGTCCAGTGGGCTGCTCGTGGCCTCATGCCCGGACACTTTTGCTCATTTTACCGAGTCTTTAGCAGAGCACGATGGTCGCTCTGGCCGCTCGGCAAAGCGCTCGCGCGACACACATTACAACTCGCGCCCAAAGACGAGCCGATCGTTGTCGCCATCGACGACACCGTCACACGCCACAGCGGCCCCAAGGTCTATGGCCGTGGCTGCCATCACGACGCGGTGCGCTCAAGCCACGGCATTACCACGATCTGTTGGGGACACCGATGGGTGGTGCTGGCGGTGCTCGTCAAGATGCCGCTGATCTCGAGGCCGTGGGCGTTGCCGGTGTTGTGCGCGCTCTACAGGTCGCGCAAGGTGGCCGAGGCCGAGGGGTGTCGATTCAGAACGCCCTGCCAATTGGCCGCTTTGCTCGCGCGCGTGCTGATGCGCTGGTTCCCGCACAAAAACTTCGTTTTCCTCGGCGATGGCGGGTTTTCCAGCTTCGATCTGGCCACGCGCATTCACCGACACGGCGGAACATTGGTCGCGCGGTACTACGACGACGCAGCAATCTACGAACCCGCGCCGCCGATCACGCCCGGTCGCAGAGGCCGACGACCGATCAAAGGCAAGGCGCTCCCCAGGCCAAAGCAAGCTGCCGAGAACACGCGCGGCGTGCGCACAACCATCCCGTGGTACGGCGGTAAATGCCGACGAGTCGAACTGGTACACGGCGACGGCATGTGGTATCGCAGCGGCCGCGGCGTGCTCGCGGTGCGATGGGTGCGCGTACGCGATCACGGCGGCACGCACCGCGACGAATACTTGTTTACCACAGACCCTTCGATGCATGCCGATCGGATCGCAATGTTATATACGCGTCGCTGGTCGATCGAGGTTTCGTTCCAGGAGTGCCGTGCGCATCTTGGCTTGGAGGATCCTCGGTGTCGGGTTCGTGCTACGGTACTT
>JAJRSP010000236.1 GCA_024278775.1 Planctomycetota bacterium
GCGCGGCGGTACGACGGTCTTGTGTGTGACAGATGAGATGGGAAGCGCCGCGGCATGGGGAGTGTCGGGCGACACACGATATCTGGGAAGCCGCGCAGGGTGAACCCTGCGGAACCCTGCGGCTCGGGGGCGGTTCGGGGCAACACGATGGCATGCCATAGCATACCCTACGGGGGATCATGAAGTGTGTGACATGCCCAAGCCGGAGGCGCGGGCATGAGTGTCGGCGCAAAACATGGCTGTGCTTCGCTTAGCCATGCCGCCCGGCCTCCCGCCGTAAAGGTGACGGTCCGCCCATAGGCACCTCCATATCTACCGCCCATCAAGTCAACCCGGTTGAAGCATCGGCTTTTTTGATCGAAAGAGCGTCTGTTCGGGTGGGCTGCTACGCGGCATAATGCCGTCATTGCGCCGGCGTCGTGCCGCGTGCCTACACCTGAGCGGATTCCGTGCGTGGCGAAGCGACCATCATCTGACAGTTCCGGGTATCTTTGGACCGAGCCGGGCGAACATCACACCGGCATGGTGGCCGAGGTCGCCCCGCTCGTGCGGACCGATCGGACCTACTCTTACGCCGTACCCGACGAGCTTCGTAATCGGCTGCAGCTTGGGCAGCGGGTGGATGTGCCGCTGGGTCGGTCGGGGCGGCTCGTCACCGGCTTCGTTGTCAAGATCGTCGAGGGCACCTGGGACCACACACTGCGACCCATCGCCGGCTTGGAAGATGAGCGCAGTTTTCTATCGGCCGAGCTTGTCCAACTCGGACGAGACATCGCCACGCACTACGCCTGCCCGCTGGCGCGAACACTCAAAGCCATGACCCCGGAGGGCGTGCGTCGCGAACGCGGGTTCAAGAGGGTTCGCTACGCATGTCTTCCGACGACTGATCCCGGCGCGCCGGACGAACCGCGAAAACTCGGGCCGAAGCAGCAGGCGCTCGTCGAGGCGCTCGCAATCACGAACGAACCGATGCGGGTGAGCGAGCTGTTGCTCCGGGTGGGTGCGTCCTCCTCGGTGTTACGGGCTGCGGTAAAAACCGGCGCGATTGAGGTGATCGTCAAGAAGGAGCCCGCGCCGCTGGAGCCGATGTTCGCCGGTCCGATCGAGGAGCCGGACTTTGAGCTTCAGGAAGAACAGCACGCCGCGATCAACGCGGTGAATCGAGCGACCGACGACAAGACGTTCTCCGTCTGTTTGCTGTACGGGGTGGCCGGCTCCGGAAAAACCGAAGTCTACATCCGTGCGATGCAGCGCGTCGCCGCCCAGGGCAAACAGGCGATCATGCTGGTGCCGGAGATCGTGCTCACCACGCAGCTCGTGCAGCGGCTGGCCGCGAGGTTCACCGACGTAGCGGTGAACCACAGCGGTCTCACCGACGCCCAGCGTTCGATCATCTGGCGTCAGGTGGCCGACGGGAGGAAGCACATCATCATCGGCACGCGCAGCGCCGTGTTCGCGCCGTGTCCGAACCTCGGGCTGATCTGCGTCGACGAAGAACAGGAGACGAGCTACAAAAACCTACAGGCCCCGCGCTTTCACGTGCGCGACGTCGCCATCATGCGAGCCCAGCGGCTGCACATCCCCGTCGTGCTCGGATCGGCGACGCCCTCCATCGAGGTGTGGCACCACAGCACGCAGCGAGCCGACTACCGGCGGCTGGTTCTGCCTCACCGCGTTAAAAACCTGCCGATGCCCAAGATTCACGTCGTCGATATGCGCGACGAATGGGCCGAAATGAAACAGCAGGTCGTGCTATCACGCACGATGAAACGGCTCTTGGAGGAATCGCTACAGCGCGGAGAACAGGCCATCATGCTGATGAACCGGCGCGGCTATGCGAACCGACTCGTGTGCGTGGAGTGCAAGCAGCGGATCACCTGCCCGAATTGCAACGTCGGGCTTGTCATGCACAGTACCACCGGGCAGTCCATCTGCCATTACTGCCATCAACGTGCGCCGACGCCCGCAACCTGCCCGAATCCGGCCTGCGGCGCAACACTGGTGCCGGTCGGCGTGGGTACGCAACGCGTCGAGGACGTGCTCGGGGTGTACTTCCCCGAGGCACGGATCGCCCGGGTCGATAGTGACACGATGCGGCACCGCCGCGACTACGAGCGCACCATCAGCGATTTCGAATCGCGCCATATCGACGTCATCGTCGGCACGCAGATGATCGCCAAGGGGCTGGACTTCCCGTTTGTTTCCTTTGTGGGTGTCGTTCAGGCGGAGGACGCGGCCCTCTCTTCGGACTTTCGCGCGCACGAGCGGATGTTTCAGCTCATCACGCAGGTGGCCGGTCGCGCGGGGCGGTCACAAGGCTCGGGTACGGTCGTCGTGCAGACCACCACGCCGGATATCCCAGCGCTACGGTTTGCGCTCGCCCATGACTATGAGGCCTTCGCGAAGGCGGAGCTACAGGCCCGGCGTTCGGTAGGTCTGCCGCCGTTTCGACGGCTTGCGCGGGTGGTGCTGGCTCACGACCGTGACGAGATCGCGCGGCACGAAGCGGACGCATTGGCACAACGGGTGCGAGAAGCGATCGCCGCTATGGCCCTGCATCATGCGGAGGTGGTCGGACCCAACCCATGCCCTCTGGCCCGGCTGAAAGGGCAATACCGGCATGACTTGCTCATCTACACGCACACCGCGGCTGACCTCCGCCGGCTCCTTCGTGATCTTCAACAAAGCGGCTCGTTAGCCACGAAGGCGAAGCAAACCTTCGTGGACGTAGACGCCGTGTCGTTCTCGTAACACCGCATGATGACGGACTTCATCAGCTGGATACGATGGTTCAACCTCCGACGCGAGACGGCTGAGTGGCGTGGCCAAACGAAGCGCGGCCTTGTCCACAGTTCGAGATTCATGCCCGCGCCTCCGGCTTGGGCATGCCGCACGCGGTCAACGCCACCCCCATCAATGAGGCCGTGACAACGCACCGAAACCCGGCCCAGAGGTCCATACGGCTTACTTCGCGGACAAATACCTACACCCCCGCGTTGCCAGCACCAAGAACACGGGGCAGCCACCGCGAAAAGAGTAGTAAATCGAGTTGTACTTGTCCCTGAAGGTGCGAATCCGGGGGATTGCCCCTTGGCAAGTAATCGCCATAATGCCGACAACAATTAGTATGGCCCGTCCCGCGCGCTGGCGCAGGCGAGAGAAAAACTCGAAACGGATGACTGAAGCATGACCACGACGCTAGTACGTATACCTCGCTACCCGACCTCCCGGCATGAAGCGCCCAGCCAACCCGTACATCCGCTGCGGTCGCGTGCTCGCGTGCTGCTAACCAGCGTTTTCGGTCCGTTCGCCCAGGACGACGAATACGGCAGTCGAAAAATGAACCCGATGGAGTTGTACCAAAACCAAGTTACGCGAGAGCAAGGGGTGTTCTCGCTGCGCATGTTTCATCGGTCGTGGGGTATCATGCTCATCCAGAACAACATCAGCGCGCCGTGTACCGTGCTTGATTTCCCGAGTCTCGATCGGTTCACCGAGGAGATCGCCTCCGGTCAATATGATATCGTGGGGATCACGTCGATCATTCCCAACGTGGGGAAAGTCGAGAAGATGTGCGAGCTGATTCGCAAGCACTCGCCGACATCCACGATTGTCGTCGGCGGTCACGTGGCCAACCTTCCGGACCTGGATGAGATGATCGACGCGGACCACATCGTCCACGGGGAGGGCGTATCCTGGATGCGTCGGTTCCTCGGCGAGGATGACAGCGCCCCCATCCGACACCCCCGCGTGCTCTCCGGCATCAACGCGCGCACGCTGGGACAACCGCTCCGCGAAAAACCGGGTGACATCGCCGCCACACTGATCCCGTCCGTCGGGTGCCCGTTGGCGTGCAATTTCTGCTCGACCTCGGCCATGTTCGGCGGGAAGGGCAGTTGTTTCCACTTTTATAAGACCGGTGACGAGCTCTTCGACGTGATGTGCGGATTGGAACGTGATCTCAGCACGAAAGCGTTCTTCGTGATGGACGAAAACTTTCTGATCCACCGCAAGCGTGCGTTACGACTGTTGGACCTGATGATCGAACATAACAAGTCCTGGGCGCTTTATGTGTTCAGCTCCCTCAACGTGCTGCAGGCGTACACGATTGAGCAAATCGTCGGGTTGGGTATCTCCTGGGTCTGGACAGGGATCGAAGGCGAAGACGCGTCCTACACCAAACTCAAAAACGTCGACACGATGGAGATCGTACAATCGCTGCAGTCGCATGGTGTTCGCGTACTCGGATCGACCATCATCGGACTGGAGCATCACACGCCGGAAGACATGGATCGCATCATTGATTTCGCCGTCAAACACGACACCGAGTTCCACCAGTTCATGCTCTACACCCCACTGCCCGGAACACCTCTTTACGCCGAGCACGAGGCGGCCGGCACCCTGCTCAGTCTCGAAGAAATGCCCCATGCGGATTCACACGGCCAGTACCGCTTTCGCCACAAACACCCGAGCATCCCGCGCGGGACGGAAACCGAAATGATCAAACGCGCCTTCGTGCGCGATTTCGAGGTGAACGGTCCGAGTATTGTTCGGGTGGCGCGCACCATGCTTCTCGGCTGGAAACGCTACAAGAACCACCCGGACCTGCGGATCCGCGAACGATTCACGCGCGAGTCGGAGGAGTTGGCAGTGACCTATTCGGGCTCCATCTGGGCCGCCAAGCGTTGGTTCCGCCACAGCCCAGCCCTCTACAAGCGGCTTTCGGGGGTGTTGACCGATTTCTACAATGAGTTCGGACTGAAGGCCCGCCTGGCCGCCCCGTTGGTCGGTCGATTCCTCACGATCAAGATGAAGCTGGAAGCTGGTCGGCTCAGCAGGGGCGTTCCCCACGAGCCCCCCACCTTCTGCGAAGCGAACGAAGCCGCGAAGGCGCTGACAACGGCATAGCCCTGCCGAATGGCAGGTCTACCTTTCGCCTTGGGACCATGTGGGCATGCTATCTGCATGCCCTACCCGGCTTCAGCGAAGCTCTCTGCGGCGGCTTGTATCACCGCGTCGATCGAATCGTCATCGTGGGCGGCGGATACGAACATGGCCTCGTAGCCCGAGGGGGGCAGCCACACGCCGCGCGACAGCATCGCCCGGTAGAACTTCCCGAAGGCGTCGTGGTCGCAGGCCGTGGCATCTTCAAAGTTGCGAACCGGCTTCGGCGACAGGGCCATGCCGAGCATGCCGCCGCAGCTCCCGGTTTGCAGAGCGAAGCCGGCGCGCGAGGCGCTGGCGGCCAGCCCATCGGCGAGGCGTTTGGCGCTGGCGGCAAGGGACGCATAGAAACCCTCGGCCTGACAGAGAGAGAGCGTGGCGAGGCCGGCGGCCATACCGACCGGGTTGCCGCTGAGCGTGCCGGCCTGATAGACGGGGCCGAGCGGGCTGATCTTCGACATGAGCTGACGTGATCCGCCGTATGCGGCCACCGGCATACCGCCGCCGATCACCTTGCCCAGGCAGGTCAGGTCCGGCCGCACGCCGCACAGGTTTTGATAGCCGCCCCAGCCGACGCGAAAGCCCGACATCACTTCATCGAAAATGAGCAGGCAGCCGTGGCGATCGCAGAGAGATCGCAGACCGGGCAGAAAACCTTCGACCGGCTCGACGTAGCCCATGTTGCCGGCAACCGGCTCGACGATAACGGCGGCCACATCGTCGCCGTGGTCATCGAGCAGTTGCGATGTTTTTTCCAGATCGTTGTACGGGGCGAGCAGCGTGGACTCGGCGAAGGTGACGGGTACGCCGGCGGAATCGGGTGAGCCGAAGGTGGCGGCTCCGGAGCCAGCCGAAACGAGCAGCGAGTCCACATGGCCATGATAACCGCCGAGAAACTTGAGAATCTTTTGGCGACCGGCGGCGGCCCGAGCCAAACGGATCGCGCTCATCGTTGCCTCGGTACCGCTGTTGACAAAACGAAGCATCTCCAGCGAGGGAATGGCACTCACGATAAAGTCGGCCAGTTGGTGTTCCCACTCGCAGCAGGCACCGAAGCTGATGCCGTGGGCCGCGGCGCGGCTGATGGCTTCTACCACCTGGGGGTGGGCGTGCCCGACGATGGCCGGTCCCCAACTGCCGACGAGGTCGATGTATTCGTTGCCGTCCACATCGAACACGCGGGCACCTTTCGCGCGGGCCAGGAACCGCGGGCTACCGCCGACGGCACCGCATGCGCGGACCGGACTGTTGACGCCGCCAGGTAACACCCGGTTCGCCGCGGTGAAAAGCTCGGCCGAGCGAGTCGTCGTTTGGTGGTCAGTCTGGGGCATATCCAGCATCCTTCCGTTCTTGGTGTTCGTTCAACCCCGGTCATACTGACCGTCTCATACTACCTAATAGGAAACCATGCAAACGGCGTACCAACGCCTTTGCACGCCGCATGACACTTTCGACGGGTGCCCCTTCTTCGCCCTAACGCGAAGAAGGGGGGACAGACTTCGTATGCAAGACTCCGTTCGCCACCCGAATCATTATCGCCTCCGTTTTCGTCCCCCACCCTTTGCCTTGGGGCAAAGAATGGGGCACCCGCCGGTTCTGTCATATACCCTGATACGCCCAAGATACGCCGTTCGCTTGACAGGGGCGAGGCCCGATCTAGCATTTTCCACCGTGGGTAAGCCCGAGGGACATTGAGGTTTGCCTGTGTGGGTTCGGCGAAGGGATTACGTCTTGTTTACGGGCATCATCGAACGGATGGGTACGATCGTCAGCGCCACACCGGTGGCCGGAGGGCGTCGGCTGCGCGTGGATGTCGGACCCGTCGCGCA
>JAJRSP010000237.1 GCA_024278775.1 Planctomycetota bacterium
CCAGTGTCCCTCCCAACCAGTGTCCCTCCCAACCTGACCGGCCGATCCAGGAGAATCGCTAGTGTGGCCGCAGGCAGCCCCGGCCCGGCATCATGCCCGTCTGTCCCACCAGCCGTGATACCGAGGAGGAGGGACGGCGTTTTTCCCAGTGTAGTTCGACCCCACCCTTCGGGAATACCCGCGGAATGGGACACCCGCCGAAAGTGTGTCCCCCTTTTCGAGGAAACCCGATCAACGGGTCTTGTCGCGACGTTAGAGCCCGCTATACTGGCGGGACTCAGGCGGCGTCGTTGTCCGGTGCCGGGCGTGTGAGTTGGCTTTTCGGCGTGGATCGCGCTGTAAGGAGAAGAGTGTGGCAGTCCGAATCAGGCTGAAACGGGTTGGCCGTCGCCATAGCCCATCGTATCGCTTAGCGGCGATGGATAGTCGACAGGCGCGCGATAGCAAGGTCATCGAAGAGCTCGGTAGTTTTGATCCCGGTGCGTCCGACGAAGGTCAGCAGGTTTCGCTCAAACGCGAGCGGATCGAGTATTGGTTGAGTGTGGGTGCCCAGCCGACGGACACGGTACGTAGCATTCTCAAGAAACAGGGCGTCGCCGTCGGATCATAGTCGCGGTCGTCGAGACATGACCGATGCGGATCGACGTGCTGACGCTGTTTCCAGAGGTGTTCGACTCGTTCGTCGCTTCGAGTATTGTCGGACGCGCTCGGAAGTCCGGGCTCGTTTCGATCCATCTGACTGATTTTCGCGGTTTCGCGAAGGACCGACATCGATCGGTCGATGACCGTCCTTTTGGCGGCGGTCCGGGGATGGTGCTGATGTGTCAGCCCCTCTTCGATGCGGTGGCGTATGTGGATTCGCAGGCGGCCGAAGCTTCGTCGCGGATCATGCTGACCCCGCAGGGTGAGCCGCTCACGCAGCGGCTCGTAAACGAGTTGGCCACACGGCCCCGGTTGATGCTGCTGTGCGGTCATTATGAGGGGTTTGATGAGCGGGTTCGCGTCGGCCTTGGCGTTCGCGAAGTGTCGATAGGCGACTACGTGCTGTCCGGCGGAGAGCCGGCGGCCATGGTGCTGATTGACGCGATCGTGCGACTGATCCCCGGTGCCTTGGGGCACGATGAGTCGGCTGTCGACGAAAGCTTTCGTGATGGCTTGCTCGAGTATCCGCAGTATACGCGGCCCCGTGATTATCAAGGGCTTCAGGTGCCTGACGTGTTGTTGTCGGGTGACCACGGCAAGATTGCGGCTTGGCGGGCGGAACAGGCCCGCTGGCGAACGCGGTTGCGTCGCCCGGACTTGTTGGAAGGTTTGGATTCATCCGGCGATCCGGATCAGGCCGAAGGGCGAGATGCGTCGGCCTGAGCGCGTGGTTGATGCCGAATGCTGGCTGATGCCAAATGCTGGGTTCTTCTGGTCGCCGGGTATGCCTGGTGGCTGGGTTTGCCTGGTGGCTGGGTTTGCCTGGTGGCTGGGTTTGGTCGATTAAGAAGTTTACTGAGACGAGTTCGTGTCGGACGCGGCCGGTGTCGCTGGATCTGACCGCGAGACGTGCTTCGGGAGATATAGACGATGAGACATCCATTAATTGAACTCGCAGAAAAGTCGTACCTCAAGCCGAAGTCGCCGTTGTTTCATATTGGCGACACGGTGGATGTTCACACGCGCATCGTGGAAGGCGACAAGGAACGCATCCAGGTCTTCAACGGTGTCGTGATCGCCCGGCGTGGCTGCGGCATCAACGAGAAGTTTACCGTGCGTCGGATCGTCGCCAATGAGGGCGTCGAGCGTACATTCATGGTTCACTCGCCGAACGTGGTCAAGCTGGAAATCAAGCGCCGCGGCAAGGTCCGTCGCGCCAAGCTCTACTTCCTGCGTGATCGGGTCGGCAAGAAACGTAAGCTCCGTGAACTTCGCGTTCATAAACAACCTGCTGCCAGCAAGAAGAGAAAAAAGCTCGCCGCAGCCGCCGTATAAAGGGCGTCGGCATCTGCTTTTCGGCTCGCGCGGAGAGCGAGTAGCCGCTCGGCGTCTGCGCCGGAGTGGTCATCGCGTCGTAGCTCGAAATTACCTCTGCCCCCTCGGTGAGATTGATCTCGTCACGCTCGACGGTGACACGGTGGTCTTTGTCGAAGTCAAGACACGCGGGTCCGATGAGCACGCGGAGCTGGTCGACGCCGTCAACGCCACCAAATGGCATCGTGTCGAGCGTGCCGCCCGGCATTATCTCCAGCGCTACCGTGCGGCGCATTGCCCCTGCCGTTTTGATCTGGTAACCGTGCTCTGGCCACCTCGCGGCAAACCGCAGATCGAACATTTTCAAGACGCCTACCAGCCGTCGCGATAAAGCGGCATCGTCTCTGTCAGAGTGTTTCGCGTTTCGCTAGAATCTCGACGGTGGCGGCATCTGATACACTCGCTTGATGGCGGAGGACGGTTTCGTGGGATTGATTGATTCACATGCGCACCTGACGTTTCCGGAGTTACGGGATCAAGTGGGTGATGTGTTGTCCCGCTGCCGCGACGCCGGCGTGGAAGCCGTGATTACGATCGGGACGGACCTGGCCGATGCGGCGGCCGCAATCGCACTGGCCCAGGCGCATCCGAAACGCGTGTTCGCCGGCGTGGGTTTTCACCCGCATGAGGCTGAGAAGGTGGACGAGAGCGGTCTCGACGCCATGGCGCGGCTCTGGCCTAACACGCACGTGGTGGCGCTTGGAGAGATGGGGTTGGATTATCACTACGACTTCGCCGACCGCGGCAAGCAACGCGAGGTGTTGGCCGAGCAGTTGGCTCGGGCGGCCGGCGTCGACAAACCCCTTGTGATCCACTGCCGCGAGGCGCTGGTGGATTGCGTGCCGATGCTTGTCGATCATGGCTTCGAGAATCGCCGCGTGGTGTTTCATTGCTTCACTGGTACGGCCGAAGAAGCCACGGTGATTGCGAGGCACGGCTGGAGAATCTCCTTCACGGGAATCGTCACGTTTCCGAAATCGCAGTGGCTTCAGGAAATCGCGAAGGGCTATCCGGGCGACAACATCATGGTCGAGACCGATTCGCCGTATCTCTCGCCGGTACCCGTGCGCGGCAAGCGTCCCAATGAGCCGAGCCACGTCGCCCACACTGCGCGTTTCCTGGCTGAACTTCGCGGCGAGGATTACGACGCGTTCGTCGCGCGGACCGAACGAAACACGCGAGAGTTTTTTGGTTTAGCGGGAGCGGGCCACGCTGCAACCCGTCTGCCGACCTGAGCCGCTGCCCCGGCCCGCCGGGACTGCGCGGCTTCTCAAGCTTTGTGGTCGCTCGGCCATCACAGCGCCGAGACCCATGTCCAATGCCCCGGGGATGGAGGACGGATTTCTCGTGCAAGACTCCGTTCACCACCCGAATCGTTTCCCCTTCCGATTTCGTCCTCACACCCAAAGTGGATCGTTGACAAAACGCGCAGAATCCGCGATAGGAATAGAGCGTTGCGTACGAGTCGCGTCACGGATGAAACCACGGAAACTTAGTCAGTACTTTCGGAATCTTACACGATGAAAACCATTTTGTTGCAAGGGATTTGTGTTCTCACCATCTGTTTGATCGTTCTTGCCGGTGGCTGCGCTACCGATACTCCAGTGGCCGACACCGGTGGCGGAAGTGGAACGGATAACGGTGGTAACACCGTATCCCTATCCGGACGGCTCACGGTCATCACCACAGGCGTCGTGGATGGTGATACGAATGACCCGACCAACGCGGTCATCCCTAACGATGGCAACGACTTGTCGGAAGTGCAGGATATGCCCAACCCGGGCGTGGCCGGCGGCTTCCTCGGTGTGGTCGGCCAGTCAGCGGATGCCTTCGACATCTATCGCGTACAGATGGCTGCGGGGCAGTCGGCTGCGCTGCTTTTGGCCGACCCCTCCGTGAATGACTTCGATTTGTTCCTTTTCGACGAGTCGGCCAACCTCCTGGACAGCTCCGAGGGCGTGGGCCGTGCCGAGCAGGTGATCGCACCGACCAACGGCACCCTTCTGGTACAGGTTTTCGGTTATAGCGTGGCCAACGATGGCGACCTGGGTGGGCTGTACACACTTCTGGTGGGGCGCAGCGCGGCCACTGTCGCGATGGCCCCCGGCGAAAAACTATCGAGCCTCTATCCTCACGTCGCGGGTGAAGTCATTGTGCGGTACACCAAGGACTCTGTGAGTGCCAAAAAGGCCATGACCACCAGGGATTTCGACTTTGAAGTGGTTGACACCCCACCCAACTCGACCGGCATTCACCTCGTCCGAACAAAGCGTCATGCGAGAAAGAGTAACGGAGCAAACCGATTCAAAGCGCTCCCGGCAAGTTCGGGGGCTCCCTTTCTACACAACCCCCCCTCCGAGGTAATCGCTTCCATTAAGCAGTTACGACGCCAAAGCGATGTGGCGTGGGCCGAACCGAACTACCTGCGTGTTGCCCAGGCGGTACCTAACGATGAATTCTACGGACTACAATGGCACTATCCGCAGATCGGACTTCCGGATGCGTGGGATGTCACCACCGGCGACCCTTCCGTGATCGTGGCGGTGATCGATAGCGGCGTGGTGCTGGACCACCCGGATTTGCAGGGGCAGTTGGTCTCCGGGTACGACATGATTTCCGACCCGAGCATGTCACGGGATGGCGACGGCATGGATCCGGACCCGAATGATCCCGGTGATCTAAACATCCAGGGTATCAAGAGTTCGTTCCATGGCACCCACGTGGCCGGCACGATCGCAGCCAACACGAATAACGGCTTCGGCGTTGCCGGCGTGGCGTGGGGCGTGAAGGTCATGCCGGTTCGCGTGTTGGGCAACGGCGGCGGCACCGATTTCGACATCATTCAGGGTATCCTGTTTGCGGCCGGATTGGAGAACAGCTCAGGTGCGCTGCCCGCGCGGGCGGCCGACATCATCAACATGAGCCTCGGCGGACCGGGTTTTTCGCAACCCACGCAAGACGCAATCAACGCCGCTCGTGCGGCCGGCGTGATCGTAATCGTTGCCTCTGGTAATGACGCCACCGATGCAAACAACTTTACCCCTGCTGGTCTGGACGGCGTGGTGGCCGTCAGTGCAGTCGGCTTCAACGGCGGCATTGCGCCCTACTCCAACTTCGGCAGTGCGATCGATGTGGCCTCCCCCGGTGGAGACACCAGCGTCGACGACAACGGTGACGGTTATCCCGACGGCGTCCTTAGCTCAATCGGACAGGACGATGGCAGTTTCACCTATGATTTCTTTCAAGGTACGTCGATGGCGTCTCCGCATATGGCCGGCGTGGTCGCCTTGATGAAATCGGTCAATCCCAACCTCAGTCCGGATGATCTCGATCAATTGCTGGCCGGTACTCATCCGGGTACGAATATCAACATCGTGGACGACTTTGGTCCGGCGGGCAGAGATGATTCTTACGGCTACGGTTTGATCAATGCACTGGGGGCGGTTCGTGCGGCGTCGGACATCATCGGAGTGAATGCCGCCGTCGGACCGGTGATGCGCGTCGTCCCCCACAACGTGGACCTCGGCCCGGACACCACCTCTGTGGATATCGTCGTCGACAATACCGGCGGTGAGACGCTGAGCGTCACCGGCGTCACCACCAATGAAACCTGGCTCTCAGTAAGCCCGACAAGCGGCGGAGCCGGGACTTACCGGATCAGCGTCGATCGTACCGGGCTTGCTGACGGCATCTATTCGGGCACCGTATCCTTCGCCTCCAACGGCGGGTCGGCCAGTGTGGCCGTTCGTATGGGCGTCGGCGCGCAAGGTGCGAGTGGTGGTGATATTGGCACCATCTACATCCTCGTGATCGATCTGGAGACGGGTACGCCGGTGGGCCAGTTCAATGCGACGGCGGCCGACGGGTATGCCTTCGCATTTGATAGCCTCCCGGCGGGCGTATACGGCATCTTTGCCGGCACGGACATGGACAACGATTCGTTCATCGACAACGAAGGAGAAGCGTTGGGCGGGTTCCCGACCTTGGTCGAAGCCGACCTGGTGGATCTCACGCAAAACCGCTCCGGGCTCAGCTTTAATGTGTCCTATCAGATCAACGTTCAGGTGCCGAGTAGCGCCCAGGGGCTATCGACAGATGGACGCTCCCCTCAATCTGATAGACTGCGACTTCGGCGTATCAGGTAGGTAGTACCGCGTTTTACATGTTCCACGACTTCCTGAGCCGCAGGCTTGAGCCTGTGCGGTTTCGAGAATTCGTGAGACGTTCGGCGTTCCAGCGGCGGGTGCCCCATTCTTTGCCACAAGGCAAAGGGTGGGGGACGAAACCAAGGCGATGATGATTCGGGTGGCGAACGGAGTCTTGCATGGGAAGTCCGCCTGCCTGTGCGAGTACGCACGCAGCAGGTCCCCCACCCTTCGGGAGTACCCGAAGAATGGGGCACCCGGCGCCCAAGTCGAATACAACCGTGTCGGAGGCGGTGCCAAACTCCTCGCGGATGACGGCACGACGGTCTACTCGATACCCTACGATTTCTTCGGTTCAGCCAGGAGATCAAAAGAGTTTATTGCAACCGCCAATCGCGTACGAGCAGAAAGCCTTACTGACTCGTCCTCGTAGCGCCCGCGACACGCTCGCCACCTTCCACTAAGCTGTCACGATGGATCGCGACGACATTTGCAGCCGGTTTCTCGACACGATCGAGTTTGACCTCTACCCGTTTCAGGAGGAGGCGCTGCTGGCTTGGTTTGAATCCGAGGGCGGAACGCTCATCTCCGCACCGACCGGCATGGGCAAAACGCTGATCGCGGAGGCGGCCATCTTTGAAGCCCTCGCCTCCCACCAACGCATGTACTACACCACGCCGCTGATCGCCCTGACCGACCAGAAGTTTCGAGAGTTCCAGGACAAGGCCGAGGCGTGGGGCTTTTCCCGTTCGGACGTCGGTCTCATTACCGGCAGCCGAAAGATCAACCCCCACGCGCGGGTGCGCGTCGTTGTGGCTGAGGTGCTGCTGAACCATCTTCTCGCGGGGGCGGACACGGTGGACGGCGTCTCCGGCGTGGTGATGGATGAGTTTCACTACTTCAACGACCGGGATCGCGGCATCGTCTGGGAGCTGTCGCTCGCCCTGCTCCCCGCGTCGATCCGGCTGATGCTCCTATCGGCCACCGCGGGTAACACGGCCGACTTCGTTCGCTGGCTCAAAGACAAGCATGGCCGGAACCTGCGTCTCGTGCAGACGGACGAACGTCGCGTACCGCTAAGCTTTGAATGGATCGGCGACAAACTGCTCACCGAGTTCCTACCGGAGATGGCCGAGGGCGAAGAGGACGCCGTGCGCGCCCCGGCGCTGGTCTTCTGCTTCTACCGCGACGGCTGCTGGGAGGTGGCCGAGCGGCTCAAGGGGCTGAAGCTGATCCCGCCGGAATCTCGCAAAAAAATCGAGGAACAACTCCCCCCGGAAACGTTCGCCGACGGGATCGGCCCGAAGCTGCGGCAAATGCTCATTCGCGGCGTCGGCGTGCATCATGCCGGGGTGTTGCCGAAATACAAGGAGGTCATCGAATCCCTGTTTTTGCAGAAGCTGGTGCCGTTCATCGTTTGTACGGAGACGCTGGCCGCCGGGATCAACCTGCCGGCGCGGTCGGTCGTGCTGAGCACGCTGCTCAAAGGCAAACGCGGCGAGAAGAAAGTCATCATGCCGTCGGACGCGCACCAGATGTTCGGTCGCGCGGGCCGGCCGCAGTTCGACAAGCAAGGGTATGTCTTTGTGCTGGCCCATGAAGACGACGCGCGGATCGCCAAGTGGCGGCGGCGCTACGAGCTGATCGACGCCAAGTCGAAAGACCCGGGCGTGATGCGCATGCGGAAGCAGCTCGAACGCAAACGCCCCACGCGGCGAAAAACCGAACAGTACTGGGCCGAGGGGCAGTTCAAGACGCTCATCGACGCGGGACCGGCCAAGCTGCTCAGCCGCTCCATGATTCCCTATTCGTTCTTGATCTACCTGCTGCATAAAACGGAAAGCCTGGCGGCCGTGCGTGAGTTATTGAGCAAGCGATTCAATGACCCGGAGCGTCTTGAAGGATTCCAGAAACAACTCGACCACATGATCGGCAACCTGGCCAAGTTCGGCTATCTGTCACACGAGGAAGGAAGCGAACACGTCACGCTGGATGATTCGATCGACAAACTGCTCCGCTATCGCAGCATTGACCCGCTTTACGGTGAGTTCATCCGCGGGTATCTCGCGCGTGGCAGCTTCGAGGAGAAACTGCTGGCCATGGAGGCGGCGTTGCCTTTGCCGCCGGCGTTGGCGCGGCGGGCGGCCATCCCCGATGATCTACCGCCGGGGCCGCTGCAAGCCGAAACCATCGAACCGGCACTCATTCAGATGGGGATTGCCCTCACCGGCGAGGACGGCGGCGTGGTGGCCGTCGATGAGGAAGAAACGTATGACCGGTTTGGCGAACCGGAACCGCCACGGCGGCTCACGCTCCCCGAGATGCTCAAGGCGCTGTTTGATGCCCAGCTGGAAACGCCGGAGGAGGTGTACACCCAGCCCAAGTGGATCGCGGGTGCGCTGTTTGACATGAACGGAGAGTTTTTCCCGTTCGTTCGCGCGCGCAATCTCATCAAGGACGAGGGGTTGGTGCTGCGGCACTTGCTGCGTCTGGTTACGTTGTGCCGAGAGCTGTCACCACCGGACAACGGCGACTCGGACTACGAGCGCATTTCCGAGCAGGCCACCAAGGTCTGTCAGCAGGTGGACGCGCCATACACCGATCGTTTCCTCACGGAAGAGGAGGAAACCCAATCGCTCACAAAACTCTGATAGAAGATAGCATGCCCGAAACCCCTATGTAGTCGTCCCTGAAAAAGCAATAGTGTGACAGGGACGTATGATATCTTCGTTGGCATGGTTGTCGGACGTATTGCCTTTGTCAGCTTGCGGGGGCCATCGTATCCTCGCGTGGGGTTGAGAGGTTTCCGGCCCGTCCCA